>NZ_JBEORW010000004.1:0-307981 GCF_040302565.1 Streptomyces sp. NPDC097981
CTGACCTCAGAGCTCGAAGGCTCCGGCGTCGAAAGTGCTCACCTACCGGCGGCTACGGAACCGAGCATTCCCCGGTTCCGTAGCTCCCATTAGGCGGCTCGGGGGTGGGCCGTCGCGGTGTGGGACCCCAGCCAGGACAGCGAGGCGCGGGCCAGGTCCGGCCAGCCGTGGTCGACGGTCAGGGAGTGGCCGCGGTCCTCGAAGCACTGGTACTCGGTGGTCGCGTGCGAGTGGCGGTACTGGTTGTAGGTCGAGCGGGTCAGCTGGTCCGGGACGGTGTGGTCGAGCCGGCCGGACAGCAGGAGCAGCGGGCCCCGGGTCTCGTTCTCCGTGTCGACCTTGGCCGGGGAGTGCGGGGTGAAATTGCCCAGCGCCAGCTGGAACAGGGGGCGGGCGGAGCTCGGGATGGTCCACTCCTCGAAGAGCTCCTCGGACTCCTCCTCGGAGACCGCGTTGGCGAAGCCGTAGCGGAACTGCTCCCGGTTCAGCGAGACGGACCGCCGGGTGTTGCCGGGGTCGCGCAGAACGGCGAACGTCGACTTGGCCTGGGCCGGAGCGATGACCTTGACGCCCTTGATCTGCCCGGGGCAGATGGCCACGGCGGCCTCGGCGAGGCCCTGGCCGAGCAGGTGCTGGGCGATGAACCCGCCCACCGAGTGCCCCACGAGGACGGGCCGGGCCGGCAGGTCGCGGATCACCTTGGCGTGTGCGTCGGAGATCTCGACGAGGCCGACCCCGGCCTGGTCGTCGGCTCTGCGGCGGGCCTCGGCGACGGTGTCGGGAACCCCGGGCCACTCCGGCATGACGGGCTCGTACCCGGCCTCGCTGAAGGTGTCGGCCCAGCCCTCCCAGCTCGTGGAATGCAGCCAGAGGCCGTGGATGAACACCACGGGCGTACGGCGCTGTGCGGTCATGGCGGGACACCTCCTGGACCCCCCTGGCGCCTCTGCCAGTCTCGCCCACACGGAGCGCCGTCGCCTGGGGAGCCCCGATTCACAGCGCATTCATATGGAATAACAAGCTCCGGGCATAGCTTCGGTGGGGAAGCTCGGGGCATGATCCAGCGCATGCTTCCCCGACCGGCCCACCGCGCCCGCACCCGGCAGGCGTCCCGGATCCTGCTCGCGCTGGCCGCGATGGCCGCCCTGGTGAGCGTGGACCTGCCCGTCGCCGCGGCCGTGCCGCCGCTCGGAGTCACCGCCGAGGCCGGGTCCGACCAGGCGGCGAACCGGGTGGGCGCCCTGTTCGCGGGCTCGCTCGACGACGGGCACTTCTGCACCGCGGCCGTGGTGCGCAGCGACGACCGCAACGTGATCGCGACCGCCGCGCACTGCCTGGACAACCCGGACACCACCGTGTTCGCGCCGGGCTACCGGGACGGCAAGGCCCCGTACGGGCTGTGGAAGCTGACCGACGTGTACGTCGCCCCGGGCTGGACGGACGGGCGGGACCCGGACGAGGACATCGCCTTCGCGACGGTCGCCCCGGCGGACGGCGGGACCAAGCGCATCCAGGACACCGTGGGCGGCTTCCCCGTGGCCACGGAGCAGCCGGACGACGTGACGGTGACGATCCTCGGCTACCCCAGCGAGGACGAGGTCCCGCTGCGCTGCGCCAACGCCACGAGCCTGTTCTCCGAGACCCAGCGCCGGATCGACTGCCCCGACCTCAGCGGCGGCACGAGCGGCAGCCCCTGGCTGGCGGACGGCGCCCTGGCCGGGGTGCTCGGCGGCTACGAGGGCGGCGGCAGCGTCCCGGAGGTCTCGTACAGCGCGGTGATGGGCGACCAGGCCCTGGAGCTCTACCGCGAGGCGGCCGTCTCCGCGGGCTGACCGCCCACCCGGCCGTCAGCCCTGTCCGGGGGCGTGCTCCTCGGTGCCGAAGCCGCGCAGGGCCGCGTCGCGCTCGGCGCGGGTCCGTTCCGGTCCGGCGCGCAGGGCGTCGAGGTCTTCGTCAGGCGTGGCGCTCCGCGCCGATCCCGGCCGCGGGCACCGGCGCGAACCAGGTCGGCTCGTCCCGTTGCGCGCGGTGGATGCGGTCCACCGCGAAGGGATCGAGCGGGGGCAGGTCGTCCACCTCGAACCAGGCCACCTCCAGCGACTCGCTGTCGTTGGCCCGGGCCTCGCCGCCGGTGGCCCGGCAGCGGAAGGTGATGTCCTGGAACTGGCATACGTCGCCGTTCGGGTACGTCATCGGTTCCAGCATCTGCACCAGCACCACCCGCTCCGGGACGCAGTGCACAGCCGTCTCCTCGTACACCTCGCGCACCGCCGTCTGCGCCGGCTGCTCCCCCGGCTCCGCGATCCCGCCGACGACGGCCCACTGACCGGTGTCGGAGCGCCGGCCGAGCAGCACCCGCCCCCGGTCGTCGAAGACGATGGCGGTCACGCCGGGCAGCAGGAGCAGCTGGTTGCCTGCGGAGGCGCGGATCGCGCGGATGAAGTCAGGTGTGGTCATCCCCCGACCCTACGAGACCGCACGCACCGGCCTGCGTCAGGATGCCCGGCGGGCCCGGATCCGGCGGACGAGGGTCCAGCCCAGGCCGCCCGCGGCGACCAGCAGCAGCGCGTACTCGGGCAGCGGGCCGAAGCGGGTCGCCGGGGTCTGCGTGGAGCGCAGCGGGATCTCGGCGACCAGCGCGTCCGCCGTGAACATCTCGGTCTGCTTGACGATCTTGCCGTCGGGGCGGATGACGGCGCTGACCCCGCTGGTGACGGGGACGAGCACGGTCCGGCTGTGCTCGACCGCGCGGACCCGGTCCATCGCGAGCTGCTGGTAGGTCATCTGCGACCGGCCGAACGTGGCGTTGTTGCTCGGTACGGCGATCACCTGCGCGCCGTCCTGGACCGTGGAGCGCACGGCGTCGTCGAAGGCGGCCTCGAAGCAGGTGACCATGCCGACCCTGCTGCCCGCCATGTCGAAGACGCCCGGCTCCTTGCCGGGGCCGAAGTCGCGGCGCACCCGGTCCACGTCCGAACTGAAGAGCCGGACGAAGGAGCGCATCGGGATGCGCTCGCCGAAGGGCTGGATCTTGCGCTTGTCGTACGTGTCGGTGGGGCCCTTGACCGGGTCCCACAGGATCATCGTGTTGCGCAGCGGGCCGGTCTCCGGGGCCAGCACGGAGCCGATCGCGACCGGGACGCCGACGGCCTTGACCGCACGGTCGATGACGTCGTAAGCGTCGGGCTGGGTGTACGGGTCGATGTCGGAGGAGTTCTCCGGCCAGACCACGAAGTCGGGCTTCGGGACCCGGCCGGCCTTGACGTCCGCGGCGAGCTGGAGCGTGCGGTTGGCGTGGTTGTCGAGGACCTGGCGGCGCTGGGCGTTGAAGTCGAACCCGGAGCGCGGGACGTTGCCCTGGACGACGGCGGCCACGGCGGTGCCGTCCTCGGGGGCGTCGGACACCAGCGGGCGGGCGGCGAACGCCGCGCCGATCGGCGCGGCGACGGTGAGGGCCGCGAGGGCCGCGGTCGTCCGGCGGGGGTGGTTGCGGGCGATGCGCAGGGCCTCGTACAGCCCGAATCCGCAGAGCGCCACGGCGAAGGAGAGCAGCGGGGTGCCGCCGAGGGCGGCGAGCGGCAGGAAGAATCCGTCGGCCTGGCCGAAGGCGAGCTTGCCCCAGGGGAAGCCGCCGAACGGGGCCCGGGCGCGCAGCGCCTCGCCCGCGGTCCAGGCGGCCGCGCCCCACAGGGGCCAGCCGGGGAGCCGGCTGACGAGGGCGACCCCGAGGCAGGTGAGGCCGATCAGGAGGGCTTCGAGGGTGACGAGGGCGATCCACGGGACCGGGCCGACGCCCTCGCTGGTCCAGACGAGCAGCGGCAGCAGGAAGCCCAGGCCGTGCAGGAAGCCGAGGCCGAAGCCGGCGCGGGCGCGGCGGCCGTGGAGGCAGCCGCCGAGCAGGGCGAGGGCGAGGGGGGCCAGCCACCACAGTGGGCGGGGCGGGAAGCTCAGGTAGAGCAGCACGCCGGAGCCGAAGGCGAGGGCGGCGCGCAGCGGCCAAGAGGCCGCCCACCTCTTCCAGGGAGATGCGGCGGCTTCGGTTCCGGCTTCCGCTTCGGCGGTGCGGCCGGGCTCTCGGGTGATGCTGCTCATTTGCCGGAGTGTACGTCCCCACCCGCAGGCAGCGGGAAAAACCTCAGCCGGCGAGGGCGCGCAGGTGGGCGCGGATGACGCGGACCGCGTTCTCGGCGTCGTCGACGGTGACCGTGAACAGTTTCCCGTCGCCGAGCCGGAGTTCCAGTCCCTCGCCCCGGCGGACGATGACCGCGGTTCCCCTGTCGGGGCGCCAGCGGTACCCCCAGCCGCCCCACTGCTGGAGGGGGATCCGGGGGAGGAACTCGGCCGAGGCCACCGCGGCGAGCGGGATCCTCCGGCGCGGCAGCCCGACGTAACCGCAGCGGACCTCCACGGCCTCGGCGTCGACGGTGACGGTGACGTGCACGAAGGCGAGGGTGCCGTAGAGGATCAGCAGTCCGACGGCGAGGCAGCCGATGACCGACATCAGCAGCGGGGTGATGCCGGCGGCCCAGGACCAGTCGACGGCGAGCTCGACACCGAGCGCCAGGCAGGCCGCACCGGCCGCGGCCAGCAGCCATTGCGCGCGGTTGGAGGCCCGGCCCGCCCACAGCGGCCCCGGGGGATGAACCGTCATGTGCAGCAGCGTACTCACGTTCCGCGTGTACGCCACCGCCTCTCGCCCGCGCGGCGCGGGTACGTCGGCCGGGCACGTCGGCGCGGGCACGTCGGCGCACGGCCGCCCGGCCGGCTTGACCTCAATAAAGCTTGAGGTTTTACGGTCGTCCGCATGACCACAGACGCAACAGAGCAGCACACCGTGCAGACCGTTCCGGAGCGCTACCGCAGAGCGGTGGTGCCGCACGTCATGGTGGCCGACGCGGCCGCCGCGCTCTCCTTCTACCGGCGGGCCTTCGGCGCCGTCGAGGACTTCCGGCTCGACCGCCCGGAGGGCGGGGTGATACACGCCGAGATCCGGATCGGCGGGGCCGTGCTGATGCTCGGGGACACCGCCGAGGGCCCCTTCTCCGCCCCGCCGGCGCTGGGCGGCACCTCGGTCGCACTGCACGTGTACGTACCGGACGTGGACGCGCTGGTAAGGACGGCGGTGGCCGAGGGCGCGGAGCTGCTCCAGCCGCCGGCCGACCAGTTCCACGGCGACCGGACCGCCATCCTCCGGGACCCGTCCGGCCATCTGTGGGTGTTCCTGACCCACCTGGAGGACGTGTCCGGCGAGGAGCTGGAGCGGCGGCTGGCGGGCGCGTAGGCCGCGGCGCGGCGCGCAGCCCGGCGCCTCAGCCCGGCAGGAGGCCGACGAGCGCGTCGCGCAGGGCGGGGCGGCAGGCCGTCACGAAGCGGTGCAGGTTCCGCGAGCCGAAGGCGACGCGCTGGGCGCTGCGGCGGCGCTCGCCGTCGTACGCGCGCAGGGCGGCGGGCAGGCCGGCCCGCCCGTGGGCCGCGACCGCACGGGCCAGGGCCTCGGCGTCGAGGAGGGCGGTGCAGGCACCCTGGCCGAGGTTCGGGGTCATGGCGTGGGCGGCGTCGCCGACCAGGGCGGTGCGGCCGCCCTCGACGAACGTCGCCGGCGCCGGGTGGAGGTGGCGCATCTTGTAGCGGATCCAGGTCGCCGGATCGGTGTCGGCGAGGACCCGCGGGATCGGGTCGTGCCAGCCGGCGAACGCGGCACGCAGCAGTTCGGCGGCGCCGGCGGTGGTGGCCGCCGCCGTGGCGGCCCCGGGAACGGCGGCGTACCAGTTGGTGCGCCCGGGTTCGACGGGGGTCATCCCGAAGAAACGGCCTGCGCCCCAGGTCTCGCCGTACACGCCGGTCTCGAATCCGGCGGTGCCGATCCAGGCGGCGGTGCCGACGGAGCGGGGGCCGCTGCCCGTGCCGAAGCGGGCGGCGCGCACGGCGCTGTTGATGCCGTCGGCGCCGACGACGAGGTCGGCACCGAGCCCGTCCGGGTCGGTGAGCCGCTGCCCGTACACGATCTCGGTGCCGCCGAGCCGGTCGAGCTCGGCGAGCAGGGCGTCGATCAGGTACGGGCGGGAGACGAGGAGTTCGGGGCGGCCCGCTCTGCGCTCGATCCGTTCGAGCGGCAGGGCGGCCAGCACCTTGCCGTCGGGTCGTCGGATCCGGGCACCGCGGTACGGGACCGCGCGCGCCCGCAGGGCCTCGCCGAGGCCGAGCCGGTCGAGCGCCGCCTGGGCGGTGGGATGGATCCCGAAGGCCGTTCCGTACCGTTCGAGCGCGGTCCGCCGCTCCAGGACGGAGACCGTCCAGCCGGCGCGGCGCAGCCCGATGGCGGTGGCGAGTCCCCCGACTCCCGCGCCGACCACGACGGCCGTACCCGGGCCGACGCCGCGATCACCGCGCTCACCGCGCTCACCACCCGTGACATCCGTGACGCCCGTGACATCCGCATCGTTGCGCATGGCGTACCTCCCCGGTCCACACGACATGCGTTCGCAAGTACCACAGTTGTGGTACTACACCTGTGGTACCACGGATGTGGTTAGGGTGGCAACGTGAATCACGACCGGAGGGACCGGCTGCGCGACGCGGCCGTCACGGTGCTGGCGGAAGCGGGCGGGCGCGGGCTGACGCACCGGGCCGTCGACACCGCCGCCGCCGTACCGCTGGGCACGGCCAAGAACTACTTCCCCACCCGCGACGCACTCCTGCGGGCCGTCGCCGAGCGCTGCCTTGAGCAGTACCGGGCGCTGGCCGCCGTCCTGGCGCAGGCCGGTCCGGGACCCGCCGACCGGGCCGGGCTGGCAGCCCTGCTCGCCGGGCTGCTGCGCGACGTGGCCGGGCCCGGCAGACCGCGCGTGCTGGCCTATCTGGAGCTCCAGACCGAGGCGACGCGGCGGCCCTGGCTGGCCGCACTCCTCGACCCGATCGGCGCCGCCGACTTCGCGGCCCACGCGCACCTGCTGCGCGCGGCCGGGCTGCCGGCCGGACCGCAGCATGCCCGCACCCTCACGCTCGCGCTGCACGGCGCGATCCCCCACCTGCTGGCCGGGGCCCCGGACACCCTGGCCGCCGCCGGCCTGGACGACCTGGAGCGCTTCGCCCGCGGTGTACTGGCCTGCGTATGCCCCGAACCGCCCGAGGAGGAACCGTGATCACTCGACTCGACCGCGCCGTGGGCGCCGTGCTGGGCTCGGCCGTCGGTGACGCGCTCGGCGCGCCCTACGAGTTCGGGCCCGCAGGGGAGTTGACAGCGCGCGGCGAGGAGATGCGCGGGGGCGGCGGCTGGGATCCGGGCGAGGCGACGGACGACACGCAGATGGCCGTCCTGGTCGGCGAGTCCCTGCTGGAGCACGGCGGTCTCGAACTCGCCGACATCTTCGGACGGTTCCAGCGCTGGGCGGCCGGCGAGCCCAAGGACATCGGGCTCCAGACGGAGGACGTGCTGACCAACGGCGAGGCCTGGGACCTGGCCGCCGCACTGCACTTCCAGATCAACGCGCGGGCGGCGGGCAACGGTTCCCTGATGCGGGCCTCCACCTCGGCGGTGTACTTCGCCGCCGACGGGCGGGAGGGAACGATGGACGCCGCACGGCGGATCGCGGCGCTGACGCACGGCGACCGGGCCGCCTGGGAGGGCACGGCCGTACTGCACGAACTCGTACGGGTGACGCTCGACGGCGGCGATCCGCTGGCCGTCCTCCCCGAGGTGCTCGACGCCGTGCACCCGGACCACCGCGAGCGGTACCGGACCGTACTCGGCCCCGACTGGCATCCGGGACTCGCCACCGAGTTCAACGGGGCGGTGTGGCCCTGCCTGGGCTCCGCGGTGTGGGCGCTGCGGACGACCGGCGGCTTCGCCGACGCCGTACGGGCCGCCGTGGACCTGGGCGGGGACACGGACACGGTGGCCGCGGTCACCGGCACCCTGGCCGGGGCGCGCTACGGCCAGTCGGCGCTCCCGCGGGAGTGGACCACCCCGCTGCACGTACCGCTGCCCGGTTTCGGGGACCGGGTGCTGGACGCGGACGGTCTGCGTGCGCTCGCTCAGTCGCTGGCGGAGCGGACGTAGCGCTCGGGGAGCAGATCCGCCACGGGCACGGCCCGCAGGGCGCCGCCGGACCCGAGGGCGAGGGCGAGGTCCTGCGGGGTCATCGCCCGACGGCCGCGCCCTCTCCCGCGAGCAGCCGCCCTTCGGCGTACCCGAGCGCGGCGGCGGGAAGCTCCCCGTCCTGTCCGCTGAGCAGCACGGTCAGGGTTCCCGTACGGGGCAGGCCCGGCTCGGGGAGGGCGCCGAGGCGGCGCAGCGCCTGCACGGCGACGGGCTCGGCGGAGCCGTGGAAGCGGAGCCCGGCGCCGCCGGTCCGCTCGGCCAGGGCGGCCCGGATGGGCGCGTCGACGAGCTCGTAGTGAGTGCAGCCCAGGACGACGTCGGTCACGTCGGGCGGAGTCAGCGCGGCAGCCGCGGCAACGGCCGCCGCGACGGCGTCGTCGTCCCCCGCCTCGACGGCGTCGGCCAGTCCCGGGCAGGGCACCTCGGTGACGGGGACCCCGGCGGCGAAGTCGCGGATCAGCCCGCGCTGGTAGGAGCTGCCGGTGGTGGCAGGGGTGGCCCAGATGGCCATGCGCCCGCCCGCGGCAGCGGCGGGCTTGATCGCCGGCACGGTCCCGATCACCGGGACCCCGGGCTCCAGCTCGGCCCGCAGGGCGGGCAGGGCGTGCACGGTGGCGGTGTTGCAGGCCACGATCAGCGCGTCCGGCCGGTGCCCGGCGGCGGCCCGGGCCACACCGAGGGCCCGCCCGGTCAGATCGGCGGGGGTACGCGGCCCCCAGGGCATGCCGACGGGGTCGGAGGAGAGGACCAGATCGACGTCGGGCCGCAGCCGCCGCATCGCGGCGGCCGCCGCGAGGAGGCCGATTCCGGAGTCCATGAGGGCGATCTTCACCCGGTCACCTTAATCGAAGCCCCGCTGGAAAGCCCCCAGCGGAGCCCGACGGGGGCGGAGCCGGCCGGCCGGAGGCGCGGCGGGAGACGGGCCGGGCGGCGAGGCGGGCGCGGCGGGAGACGGGCCGGGCGGCGAGGCGGGCGCGGCGCGAGACGGGCCGGGCGGCGAGGCGGGGCCCGGCCGACCCCAACCCCCGGCCCGGCCGTTGCGACACGGAGCACACGGAGCACACGTCCCGCGCCGCCCCGACCGACCTGCCCCGCCGCCCCCGCCCCGCCCCGCCCCGCCCGAATGCGCGACACGCCCCGCAGGGTTCGGCACACTGCCCGCATGGGCCTTCTCTGCGCCGCCTGCGCCTCCCTCGTCGTCTGGATCTGGCTCACGCTCGCCCAGGGCATGTTCTGGCGCACCGACGTCCGGCTCCCTCCGCGCAGCGCTCCCGCGCGCTGGCCGTCCGTCGCCGTCGTCGTCCCGGCCCGGGACGAGGCCGCGGTACTGCCGCGCAGCCTGCCCTCGCTCATCGCCCAGGACTATCCCGGCGAAGCCGAGGTCATCCTGGTCGACGACGGCAGCACCGACGGCACCGGCGACCTCGCCCTGCGGCTGGCCCGGGAGCATCCCGGGCTGCCCCTCACCGTCGTCTCCCCCGGCGAGCCGGAACCCGGCTGGACGGGGAAGCTGTGGGCGCTGCGCCACGGCATCGCGCTCGCCCGGGCCGCACATGCCACCGAGCCCGAGTACCTGCTCCTGACCGACGCCGACATCGCGCACGAGCCCGACAGCCTCCGCGAGCTGGTCTCGGCCGCAACGACCGCCGAGCTCGACCTCGTCTCGCAGATGGCCCGTCTCCGTGTCGTCAGCCTCTGGGAGCAGCTCGTCGTACCGGCCTTCGTGTACTTCTTCGCGCAGCTCTACCCCTTCCGCCGGATCAACCGCGCGACCGGCCGGACCGCCGCTGCGGCCGGCGGCTGCGTCCTGCTGCGGACCGAGGCCGCGGTGCGGGCGGGCGTGCCGGATTCGATCCGGCACGCCGTCATCGACGACGTCTCCCTCGCCCGCGCCGTCCGGCGCTCGGGCGGCCGGATCTGGCTGGGGCTCGCGGAGCGGGTGGACAGCGTACGCCCGTACCCCGCGCTCGGGGACCTGTGGCGGATGGTCTCGCGCAGCGCCTACGCGCAACTGCGCCACCAGCCGCTGCTGCTGGCGGGGACGGTGGCCGGGCTCGTGCTCGTCTACCTCGTCCCCCCGGCCGCCGTCCTCGCGGGGGCCGCGACCGGGCACGCGGCCACCGCGTGGGCCGGCGGTCTCGCCTGGCTGCTGATGGCCGGCACCTATCTGCCGATGCTGCGCTACTACCGCCAGCCTGCCGTGCTGGCTCTTCTGCTTCCGCTCACGGCCCTGCTGTACCTCCTGATGACCGTCGACTCGGCCGTTCAGCACTACCGGGGCCGCGGAGCGGCGTGGAAGGGCCGTACCTATGCCCGCCCCCATGATGCCTGAAACGACAAACCGCCCTCCGAGCCGATGTCATCCCAGGTCACCGTGTTGTGACGCTGCGTCAGCAGCAAGTCGGTGCAACACCCGACCGGTGGGCACGAGTAGGAGCAAGCCGGGGCGGATGTGGCGAATCGTGCACGTGAACACGAAGTGAAGCGAGTGGCGCTGACCTGCGAATATGCAGGTCAGCGCGGCGTTCGTCACACCTCGCTATGGACCCGGTGAAGTCGTGGGCTTAACTTAGGTCCCATGACCTCCCCCCGCTCCACTTATGGCGGCGGTTACTACTCCGCGCCCTCCTTCCCGGACACCCCCATCTACGACTCCCTCGTCGCCGAACGCGGCACTCCGCAGATCGCCCCGATCCGCGTTCCGGCCGCGTACGACTCCCCGAGCGCCGGCTATTCGAGCGGCGGGTACCTCCCGGCCCTCGCCTCGTCGCTGCCCGCCCTGCCTGCCGCGCTGCCCCCGGCCGCGCCGCAGCAGCAGGCCCCGGCGTACGGGTACCCGTACCAGCAGCAGGCGGCGCCCTCGCCGATGCCGCTGCAGAACGCGCCCGCTCCGTACATCCCGCAGCAGCAGCCGGCCGTGGCCCGCGCGGGATACATGCAGCAGGCCCAGCCGCAGCAGCCCCGTCCGGTGGCCACGGGCACCGGGTACGAGGCGATGCGTCCGGCCGCACCGCGTCCGATGCAGGTTCCGGCTCCGGTCCCGGCCGCCTCGTATGAGGACCCGTACGGCCGTCAGTACCAGGGGCGTGGCTACTGACGGGCCCGACGCTCGCTGGGGCGTGCGCGGGAGCTCCTGGCAGGATGCTCCCATGTCGAACTTGTATGTCCAGGCGCTCCACGTCCACCCCGTCAAGTCGGTAGCGGGGACAGCTCCCGACGAGGTGGCCGTGGAGCCCTGGGGTCTGTCCGCGGACCGGCGGTGGGCGCTGGTAGACACCGAGGGCACGGTCATCACCCAGCGCCAGCAGCCTCGGCTCGCGTTGGCCGCGGCGCGTCCGCTGGGGGGTGGTGCCGTCGCGCTTTCGGCGCCGGGCATGGCCGGGCTGGTCGTGGAGGTGCCGGAGCCGGGTCCGCTGGAGCCGGTCGTGCTGTTCGGCAAGAAGGTGGAGACCGTGGTCGCGGCGAGCGCGGCGGCCGACTGGTTCAGCGCCTACCTGGGGGTGCCGGCGCGGCTCGTGCACATGGACGACCCTGCTGTGCGGCGGCCCGTGGACCCGGAGTACGCACTGCCGGGTGAGACGGTGAGCCTCGCCGACGGCTATCCGGTGCTGCTGGCGACCCTCGCGTCGCTGGACGCGCTCAACTCGCTGATCGCGCAGGGGGACCATCCGAAGGAGGGTCCGCTGCCGATGAACCGTTTCCGCCCGAATGTGGTGGTCGCCGGCGCCGAGGCGTGGGCCGAGGACGGCTGGCGGCGGATCGCGATCGGCGACGCCGTCTTCCGGGGGGCCCGGGAGTGCGGGCGGTGCATCGTCACGACCACCGACCAGGCGACGGCGGAGCGCGGCAAGGAGCCCCTCAAGACCCTGGCCCTGCACCGGCGGATCGGCAAGTCGCTGGCCTTCGGGCGGCAGCTGGTGCCGGTGCGGGTGGGCACGGTGCGGGTGGGTGACGAGGTCCGCGTGCTGGAATGAGCCGGCGGGCCGGGCGGCGGGGCTGCCCGGCGGCGGGGCCGGGTGGGCGCCCGGGTGGCACGCCCGGCCGTGAGGGGACCCTCGGAATGACACCTTCGAGGGGCTGTGCAGGAACGTTGGAACCAACCACCGTGAGCGGGCCGTTGGAGCACTCGACGGGTATGCCTGAAAGATGCGTGAGCTCGGATTCGACCACCGGGACTTCGCGCACCGAATCGGGTGACACGGCTGCCGCGCGTCCCGGAATGCTCGTTGCGGGGCATGCGGGAGGCTTGGACCGCAGGCAGACGGAGGCTGGCACAAGTAGGGGGAGCCGGACCGTGTGGACAGCAATGGGTGTGTGGCGTTGGCGGCGCAATCCGCTACGCCGGCCGACCGATCTCTTCGAGGCGTGGGTGGCGTTCGCCGCACTGGCGTGCGTCCTGCTGGTGGCTCCGGCCGTCGGCACGGTCGCGGGCCTGAAAATAGACGGAACGCTGCAGCAGGCCGCGCGCGAACAGCGGCAGGAGCGGCATCTCGTCCCGGCGGTGGTGGTCCGTCCGGCCGCGGATCCGCCCGCGGGGACGGAGTCTGATCCGTCGGCGCAGCGGCAGAGCCCGCAGCGCACGCCGATCGTGGCGTCCTGGACGGCGCCCGACGGGAGCAGCCACCAGGGCACGGTGCCTGCGGCGGAGGAACCGCCGCAGGCGGGCGACCGGTTCCGGATATGGACCGATACGCAGGGGCGGCTCGTGGGGCGGCCCCTCGACGCGGCCTCGGCGAGCATCCACGCCGCGGTGGTGGGCCTGGCCGCCGCCATCGGCGCGGCCGCGCTGGTGGAAACGGTCCGCCGGCTCGTCGTACGAAGGCTCATGCATCGGCGGTACATACGTCTGGACCGCGCATGGGCGGCGGCGGGACCGGACTGGGGCCGGGCGGGCGCGGGCAGCTGACCTGGCATCTCACCGGCCCCGCGCGCGCTACGGTGGAGCGGCCGGAGTCGGTCGCCGCCACCGCGGCGGGCGGCGGCGGTTTCGGTCGCTTCGACAGCGCGAGTACGAGGGCGGGGGCACGACAGCACCATGGCACAGGGCACGGTCCAGGTGACGCACAGCGGGGCTTCGCGATGGCGGCGCCGCTCCGGTGAGTATCCGACGCTGGCCGCCGCGCTCGCCGTCGCGGGCGACGGGGATGTGCTGTCCATCGCGCCCGGAACCTACCGGGAGAACCTGGTGCTGAACCATGCCGTCACCCTGCGGGGGCCGGAGGGCTCGCCGGGTTCGGTGCGGATCGCGCCGCTCGACGGGGTCGCGCTGACGGTCCGCGCCTCGGCCGTGGTCCAGGACCTGCACCTGGAGGGGCAGGACCGGGCGGCGCCCGCGCTGCTCGTCGAGGAGGGCTCCCCCGAGCTCACCGATCTGCGGGTGAGCACACAGTCGGCGGCCGGCATCGAGGTGCGCGGCGGGGCCCGTCCCCTCGTGCGGCGGTGCACGGTGGAGAACCCGACGGGTGTGGGGATCGCCGTACTGGACGGTGGCGGCGGGGTGTTCGAGGAGTGCGAGGTGGTGGCCGCCGGGCAGGCCGGGGTCTCCGTCCGCGGCAGCGGGCATCCGCGCCTGGAGCGCTGCCGGATCCACCATGCGTCGGGCGCGGGCATCGCGGTCACCGGCGAGGGTTCGGGCCTGGAGGCACTGGGCTGCGAGGTGTACGAGATCAAGGGGACCGGCGTGCAGATCGCCGCGCGCGCGGCGGCCCGCCTCACCGACTGCGCGGTGCACCGCACCTCGGCGGACGGGGTCACCCTCGACACGGACGCCGTGCTCACCCTCGCCGGCTGCGACATCCACGACATCCCGGAGAACGCGGTGGACCTGCGCTCCCGTTCGGTGCTCACGCTCAGCCGCACCACCGTCCGCCGGTTCGGCCGCAACGGCCTGTCGGTGTGGGATCCGGGGACCCGGGTGGATGCCGAGTCCTGCGAGATCCACGACAGTACGGGCGACTATCCGGCGGTGTGGATCAGTGACGGGGCCACCGCCTCGCTGAACTCCTGCCGGGTGCACGATGTGCCGGACGCGGTGTTCGTCCTGGACCGGGGCTCGCGCGCCGACGTCGTCGACAGCGATCTGTCCCAGGTGCGCAACACGGCCGTCTCGGTGAGCGACGGCGCGACCGCGCAGGTCGACGACTGCCGGATCCGGGAGGCTGCGACCGGGGCCTGGTTCCGCGACCACGGCAGCGGCGGCACCCTCGCCAACTGCACCATCGACGCGGTCCAGACGGGGGTGATCGTCACCAAGGGCGCCGATCCCGCACTGGAGCGGTGCACGGTCAGCTCCCCGGCGGAAGCGGGGTTCTACGTGTCGGCCGCCGGCCGCGGGACGTTCCGGTCCTGCCGGGTGACGGGCAGTACCGGCTTCGGTTTCCACGTCATCGACGGCTGCCGCACCACGCTGACCCGCTGCCACACCGAGCGCTGCGCCCGCGGCGGCTACGAGTTCGCGGAGGACGGCCCGGTCGCCGAGGAGTGCACGAGTGACGAATCCGGGTTGAGGCTCGCCGCCCAGTCGGCCGCGGCCGGCGCCCTCGCCGGTGAGCGCGCCGGCATCCGCACGGCCGAAGCCGTCCGGACTCCTGCGGCGCAGACGGCCCCGGTGCCCGCACCGCGCCCCGGGGGCGAAGCGGGCGGGGGGCCGGCGGCACGCGGCTCCGGCGAAGTGCTGGGCCAGCTCGACGCGCTGGTGGGCCTGGACAGCGTCAAGCGCGAGGTGCGGGCGCTCACCGACATGATCGAGGTGGGCCGGCGGCGGCAGCAGGCGGGCCTCAAGGCCGCCTCGGTGCGCCGCCATCTGGTGTTCACCGGCTCTCCGGGCACCGGCAAGACGACAGTGGCCCGGCTCTACGGCGAGATCCTGGCCTCCCTCGGGGTCCTGGAGCGCGGCCACCTGGTCGAGGTCTCGCGGGTGGACCTGGTCGGCGAGCACATCGGTTCCACGGCGATCCGCACCCAGGAGGCGTTCGAACGGGCGCGCGGCGGGGTGCTGTTCATCGACGAGGCGTACGCGCTGGCGCCGGAGGACTCGGGCCGGGACTTCGGGCGCGAGGCGATCGACACGCTCGTGAAGCTGATGGAGGACCACCGGGACGCGGTCGTGGTGATCGTCGCCGGATACACGGCGGAGATGGATCGCTTCCTGACCGTCAATCCCGGTGTGGCCTCACGGTTCTCGCGGACCATCGCCTTCGGCGACTACGGGCCGCAGGAGCTGCTGCGAATCGTCGAGCAGCAGGCGGAGGAGCACGAATACCGGCTCGGGGAGGGCACCGCCGAGGCGCTTCTGACGTACTTCACGGAGCTGCCCAAGGGCCCGGCGTTCGGCAACGGCCGCACGGCCCGGCAGACCTTCGAGTCGATGGTCGAGCGGCATGCGGGCCGGGTGGCGCAGTTGCCGGACCCTGGCACGGACGAGCTCACCCTGCTGTTTCCGGAGGATCTTCCGGCGCTGCCGGTGCTGCCGGCTCCCTGCTGACCCGCGGGGCCGGTACGGCGGGCGGGGCCGGTGTGCCGCCGCGCCCGGCCGGCGGACCTCCGGGTGCGGTGGACCGGGCGCGGCGGGCCGGTCCGGCCAACCGGGCCAGGAGGGCGTCGCGTTCGGCGGCGAAGGCCGGGTCGGACTGGTAGTCGAAGTGGCCGAGGATCGGCGCGGGCAGCGGGTGGCGGGCGCTGCGCCCGTAGGCGAGCGGGTCGGCGAGCGGCCCGCGGTCCACGGAGCCGGCCGCGGCGGGCGGTTCGGCCGGGCCATGGGGATCGGCCGGGCCGAGCGGGCCGGCCGGGCCGGCGCCGTCGCGGGGGTCGGTGAGGACCGGGCCGCCGATCGGGTCGGTGGCGCGCCAGAGGTTGCGCCAGCAGTCGAGTTCCCCGTGCAGCGCGCCGAGCGGTCCCGGTCCGAAGTACGCCGGGAACCAGCGCCCGTACAGCCTCCGGAGCGGGGAGCCGTACGTGAGCAGGGCGACCCGGCTGCGGACCTGCGGCGGCAGCTGCCAGACCGCGGCGGCCGCAAGGACGCTGCCCTGGGAGTGGCCGGAGATGACGAGGCGGCCGCCGGTGCGGCCGGTCCAGCCGGTCATCCGCCAGGTCAGGTCGGGGACGGCGCGCTCGGCGTAGCAGGGCGGGGCGAACGGGTGGGCGGCGCGCGGCCAGAAGGTGCCGACGTCCCACAGCACGCCGACGGTGCGGCGGGCGGCGGGATCCCGGTAGGCGCGGCGGCCCCAGGCGACGAACGCGGCGATGCCGAGTCCGATCAGCCAGGATCCGGCGTCCTGGGCGGCGCGGGCGGCGGTCTCCAGCAGCGGGTGTGCGCCGCGGGCGGCCTCGCCCGGGACCCGGCCGCTGATCCAGGCTCCGGCGAGGGCGCCCGCGCCGAGCACCAGGGTGATCCCGGAGACGGCGGCCACGAACCAGGGCGCGGAGTCGGTGAGCGCGGCGGCGGCCCGGGCCCCGGCGATCCGGCGGCTGCGGTCCTGGTCGGGCGGCTCTCCCGGGTACTCGGCGGCCACCCCGGCGGCGAGCCGGCGCCGGGCGCGCGCCCCGCGTACCGCGAACCAGGCGGCGAGCAGGGCCAGTACGAGGAGCAGCGGGGGCAGTACGGCGGCCTGCCAGGACAGCAGCACGGGCGGCGCGGGCGGGGTCGGCACGGACAGCAGGATGCCGCCCGGTCCGGGAGCGGTCCCGCCGTCGAGCCAGTCGGCGACCCGCTGGGCGACCCCGCCGGACATCACCCCGCCGAGGGCGCAGGCGAGCATGGCGATGGCGGGCCCGCCGAGGCCGTACAGGGCGGACGCCGGATCGGGGGCCAGCCGGTACAGGTGGACGGCGACGGCGGCGAGGAGCAGGACGCAGCAGCCCTGGCCGAGCATGAGCACGCCGAAGGCGAAGTCGCCGGGAAGCCGCCCGGTGGAGGTCCACCCAGGGCGCGACCAGCCGGCGTACAGCAGGACGGCGGCGAGCAGCGCGAGGGCTGAGCCGGGCAGCAGGGTGACGGCGGCCCGGTCGAGACGGTGGTCGGGACGGGCCTCGGTGCGGCCGCGTCGGCAGACGACCCAGGCGACGGCGACGGCCCCGGCGGCGAGCAGCCCCTCCACGGTCCAGCCGAGGGCTTCCAGGACGGGGCTGCCGGCGCGGCGGTCGTAGCGGGCGGTGGGTGCGGCGACGGCGGCCGCGACGGTGAGCAGCCCGGCGGCGGTGTGCGCGGCGCGCAGCCGGGCGACGATGCGCCGCCCGTACCAGAAGCCGGGCCGGCCGAGCGCGGGCGCACCGTCACCGCCCGCTGCGGGGGCGGCCGTTCCGGTGGGCGGCGGCTGGGACTCGTACGCGCTCCAGGTGCGGTTCGACAGGAACCACAGGAGCCCGGTCAGTGCGGCCGGGACCAGCGCGCCGAGCGCGAGCCGCCGCCCGGGCTGGCCCCACCAGTGGCCGGGCGCCAGGAAGCCGAGCCGGGACCGGGGGCCGGTGCAGGTCCCGGACCCCGCGCACTGCCAGGCGAGGAGGTCGAGCGCGACCTCGCAGGCGGCCGCGATGAGGAGGAGGGTGAGGCTGAGGGCGAGGACCCGTACGAGGAGTCCGTACGTGCGCACCGCGCGCGGCTCCGGGCCGGTGGCGGGTGCGGCCGGCCGGGCCCAGTGGGCGAGGTTGACCACCATGAAGGGCAGGAGCAGCAGCCACAGGGCGCGGGCGCCGTTTCCGGAGGTGAGCCGGGACCAGCAGTAGGCCTCGATCACGGGCCGGCCGGCGTACCGCTCGGGGTGGGCCTCGGCGTCGGCGTCGCGGGCGCGGCGGAACACGGCGGCGGTGGAGTCCCCGGTGATCCGGACGGTGCGCGGATCGCCGAGGAGCTCGTCGGGGGATGCGCCGTGGACTCCGTGGACGCGGAGTTCGAGGGCTGGTGGGCGTGGGGGTGTGAGAAGTTCGAGGGCCAGGGGATGCGGGGGCTGGGGGGTGTCCGGCACGGCGGCCTCCGCTCGCGGGGCGGGATCAGCGCGGATCCAGCATCCCGCGCGGCGGACCGCATGCCTAGGCCTGTCCGGGGGATCCTCGTGAGCTGATTCCGGGTCGCCCGGGCCGGGGCCGGAGCCCGGGCCGCGGCGGACATATGACGGGACGTCAGCTAGGGTACGCGCACGCACTCGCACGCACGTTCCGCCGATTACCCCCAGGAGGGACCGCCATGGTTCGCCGACTCCGCCCGGTGGGGCTGGACTTCACCGAGGACGCCCCGATCCGCCTGGTCTTCACCGCACGGACGGCAGCGGCACCCGAGGCCGTGTACCGGGCCCTGGCCGAGGACGTCGAGGGCTGGCCGCGGTGGTTCGGGGCGGTGACCCTGGCGCGGCCGACGCACGGGGGTGCGGGCCGGGAGGTCCGGCTGGTCGGCGGGACCCGCTTCCAGGAGACGGTCATGGCGGCGGATCCGGAGCAGCGCTATGCGTACCGCGTCGACGAGACCAACCTGCCCGGGGTCCGTGCGCTGCTGGAGGAGTGGCGGCTCAGCCCCGCCGCCCCGGGCTCCGGCACCCTGGTCCGCTGGACCTTCGCCGCCGACGGCCCCGCGCTGTTCCGGTTCGCGCTCGCCGGCGCCCGTCCGGGCATGGGCCTGTCGTTCCGGTCGGCGGTCCGGGCACTGGACGCCCGCCTGTCGCAGCAGCGCCCGGCCGGCCAGTAGCGGCTCCGGCGTCGGGGCCGGCGGGTGCGGGTGCGTTCCTCGCCGGCCGTGAGGCGGAGGTCTACCGCCGCTGCCACCGCTGGTGGGCCGAGCTCCCCGAGGCCGAGGTACGGCTGCTGCCGTAGTCTCCGCGCCGGTCAGGCCGTGGGCTCGCGCCAGACGCCGGTCGCCAGGAGGGTCTCCAGCGTCTGCGTGTACGGGGCGATGTCCAGGCCCTGCGAGGCCAGCCACTCGTCCGAGTAGTACTTGTCCAGGTAGCGGTCGCCCGGGTCGCACAGCAGCGTGACCACGCTGCCCTTGCGCCCCTCGGCCACCATCTCCGAGATGATCTTCAGGGCGCTCCACACGCCCGTTCCGGTCGAGCCGCCCGCCTTGCGCCCTATGGCCTGCTCCAGCGCACGGCACGCGGCCACGCTCGCCGCGTCCGGCACCTTCATCATCCGGTCGATGGCGCCCGGCACGAAGCTCGGCTCCATCCGCGGCCGGCCGATGCCCTCTATGCGCGAGCCGCAATCACTGCTCGCGTGCGGGTCGTTGTTCGTCCAGCCGTCGAAGAAACAGGAGTTCTCCGGGTCCGGGACGCAGACGAGGGTGTCGTGCTGCATGTAGTGCACGTAGCGGGCGATGGTCGCGGACGTGCCGCCGGTGCCGGCGGTCGCCACGATCCACGCGGGCTCGGGGTAACGCTCCAGGCGCAGTTGCTGGTACATCGATTCCGCGATGTTGTTGTTGCCGCGCCAGTCCGTCGCCCGCTCCGCGTACGTGAACTGGTCCATGTAGTGCCCGCCCGTGCGGGCGGCGAGCTCCGCCGACTCCTCGTACATCTTCATCGGGTCGTCCACGAAGTGGCATTCACCGCCGTGGAATTCGATGAGGCGGCACTTCTCCGGGCTGGTCGTGCGCGGCATGACGGCGATGAACGGGACGCCGATCAGCTTGGCGAAGTACGCCTCGGAGACGGCGGTCGAACCGGACGAGGCCTCGATGACCGGCCGGCCCGGGCGGACCCAGCCGTTGCACAGCGCGTAGAGGAAGAGCGAGCGCGCGAGGCGGTGCTTGAGCGAGCCCGTCGGGTGCGTGGACTCGTCCTTGAGGTAGAGGTCGATGCCCCACTCCTCGGGCAGCGGGAAGCGCAGCAGGTGGGTGTCCGCGGAACGGTTGGCGTCGGCCTGGACCTTGCGGACGGCTTCCTTCAGCCAGGCGCGGTAGTCCGCGTCGCTACGGTCGACGTCAATGGTCGTAGCTGTCGTACCGGAGGTACGGGTGGTGCTCATGCGCCTTGCTCCTTCGTGCGTTCTTCGCCCCCTGCTTTCGCAATGTACCTCCCTCACCTGCACAAACAGTCACTTTGGGTATCCATGCGGATCGCTTTCGATCGCGTTCGGTTGCATACACGCGCACCGTGGGTGACCCTGGTGGAGCATTACTGAGGGTGCAGCACCCGTAACACTCATGTCGGGGAGTCGCAGCCGTGATCAGTCACTCACGCAGGCACTGCGTCGTCGAACTGCAGGCCGTGCCGTCCCGGATCGGACAGATCCGGAGGATCGTTTCAGCGCAATTGCGTCACTGGCAGCTCGATCCGCTCATAGACCGGGCTGCGCTCGGTGTGACGGAGCTGCTCAGCAATGTCCACCGCCATGCACAGCCAGACAAGACGTGCACGGTCGAGATCGAGCTGCGGCTGGGGCGGCTCACGGTCTCGGTGTACGACAGCGATCCGCGGCTTCCCGTCCTTCGGGAGGCGCCCGCGGACGACCTGGAGACATGCGGGCGCGGGCTCGCGCTGGTCGAGGCGGTCAGCGAGGCCTGGGGCGCACGGAACCGGGCCGACAGCCCCGGCAAGGTGGTGTGGTTCTCGCTCCGCGCCGCCCCCGCGGCAGCGGCGCAGCAGCGCCCGATGGGCAACGGTTCCAGGCCCGTACGGGAGCCCGCGCCGGCGGTGGTCGTCGCCGTGGACCCGAGCGCCGTCCCGGCCGGCATGTCGGTGGCGGCGTCGGTCGGCGCCAGGCCCGGGTAAGGGTTCCGCCGGCGCATCCCGCGACTCCGCGGTCCCGCAGCCCGCCGCTCCGGCCCTGGCCGGAGCCGGGCGGGCCCGGCAGCATCAAGGGCGTGGGGGCCCCGGGGTGGCGATGGCGGACGCGGCACCGGCGCGCTTCGCCGACTGCGCCCGGGCACGCGCGGTACCGGGGGCCGTCCACGGACGGCTCCTCCCACCGGCACGCCGCCTTCCGGATCGCCCTCGCGGACGGGACCGCCAACGGCGGACGGTCGACGACGAGGTGGCCATGGTGGACGACGTCCGAAGCCCGCCGACGGCGGCCCGTTCTAAGCCGCCGCCCCCAGGGCCCCCAGCGGGTCGTCCAGCACCGGCTGCCACGCCAGTTCCGCCGCGCCGACCAGGCTGTTGTGGTCCAGGGTGCACGGCAGGATCGGTACTCCCCCGCTACGCCCCCACAGGCTGCGGTCCGCGACCACCGCGCGCAGCCGCTCGGGGTCCGCGTACAGCAGCTCCCGGTGCAGCCCGCCGAGGATGATCCGGTCCGGGTTCAGGATGTTCACCAGCCCGGCGAGGCCCAGGCCCAGCCGGTCGATGAGCTCTTCGGCGGCCGCCCGTACCGCCGGCTGCGCGTACTCCTCGTGGAGCAGGTCGCGGGCCTGCTGGAGCAGCGACACCTCCGGGCCCGGGGTGCGGCCCGCCGCGGTCAGGAAGGCCAGCGGGTCGGCCTCCACGTCCAGGCAGCCGCGGCCGCCGCAGTGGCAGGCCCGCCCCTCCGGGTTGACGGTGAGGTGGCCGACCTCCAGGGCCAGGCCCGAACTCCCGCTGTGCAGACGGCCGTCCAGCACCAGCGCCCCGCCCACCCCGCGGTGGCCGGTGGCCACGCACAGCAGGTGCTGGGCGCTGCGGCCGGCGCCGTGCCGGTGCTCGGCGAGCGCGGCGAGGTTCACGTCGTTCCCGGTCAGGGCCGGGCCGTCGATCCCGGCCGCCCTCACGCACTCCGTGAAGATGGCCCGTACGGGCGACCCGGCCGGCCAGGCCAGGTGCAGCGGGTTGAGCGCCGTACCGTCCGGCTCCGCGACCGCCGACGGGACCGCGAGCCCCGCGCCGATGCAGCGGCGGCCGCTCTCGGCGAGCAGCGCCGCGCCCGCCTCGACGACGGCGCCGAGGACCTGTGCGGGGTCCGCGGAGACGGTGACCTTGCCGGGGGCGGTCGCCACGATCCGGCCGCCGAGGCCGACCAGCGCGGCCCGGAACCCATCGGGGTGCACCTGCGCGGCCAGTGCCACGGGGCCGTTCTCGTCGATCGAGAGCCGGTGCGAGGGGCGGCCCTGGGTGCCGCCGGCCCCGCCCGGGCGGGAGTCCACGCGGATCAGCCCGAGCGCCTCCAGCTCGGCGGCGACGGCCCCGGCGGTGGCGCGCGTGACGCCGAGCTCGGCCGTCAGGACGGCGCGGGTCGGGGCCCGGCCCGTGTGGACGAGCTCCAGCGCCGGTCCGAGGGCGCCGCGGCCCCGCTCCAGCTTGGTCCTCGAAGACGCCGAAGACGCAGCGGAGGCTGCGGACAGCTCGGACACCGTGGTCACATCCTCCACCCGCGGCGGGGCCCCGTTGCCGTTCATGACAGCGATCCTCGCATGATCGGCGGTGTGCGCGCCGCCGCCGGTCAGCCGGGGGGCGTCCCGAGGCCGCCGACGCGGAGGGTGATGTTCAGCCGCCCGGTCAGTCCGAGCCCCGGCGGGGCGGTGCCGGGCAGGACCTTCGGCACCCCGTGGTAGGCCAGCCGGGCCGGGCCGCCGAAGACGAACAGATCGCCGCTGCGCAGCAGGACGTCCTGGTACGGGCGGCCGCGGGAGGCGGTGTTGCCGAAGCGGAAGACGCACGCGTCGCCGAGGCTGACGGAGACCACCGGCGCCCCGGACTTCTCCTCGGCGTCACGGTGCATGCCCATGCGGGCGTCACCGTCGTAGAAATTGATCAGCGCGATGTCGTACGGGGCCGCGTCGTACGGCGCGGACTCGTACGCGGCGGTCACCGCCTCCCGCCCCAGCTCCGCGAGCCAGCCGGGCATCGGCTTGACCGGAGCCCCGTCGCCGTCGACGGCGGTGCGGGCGTACCCGTACGGATACCAGTGCAGTCCGAGGCACACCTGGCGGGCGGTCATCGTGCCGCCGCCGGGTGTCCGTACGGTGCGCAGGCCCGCGGGCGGCCGCGCCCAGGCGCGGCAGGCGTCGAGCAGCTCCCGCTGGCGCCCGGGCGGGAGCCAGTCGGGCACGTGTACGGCGCCGGGAGCGATCTCGGTCCGCTCGCGCGGGAAGAGTTCCCCGTCCATCACCCCATTGTCACCGGCCGGTGCGACACTGCCCGCATGAAGATCACGGAGTATGTGGAGATCCTGGCGCAGGAAGGCGAGTTGCTCGCCGACACGGCCGAGCGGGCGGGTACGGACACCCTGGTGCCCACCTGTCCGGGGTGGCGGGTGTCCGACCTGCTGCAGCACACGGGGGCGGTGCACCGGTGGGCCGCCGGGTACGTCGGGGACGCGGTCGTGGAGCCGGGGCCGTTCCCGGACGCCCCGCAGCTGGCGGGCGCCGAGCTGCTGGCCTGGTACCGGGAGGGGCACGCGGCCCTGGTCCGGACGCTGACGGAGGCCCCGGCCGATGTGCAGTGCTGGACCTTCCTTCCGACGGCCGCTCCGTCGCCGCTGGCGTTCTGGGCACGCCGGCAGGCACACGAGACGACCGTGCACCGGATGGACGCGGAGGCGGCGCTCGGCGGGGCCCATGCGCCGCTGGCGGCGGAGTTCGCCGAGGACGGGGTGGACGAGCTGCTGACCGGCTTCCACGCACGTCCGCGCAGCCGGGTGCGGACGGCGGAGCCGCGGGTGCTGCGGATCCGCGCCGCCGACACGGGCGCGGCGTGGACCGTTCACCTGTCGGCCGAACCGCCCCGTACGGTGTCGGGCGACACGGGCGACCCGGCGGACTGCGAGGTGATCGGCGAGGCGTCGTGGCTGTACGCAGCGCTGTGGAACCGGCTCCCGCTGGCCGGGCCGGGAGTGACCGGCGACCTCGGACTGGCGCGGCTGTGGTCGGAGACGGCCGGCATCTGAGCGACCACCATCGAGGGCGCACTTGTGACGCGGTGTACGGGCCTGCCCCGGCCTTCGGCGTCCCGCCCGCCACCGACTGCACCCTGGCGGTGGCGGGCGGGACCCTGGCCGTCCGTCGTGATCACGTCACGCGGCGGGGCCAGAACCCGAGATCTTCATGAAACTTCCATGCGGTGTCCGCTGCCTGTGCGCCCCGCTGCCTGGGGGCGCGCAGGCCGCGGACGCCGCGGGGTGTGCCGATACCGGTGACCAGGTCGTATCCCGGAATCGCGCAGAAGGCGCCGGCGCAGCCGATGACGATGTCGTGGAAGGCCCCGGGGCGCGCGTAGGGGTAGGTGTTGACGGCCGGGTCGGGCCGGCCGGCCAGGGCGTACATGCCGGCGACCAGCGGGGCGGAGACGCCGGTGCCGCCGGCGACCTGCCAGCCGGTGGAGTTGGTGGGCGTGGGGGTCGTTGTGTAGACGGCGAGGCCGCTGTCGGGGTCCGCGACTGCGGAGACATCGGGCGTGGCGCGGCAGAGGCAGAAGGTGAAGCCCTGTTGGAAGGCCACCGGGGGCTCGTACAGGGCGCAGCCGCCTCCGGACCCGACCCAGCCGCTTTCTGTCCAGCCCCGGGCCGTGTGCGGCGCACGGGTCAGCCTGGTACCGCCCACCGAGGCGACGTTCGGGGAGACGGAGGGCCAGAACGTTTGGCCTCCAAGGTCGCCCGAAGCAGCCGTGTAGGCGACGCCGGGAGTCGTGAAATGGAAATCCTCCGATGCCTTGCCGGGTTGGTCGCTGATGGCCCAGCTGTTGTTCACGGCCGTCACGCCGGTCAGGTTGCTCGCCACGTCGACGGCCGGCAGGAGGGAGCTGAGGACAAGGGCATTTTGGGAGCCTCGACGAGGCTGATCGCGCAGTCCGGGCCGGAGGCGCTGACGGCCTGGATGTCAATCGCGGCCTCAAGGGCCCAGGCGGGGTCGACGCTGGCGGGCTTGACGCCGGTGGAGTAGACCGTCTGGAGGCACCCGTTGGCCGTCGCGCAGGGCGGGAGGTGGAAGGTGCGGCGGCAGACCGCCAGGTCTTCCTCGGCGGTGGGGTAGTCGTTGGCGACGACGATGGCGACCCTTCGTCCGTGCCCGCCGCGCCGGGGCAGCTCGTACGCGCTCCGGATGTCCTGCGGCGAGAGGCCGAGCGGCTGCTGGCCCGGTGGGAGGGACCGGGTCGCCGGCACATCGGTCCGGATCATCGCCAGACCGCCCCAGGTGAGGTGGCGGCTCGATTCCCCGCAGCCAGGCCGACTCGGTCCCGTCGTAACTCCGCGCCCGTATCTCCGTCACCCGACCGCCGGCCCCTGGCCGGGGTCGGCGCCGGCGTCACCGCCTCGGCCCAGCACCGCCCAAACGGTCTTCCCCGGCACCCGGGCCGCCACCCCCCACTCCCGGGCCAACGCCTGCACCACCAACAGCCCCCGCCCGCCCTCCGCCGACCACGGATCAGCGGGCGCGAGCCCCTCCGGCGGCGTCTTCTCGCCGCGCGCGTCACTGACCTCGACCAGGACCCGCCGACCGTCGTAGCGGAGCACGACCTCGAAATCCCGCCCGGGCACGAGCCCGTGCACGACGGCATTCGCGGCCAGCTCCCCGACGACGAGCTCGATGTCCTGGGACAGGGCGCAGCCGTACGGAATCCCCCAGGCGGCCAACTGCGCCCCGACGAGCCGCCGGGCGAGCCGGGCCCCGCGCGGGGTGGCCCTGAGGAGCAGCCGGCACTCGTCGGCTTCGTGTGCAATGTCACTGATTTCGGTCGTCACCTCACCGAGCGTGTCCGGTCCGCCGTACGCTTTCCAGAGACGGCGGTACTACGGCGAAGTCCCGTAGGACCGACGCCTGATGCGTGTACGGCCCGTACGGACGAGGGCGGTTCAACCGATGAACGACCTGTCAGACCGCGACGAACAGCCGGAGCGACCAGTGGAGGTCGACGGCACCGCGTACCTCTTCAAGGCGCTCGGAAAAATCATCAAGGTGCTACGAGAACGGGCGGGCCTCCAGCAGAAGGAACTGGCCGCACTGGTGCACGTTGGCGAGGACCTGGTGTCCTCCATCGAGCGGGGCGTCCGGACCCCGCAGCCGGACTTCCTGGAGAACGTCGACAGGGCCCTGGGGGCGGGGGGCGTGCTGCTTGCGGCGATCCCGGACGTGCGGGAGGCACTCAAGCGGGCGCGGACGCGGCATCCGGATTGGTTCCGGGATTACGCGAAGGCGGAGGCGGAAGCCAATGCCATCCACGACTACAGCTACCAGGGCGTGATGGGCCTCCTCCAGACGGAGGGCCACGCGCGGGCCGTCTTCGCCAAACGCCGTCCGCTGCTGGACGAGGCGACGATCGAGAAGCGCGTGGCCGACCGCATGGCCCGCCAGCAGATCTTCGAACGCTGGCCCTCGCCCACCTTCAGCTTCGTCCTCGACCACAGCCTGCTCATGCGCCCCGTGGGCGGGCCGGCGGTCCACGAGGAGCAGCTGCACCGGTTCATCGAGATCGGCAGGCTACGAACGGTGGAACTACAGGTGATGCCGTTCAGTCGAGGCGAACACGCGGCAATGGATGGGTCGTTCAGCCTCCTCAACCCCAAGGGACGCCAACAGGTCGCCTACGCCGAGGTCTACGCCCGTCCCAGCCTCATCACCGATCCAGAACAGGTACGGATCTACGCCGAGCGCTATGGGATCATCCGGGCACAGGCGCTCACGCCGGACGAGTCCCTGACCTTGATCGAGAAGACGCTGGGAGAGCGATGAACACCACCGACCTGGCTTGGTTCAAGAGCAGTTACAGCAGCGGCGAGGGCGGCCAGTGCATCGAAGTCGCCTACGCCTGGCGGAAGTCGAGCTACAGCGACGGCGAAGGCGGCCAGTGCATCGAGGTGGCCACCTGCGCCCATACCGTCCACATCCGGGACACGAAGCTGACGGCGAGCCCGGAACTGGCGGTGGCACCCACCGCCTGGACCGCGTTCCTGGACGGCGTAAGGGTTTAGCGGAATCCGAGCCGCGCGGCGTCGGAGGGGTGTAGCGCTCCCGCCGCGCGGCACGGAACCGGGCCACGCCAGGCCTGCCCGGCGCCGGGACGCGGTCACGGACGGGACCGGACGGGGTCCTGTCACCCGGACGAAGGGCTCCGGCTGTCGGCCTCCACAGGTCGTGGTCGGTGGTCCGGGGCGTTCGGATTCCCGGACGTCGTGGGGGCCGAGCAACCGGAGGTTGCCACCATCTACCTCGCCGCCATCTTCATCTGGTCGGCGAGATGATCCGAAAGGAACCACTTAGTCGCCGGTAGGCTCGTCGATCGGCCAGGCGATCTCCAAACGGTTGCCCGGGTCGTCCGGTGTCCCGGTCCACCGGCGGTAGACCATCCGGGCCGGGCCCGCGAAGGCGAAGCCGTGCTCGGTGATCCAGTTGGCGACGGCGTCGTACGCGCCGAGGATCTGCGGGAACGCGGCGGCCGCTCCCTCGACCTCCGTGCAGGCGAGGGTGCTCTCGGGCAGCTCGCGAACGATCATGCCTTCGGGCAGGTCCGTGGGCTGCGCGCCGTCCGCCCAGAACGGCAGGCACGCCTCGACGAGCGTCTCGTTCTCGTCGTCGCACACCCCGTGGAAGCGGACGAAGGCGGGCCCGGTGATGGTGAGCGGGCCGCGGCCGGCAACCTCGTACATCTCCTGGTAGGCACCGCGAAGGAAGGCGTCAAGCCCGGAGTTGTCCAGGGTCGCCCCGCGGACGAGGATCCGTTCGGCGGCGCCCTGGCGGACGGTGACGTGGTGGGTCATCTCTGCTCCTTCGGTCAGTCGGCTCAACAGGCTGTGGACCAAGGAACGCTGTACCTCCAGCCGCCGTTCGGCCGCCCGCAGATGCGCCTGCAGAGCGGCGACCAGCTCCTCCTCGCCGCCGAGCAGCCGGCGCACCTCCTCGACCGGGATGTCCAACTGCCGCAGCGCCCTGATCGACTGCGCCGTACGCACCTGGTCACGCCGGAAGTACCGGTAGCCACTCACCGGATCAACGAAAGCCGGCACCAGCACGCCACTGGCGTCGTAGTGCCGAAGCGCGGTGACCGAGAGGCCGCTGGCCTGCGAAAACTGCCCGATCGGCAGCAGGTTTGTCCTGTCCACGGCATTGACTGTGCCGTCTCGCGTAACCCGAGAGTCAAGCCCGTCCTCGAATTGATGGCTTCGCCGCCGTCGTCGAACGGGGCCAGGCCGGCCCAGCCGCGGGCGAGGAGTACGCGGCGGCCGTGTGCGGCTCGCTCCAGTGACCACCCGGGCGATGCTGGACGACTCCTACCCGAACCCGGCGGGCAACCCCCTCGACCAGCCGGACCGGCAGGCCCGGCTGAACCAGAGCAGGCTTGGCGGGACGGCCCCGGCCGCGCCGGTGTACCCGTACCACGCACTCGCCGGAGGCCGGGAACTGGCCGACCGCTTCGCGGGCCGCGCGACGCACCCCGACTGCTTCTAGGCAGTGGGAAGGCCGACCCCGTGAGCCAGTTGGTCCGCGGCGTGCGTGAAGAAGGTGTCACGGTCCTCGACGACCCGGTTGAACTGGCCGAACAGCTCGAAGGATACGAGGCCGACCAGCTGGGCCCAGGCCGCCACGAGGGCGGCGGTGACTTCCGGGGGCAGCCCTTCGGCGAAGTCCGCGGTCATCCGGACCGCTTCGGGGCGCAGCGCGGCGGGCAGCGGTGGGAGTGCGAGCCCGCGGCCCGCGTGGGCGGCGCGGATGATGCCGATGAGGGTGTTGCCGACGCGCGAGGCAGGGCCGACGGTGTCGACGGGGGCGCTGTAGCCGGGGACCGGGGAGCCGTAGATGAGGGAGTACTCGTGCGGGTGGTCCAGCGCCCAGGTGCGGACCGCCTCGCAGACGGCGATCCAGCGCGCGCGGGGCGGCGCGCCGTCGGCGGCGAGTGCGTGGGCATCGGCCTGCTCGGCGGCGGCGCCGACGCTGTCGTAGGCGTCGACGATGAGCGCGGTGAGGAGCTCGTCGCGGCTGGGGAAGTAGCGGTAGAGGGCCGAGGAGACCATGCCCAGCTCGCGGGCCACGGCGCGCAGCGAAAGCTTCGCAGCGCCCTCGGCCGCGAGCATGCGGCGCGCCTCGTCCTTGATGGCGGCGGTGACCTCGATACGGGCCCGCTCCCGGGCCCCGCGCACGGTACTCATACGAGCAGTGTGCCATGAGGGCAGAGCAGTGCCCAAAAATGGGATCGTCGATCCATTTAGAGAGCACTGCTCTTGCTTTGGTGCAGCGATCCGTGCACACTGGTCTCAAGCGAGAGCACCGCTCTCCCAAGGAGCCCCGGAGGCAGTCATGAGCGCGCCCACCCCGTACTACGTCCAGGCCGGCCCGCTCGAAACCCGCTTCAACTCCCTCTTCGGGAAGCTGGCCCGGCTCGGCATCAGCCTGGCCGGCTCCGCCGAGCTGTCGGTACGGGGCCGGAAGTCCGGCCAGATGCAGCGGATCCCGGTCAACCCGCACACGTACGAGGGCGAGCAGTACCTGGTGTCGGCGCGCGGCCACTCCCAGTGGGTCCGCAACATGCGGGTGGCGGGCGGCGGCGAGCTGCGCGTGGGCCGCAAGGTGCGCACCTTCACGGTCACCGAGCTCACCGACCCGGTGCAGAAGGCCGCCGTGCTGCGCGCCTATCTGCAGAAGTGGGGTTGGGAGGTCAACCGGTTCTTCCAGGGCATCACCGCGGACTCCACCGATACGGAGATCCAGGCGGCTGCCGGGGACCACCCCGTCTTCCGGATCACGATGTCGAGCTGACGGGCACGGCGCATCCCGCGCCGCACACCACCGAGGCCCGCCCCGCCCCGCCCTCCCACCACCCGCCCCCGCGCCGAAACAGCGACGGCGGCCCTGCCCGCACTCCCGGACAAGACCGCCGCCGCCGCTGTTCGTATGGCCTGCCCCGGAAGGGCCCCGATCGGCCCCGGCTTCCGGACCCGCCCAACCCCGAACCCTTCCGGCCCCGGCTTCCGGACCCGGGCCCGCGTCTACGCCGTTTCCGTCTCCTGCCCCTGATCCTGGCCCTGGCCCTGAACCCCGGCCCGGCCCTGTTCCGGCCCTTGCGCCCGGTTCCGCGCCTGCCGGCCGTCCAGGACGTGCAGCGCCTTGCGGGCCATCGGGTACGTCCGCACCAGGTCGGGCAGCGTCGTCGCGCCCCGCGTGATCCGGGCGAAGGCCCGCCACGCCGGGCGGAATCCGGTGATCGCCGCGTGCATCAGCCCCGGCCGGGCCTCGAAGGCGGTCAGCATCCGCTTGCCGACGCTCATCTCGACGCCCAGTCCGGCCTTGACCGCGAACGCGTAGTTGAGGGCCTGGCGGCGCGCGTCCACCGCGTCCTGCGACTCGGAGATCTTCACGGCCCACTCCCCGGCGAGCCGGCCCGAGCGCAGCGCGAAGGAGATGCCCTCCCGGGTCCACGGCTCCAGCAGTCCGGCCGCGTCGCCCGCGACCAGGACCCGGCCCCGCGAAAGCGGCGAATCGGGCTTGCGGCAGCGGGTCAGGTGTCCGGAGGAGACGGCGGGCTCGAAGCCGGCGAGTCCGAGACGGGCGATGAAGTCCTCCAGGTACCGCTTGGTCGCGGCGCCGTCGCCCTTCGCCGAGATGACCCCGACGGTGAGGGTGTCGCCCTTGGGGAAGACCCAGCCGTAACTGCCAGGCAGCGGGCCCCAGTCGAGGAGCACCCGCCCCTTCCAGTCCTCGGCGACCGTCTCCGGGACCGGGATCTCCGCCTCCAGGCCGAGGTCCACCTGGTCCATCTCGACCCCGACGTGCGCGCCGATCCGGCTCGCGCTGCCGTCCGCGCCGACCACCGCGCGCGCCAGGACGGTCTCCCCGTCGGCGAGCACCACGGCGACGGTGCGCCGGTCGGGCACTGCCGGCCCGTGCTGCTCGACGCGCGTCACGGCCGTACCCGTACGGACGGTCGCGCCGGCCTTCTCGGCCTCGGCGACCAGGGCGGCGTCGAACTCCGGCCGGTTGATGAGCCCGAACAGCATCTGCCGCGAACGGCGGGTCCGGGTCAGCTTCCCGTTCAGCGAGAAGGTGACCGCGTGGATGCGGTCCTTGAACGGCAGCACGAAACCGGGCGGGAGGGCATCGCGCGAAGGGCCGATGATCCCGCCGCCGCAGGTCTTGTACCGGGGCAGTTCGGCCTTCTCCAGCAGCAGTACGCGCCGTCCGGCCGTCGCCGCCGCGAACGCGGCCGAGGCGCCGGCCGGTCCGGCCCCGACCACGACCACGTCCCACACCTCACCAGTGCCCCCGGCCACCCCGTCCCCCGCCCCCTGAGCGGTCTGCCCTGCTGCTGAGTCGGGTCCCCCGACGGTGCTGTCGTCGCTGCTCACGATGTGCTGCTGCTCCTGATCATGCGGTTGCTCCGATGCAGGGAAATCCTACGGCGCGAGACCGGCTAGTCCTGCTGTGCGAGGATCGGGACTGTCTTTCGCCGTACCCGGCATAAGCCCACCAGGCGGATGCCGGCGGCGTACGCGTACACAACGTCGCACCCAAGAGGAGCGTGCCCATGTCCCAGAATCCGATCGCCGAGACCATCGCCTCGCTGATGCCCCGCGCCAAGCAGGAGCTGAGCGAGCTGGTGGCCTTCCAGTCGGTGGCGGACTGGGCGCAGTTCCCCAAGAGCGAGAGCGAGGGCGCGGCCAACTGGGTGGCCGACGCGTTGCGCGCCGAGGGCTTCCAGGACGTGGCGCTCCTCGACACCCCCGACGGCACCCAGTCGGTGTACGGCTTCCTGCCCGGCCCGGAGGGTGCACCGACCGTCCTCCTCTACGCGCACTACGACGTGCAGCCGCCGCTGGACGACGCGGCGTGGATCTCCCCCGCTTTCGAGCTGACCGAGCGCGACGGCCGCTGGTACGGGCGCGGCGCCGCGGACTGCAAGGGCGGGTTCGTCATGCACCTGCTGGCGCTGCGCGCGCTGAAGGCCAACGGCGGTGTGCCGGTGGGCGTGAAGGTGATCGTCGAGGGCTCGGAGGAGCAGGGCACGGGCGGTCTCCAGCAGTACGCCGAGGCGCACCCGGAGCTGCTGGCCGCCGACACGATCGTCATCGGCGACGCGGGCAACTTCCGGCCCGGCCTGCCGACGGTCACGGCCACCCTGCGCGGAATGACCCTGATCAAGGTCAAGATCGACACCCTCGGCGGCAACCTGCACTCGGGCATGTTCGGCGGCGTCGCCCCCGACGCACTGGCCGCGCTGATCCGGCTGCTGGACTCGCTGCGCGCGGCGGACGGTTCCACGACGGTGGACGGTCTGGCCTCGGACGCCGTCTGGGAGGGCCTGCAGTACCCGGAGGCGGACTTCCGCTCCGACGCGAAGGTGCTGGACGGGGTGGAGCTGATCGGCCAGGGAACGATCGCGGACCGGCTGTGGGCCCGCCCGGCCGTCACCGTGCTCGGCATCGACTGCCCGCCGGTGCTCGGCGCCACCCCGTCGGTGCACGCGAGCGCCGGCGCGCTGATCAGCCTGCGCGTGCCGCCGGGCGTGGACACTGCCGAGGCCATCAAGCTGCTGCAGGCGCACCTGGTGGCGCACACTCCTTGGCAGGCGCACCTCGAACTGGAGGTCGTGGGCCAGGGCCAGCCGTTCCAGGCGGACACGAGCAGCCCGGCGTACGCGTCGATGGCGGCGGCCCTGCAGGAGGCGTACCCGGGCCAGGAGATGCAGGTCGCCGGCATGGGCGGGTCGATTCCGCTGTGCAACACGCTGACCTCGCTGTACCCGGAGGCGGAGATGCTGCTGATCGGGCTGAGCGAGCCCGAGGCGCAGATCCACGCGGTGAACGAGAGCGTCTCCCCGGAGGAACTGGAGCGCCTCTCGGTCGCGGAGGCCCTGTTCCTCGTCAACTACGCGGCGTCCAAGAGCATCTGACCTGCGCTACGGGCGAACTCCGCTCCCGGTGAAAGGTGGGCCGGGAGCGGGGTCGGTGGGCGTACGTTCGACGCATGGATCTTGTCGAAGTGCTCCCCGAGCGGCTCCACATGCTGCGCTTCCCGATCGGCCAGGCATACCTGTGGCGCGACGGCGAAGCGCTGACCCTGATCGACTCCGGCCACGCCGGCTCCGCAACAGCGATCGAGGACGCGATCCGCTCCCTCGGGCTGAGCCCCGAGCGGCTGGAGCGGATCGTGCTGACCCACTGCCACCGCGACCACATCGGCGCCGCGGACGAACTCGCCGGGCGCTGGGGTGCGCAGGTACTGGCGCACCGCCTGGAGGCCCCGGTGGTCCGGGGCGAGGTCCCGGTCCCGGAGCCGGTCCTGCTGGACTGGGAAATCCCGCTGTACGAGCACGGCCTGACGGTTCCCGAAGCGCCGCCGACCCGGGTCGACCGCGAGGTCGAGGACGGTGAGGTGCTCCCGTTCGGCGACGGTGCGGTGGTGGTCCACGCCCCGGGCCACACCCCGGGGAGCATCGGCATCCATCTGCCGCACCACGGGGTGCTGTTCGCGGGCGACTGCATTGCGGGGGTGGGCCAGGTGATGCTGGGCGTGTTCAACGTGGACCGCGCGCAGGCCCGGGCCTCCTTCCGCCGTCTGGCGGCGCTGTCCCCGTCGGTGGCCTGCTTCGGCCACGGCGACCCGCTGACCACGGACGCGGCGGCCACTCTGCACACGGCCGCGGAGTCGGAGCCGTCCGTCCCGTGACCGCCGGGCAGTGCTGCTGCCCGCTGCTCGGGTCCTGCTCCCCGCCCCGCCCCCTCCGCTTCCCGAGCTCTGCCCGGCCCGCGCGCCCCGATCGGCGGCGGGGCGGGGCACGACCCCGGCGCATGCGGCCCGCCCCGTCCGCGGACGACGCGCCGGAGGCCCTCGGAGGAAATCCGTTGAGGATCCTCGGCGGTGGCTGCGCCGGAAGGGCCGGGGCAGAGGCCCCTGCCGCTGCGCCGCGGCCTCGGGCCGTGCCGCCCGGCCCGCCCCGGAGGGTTACGGCGTGGGCCGGCCCCCCTCCAGGTACAGCGGGCACCCCCGCTCCCGCGCCCGCAGCGCCCACCGCAGCCGCTCGTAGCGCACCGCCGGGAGCAACCCGGCCGCCTCCTGCTCCGTCACGAACCGCCACGCCCGCAGCTCCGGTCCCGGCAACCGGAGCCCGGCCGCGGCGGCGGCCGGGAGGCGGCCCCCGTCGAACAGCAGCCGCAGCCCCCCGTACGCCGGGGGTGCCGGCGGCTCCCAGTCCACGACCAGCAGCCCCGGCACCGCGTCCAGCGCCAGACCCAGTTCCTCCGCGACCTCCCGCACCCCGGCGCACCCCGGCGCCTCGCCCGCCTCCACGACGCCGCCCGGGAACTCCCACCCCGGCTTGTACGTCGGATCGACCAGCAGCACCCGGTCCTCGTCGTCGAAGAGCAGGACCCCCGCCGCCACCGTCTCCCGCGTCGGCTCCGGCGTCTGCACGATGTCGCAGACGCGGGCCGCATCCGTACGCACGGCTTCGGCGATCCGCTCCGCCGTCTCCCGTACGCTCAGGCGGCCGTTGTCGATGACGTGCGCATCCGCAGCGAGCCAGCCGCTCAGCGCCTGCCGGTACGCGCGGAGGTGGTCGTACTCCCACTGCCGCACCCGCACGTCCGCCTCCTGTGGGGCCCCCGGCTCTCCCCGTGTCGCGATCCGCTCCCGCAGGATCGTTTCCTCGGGGGCGAGCAGCACATGCCGCACCGGGATCCGCCGCGCCGCGAGCCCGCCGAAGATCTCGTCCCGGTACTCCTGCCTCAGCAGTGTCATCGGCACCACCAGCACCCCGCCGAGCTCCGCGAGCATCGCGGCAGCCGTGTCCACCACCAGGCGCCGCCAGCTCGGCAGGTCCTGGTGGTCGCGGACCTCCGCGAGGCGTTTGCGCGGCAGCAGTTGGCGTAGCGAGTCGCCGACGAGCTCCGGGTCGTACAGGGTGCTGTCGGGCAGGATCCCGGTCAGTTCGCGGGCCGTGCTGGTCTTCCCGGCGCCGAATGTGCCGTTGATCCAGACAATCACGTCTACCCCTCTCCCCATGGCTCGTCCGGAGCCCCCAGTGGCTTGCCCGCATCACCCTGCCACGGAAACCCGCCCCTGATCCCAGTGCTTATGCTCAGGACCAGAGCCCCGCCCCGCCATCTCCGGAGGTTTCCGTCCCGTGCCGCAGACCCGCCGCCCGTCCGACGTCCGCTACGGCAACCGGCCGACCATGAAGGACGTGGCGGCCCGTGCCGGTGTGGGTCTCAAGACGGTGTCGCGGGTGGTCAACGGCGAGGCGGGGGTCACCCCGGACACGGTCCGGCGGGTCCGGGAGGCCATCGAGGCGCTCGGCTTCCGCCGCAACGACAGCGCACGCGTGCTGCGCAAGGGCCGTACCGCCACCGTGGGACTGGTCCTGGAAGACCTCGCGGACCCCTTCTACGGGCCGCTGAACCGGGCCGTGGAGGAAGTGGCCCGGGCCCACGGGGCGCTCCTCATCAACGGGTCCAGCGCCGAGGACCCCGACCGGGAGCGGGAGTTGGCCCTGGCACTGTGTGCGCGCCGGGTGGACGGGCTGATCGTGATCCCGGCCGGGGACGACCACCGCTATCTGGAGCCGGAGATCCGGGCGGGCATGGCGACGGTGTTCGTGGACCGGCCGGCGGGCCGGATCGACGCGGACGTGGTGCTGTCGGACAGCTTCGGCGGTGCCCGTGCGGGGGTGGCGCACCTGATCGGGGGCGGCCACCGCCGGATCGGTTTCATCGGGGACCACCCGCACATCCACACGGCGGCGGAACGCCTGCGCGGCTACCGCGAGGCGATGGCGGACGCGGGCCTGCCCGTGGCGGAGTCCTGGGTCTCCCTCGGCTCCACGTCCCCGGAGCGCGTCGGGGAGGCGGCCCGGGCGATGCTGGCGGGCCCCGGCCCCGTCACGGCGGTCTTCGCGGGGAACAACCGGGTGACGGTGACGGCGGTACGGGTCCTTGCCGGGCACCCGCTGCCGGTGGCCCTGGTCGGCTTCGACGACTTCGAACTGGCCGACCTGCTGCGCCCCGGGGTGACCGTGGTCGCCCAGGACGCGGCGGCCCTGGGCCGGGTGGCCACGGACCGCCTGTTCCAACGCCTCGCGGGCGCGGCCCCGCCCCCGGCCCGCATCGAACTCCCGACCCGCCTGATCCCCCGCGGCTCGGGCGAACTCCCCCCGGCCGCCTGACGCCTGGGGCCGCCTCCCGGCGGCAGCCGGGGGGAGGATCAGGCGGGCCCGGACGGGCCGGCCAGCCGGTCACCGAGGGGGCTGCGCCGGTACAGGACCAGCCGACCGTCGCGGGCCCGGGTCAGCAGGCCCGCGGCGTGGAGCGCGCGCAGGTGCTGGGACACGGCGCTCGGGGTGACCCGGAAGCGGCGGGCGATCTCCACCGTGGGCAGCGGCTCGTCGAGGACGCGGAGCAGCCGTGCCCTGGGCGCGCCGAGCAGCGACACCAGCGCCGAGTCGTCGGCGGCGGGTGCCGGGGTCCACAGCGTGGCCACTCCGCGGCTGGGGTACACCAGCAGGGGCGGTTCCTCGGGGCTCACCGGAGGCGCCGGCTTGTGGACGAAGACGGACGGTACGAGGAGCAGGCCCCGGCCGCGTGCCTCGACGTGGTGGCTGCTGATCATCTGGTCGATGTGCAGTACGCCGCCGTGCCAGCGGAGGTTCGGGTGCATGCCTGCGAACAGCCGGCGGGCGCCGCCCATGGCCAGTTGCCGCGCGCGGTAGGTCATGTCGGCTTCCAGGAGCAGCCGCATTTGCGGCCACATCGGCTTGACGGCCACCTCCCAGTAGGACCTGATGACCTCGCAGACGGCGTCGCGGACGGCAAGCACCTTCGCGTCGTCGGCGGTGGCGGCGTCCCTGAGGGCTTCGGGAAGGGGGTCGGGGGCGTGCGCGGCCAGCAGATCGCGCCGGACCAGGCCGGGCGGGGTGTCGCGGACCGCCGCCAGCTCCTCATCGAAGGACGGGTCGAAGCTCGCGGGCCGCGGGGTCAGGAAGTCCGGGAGGGTGCGCCGTTGCGCGACCACGGACAGCAGCAGGCGGGTGTCGAGCGTGCCGAGGCGGCCGAGGACGGACCTGCGCCACGGGAGGTGCAGCGCGGAGAGCCCCGGCTCGCGCAGCACCCGCAGGCTGAAGACCGTCTCGCTCAGAGGCGAGACGGCGAATCGCGTGTCGGCGAGGTCCTCGACGCCGAGCCCGAAGCTGATCATTAAGCCGTACGCTACATCGATTGGCCGTGGGACGCGGGTGCCGTGGACTCGGCGCATGACACACACAGCGGGCCGGCGGGCCGAGTTGAGCCGCGGGACGGTCCTGATCCTGGCTTCGACCTGTGCCGTGGCCGTGGGGAACATCTACTTCCCGCAGGCGATCAGCCCTCTGATCGCGGCGGGACTGGGCGTCTCCCCCGACACGGCGTCGCTGGTGGTGACGGCAACTCAGATCGGCTACACGGCAGGGATGTTCCTGCTGGTTCCGCTCGGCGACCGGCTCCCGCACCGCCCGTTCCTCGTGGTCCTGCTCGCCCTCTCCGGCGTGGCCCTGCTCGCCGCGGGCTGCGCGCCCGCCCTGCCGTTCCTCGTCGCCGCGGGCGCGTTCGCCGGGGTCACCACGGTGGCCGCGCAGGTCGTCGCCCCGATGGCGGCCGGGCTGGTGGCCCCCGACCGGCGGGGAGCGGTGATGGGAACCCTGCTCAGCGGGTCCATCGGCGGCATGCTGCTGGCCCGTACCTTCAGCTCGACGCTCGGCGAATGGCTGGGGTGGCGGGCTCCGTACCTGGCGGCCTCGGTCCTCGTCCTGCTCCTGGCCGGTGTTCTGGCGCGCACGCTCCCGGCCACGACCCCGCCCTCGCGCAGTCCGTACGGGGCGCTGCTGGCCGACTCGCTGCGCCTGTTGCGCACCGAACCCCGGCTGCGCCGCTCCTGCCTCTACCAGGCGTCGGTCTTCGGCGGTTTCTCGGCCGTCTGGACCTGCCTGGCGCTTCTCGTCACCGGTCCGGCGTACGGCATGGGCACCCAGGCCGTGGGGATGCTGGCTCTGGTCGGCGGGGTCACCATGCTGTGCACCCCGCTCGCCGGGCGCCTGGTGGACCGGGGCGGGCCCGACCGGATGAACTTCGTCTGCCTGACCGGGGTCCTCCTCGCGGCCGCGGTCCTGGCCGCGGGGGCCTCGGGCGGTACGCCGGGGCTGGCCGCACTGACCGTCGGCACGCTCCTGCTCGACATCGCGCTGCAGTGCGGCACGGTCGCCAATCAGGCCCGGGTCTTCTCCGTGCGCCCCGACGCCCGGGGCAGGCTCAACACCGCCTACATGACCTGCGCGTATCTGGGCGGGAGTGCCGGGTCCTGGCTGGGCGTGCGGACCTACGGGCTCGCCGGGTGGCGGGGCGTGTGCGCGCTCGTGGCCGTGCTCGCCGCGCTGGCCCTGGCCCGCCACCTCGCGCCGCCCTCCGCGGCGCCGGAGCCGCCCGGAAACGGCGAGGCCCGCCCGGGAGGTTCCCGGACGGGCCTGTCGCTCGGGCCCCGGCCGCTCAGGCGGTCGCCGTCAGCGTCGCCGAGCGGCGCGGGATCGCGAAGGCGTCCAGTTCGGCGCGGGTCAGGCCGGTCAGGGCGGTGACCTCGCCCGTGCCCACCGCACCGCAGTCCAGGCCGCGGACCAGGTAGCCGGCCAGGGCCTTGGCCGTGGCGGGCTCGTCCATCACGTCGCCCTCGATCTTCGCGACGTACGCCTTCAGCCGCGCGGCAGCCGCCTCAAGGCCCTCGCGGTAGAAGGTGAACACCGCCGCGTAGCGGGTCGGGAGGTGGCCCGGGTGCATGTCCCAGCCCTGGTAGTAGGCGCGGGCCAGGGCCCGGCGGGTGAGGCCGTAGTGCAGCTTCCAGGCCTCGTGGACGTGCTCGGTGCTGCCGATCGGCAGGACGTTCGTCGAACCGTCGGAGACGCGTACGCCGGTGCCGGCGGCCGCGACCTGCATGATCGCCTTGGCGTGGTCGGCGGCGGGGTGGTCGCTCGACTGGTACGCGGCGGAGACGCCGACGCAGGCGCTGTAGTCGAAGGTGCCGTAGTGCAGGCCGGTGGCGCGGCCCTTGGACGCCTCGATCATCCGGGCCACGGTGGCGGTGCCGTCGGAGGCGAGGATCGACTGGCTGGTCTCGACCTGGATCTCGAAGCCGATCCGGCCCGGACGCAGGCCGCGCGTGCTCTCGAAGGCCTCCAGCAGCTTGACGAAGGCGCTGACCTGCTCGGCGTACGTGACCTTGGGGAGGGTGAGGACCAGGCCGTCGGGGAGGCCCCCGTGCTCCAGCAGACCGGACAGGAAGACGTCCGTGGTGCGGATGCCGCGGTCGCGGACGTTGGACTCCATGCACTTCATGCGGATGCCCATGTACGGGGCGTTCGTGCCGTTGGAGAAGGCCTCCGAGACGAGGCGGGCGGCGCGGGCCGCGGCCTGGTCCTCCTCCTCGTCGGAGCGGACGCCGAACCCGTCCTCGAAGTCGACGCGGAGGTCCTCGACGGGCTCGCGCTGCAGCTTGGCGCGGACGCGGTCGTAGACCGGGACGGCCAGTTCGCCGGAGATGCCGAGGACCTTGGCGAAGGTGGCCGCGTCGGGGGCGTGCTCGTCGAGGGCCGCGAGGGCCTGGTCGCCCCAGGAGCGGATGGTGTCGGCCGCGAAGACGTCACCGGGGACGTAGACCGTGTGGATGGGCTGGCGGGTGCCGGGGTCACCCGGGTAGTGGCGCGCGAGCTCCGCGTCCACCGGCGCGAGGGAGGCGCTGATGCCCTCGCTGACCGCGCCTGCGAGGCTCGTCGCCACCTTCTCCTGCTGACCCATCGTCCACTCTCCTCGTTTTTCCGCTTCACGGAAGCTTAGATCCGCATGGCAGAATTTAGTTATGGGTCATTGTCTAGTCAATGGTTGCAGGAAACACCTCGGGGCCGCGTGGTGAGTGTCACCACGCGGCCCCGAGTCACAGCATCGACGCAGGTCAGCCCTTGCGGGCCTTGATCTCCTCGGTCAGCTGCGGGACGACGGCGAAGAGGTCGCCGACCACGCCGTAGTCGACCAGGTCGAAGATCGGGGCCTCGGCGTCCTTGTTGATGGCCACGATGGTCTTCGAGGTCTGCATGCCGGCCCGGTGCTGGATCGCGCCCGAGATGCCGGAGGCGATGTAGAGCTGCGGGGAGACCGACTTGCCGGTCTGGCCGACCTGGTTGGTGTGCGGGTACCAGCCGGCGTCGACGGCGGCGCGCGAGGCGCCGACGGCGGCACCGAGGGAGTCCGCGAGCTCCTCGATGATGTGGAAGTTCTCGGCGCCGTTGACGCCGCGGCCGCCGGAGACCACGATCGCGGCCTCGGTCAGCTCGGGGCGGCCGGTCGACTCGCGCGGGGTGCGGGAGACGACCTTGGTGCCGGTGGCCAGGGCGCCGAAGGTGACGGCGAGCGCCTCGACGGCGCCGGCGGCCGGGGCGGCCTCGACCGGAGCCGAGTTCGGCTTGACGGTGATGACCGGGGTGCCCTTGGAGACGCGGGACTTGGTGGTGAAGGACGCGGCGAACGCGGACTGCGTCGCGACCGGACCCTCGTCACCCGCCTCCAGGTCGACGGCGTCGGTGATGATGCCGGAGCCGATGCGGACCGCCAGGCGGGCGGCGATCTCCTTGCCCTCGGCGGAGGACGGGACGAGCACGGCGGCGAGGGAGCCGGCGGCGGACACCGAGTCGTACGCGGCCTGGAGCGCGTCCACCTTCGGTACGACGAGGTACTCGGCGAACTCGGGGGCGTCGGCGGTCAGGACCTTGACCGCACCGTGCTCGGCGAGCACGGCGGCGGTGTTCTCGGCACCGGCGCCGAGGGCGACGGCGACGGGCTCGCCGATGCGGCGGGCCAGGGTCAGCAGCTCAAGGGTGGGCTTGCGGACGGCGCCGTCCGCGTGGTCGACGTAGACGAGGACTTCAGCCATGGGAATGCTCCTGCGAATGCGAAGTAGTCAGGGGGCGATCGAGAGGATGTCGGCCGAAGCTCTTAGATGAACTTCTGGCCGGCCAGGAACTCGGCCAGCTGCTTGCCGCCCTCGCCCTCGTCCTTGACGATCGTGCCGGCGGTACGGGCCGGACGCTGCGCCGCGGAGTCGACCGCGGTCCAGGAGCCCTCAAGGCCGACCTCGTCCGACTCGATCTCCAGCTCCTCCAGGTCCCAGGACTCCACCGGCTTCTTCTTGGCAGCCATGATGCCCTTGAAGGAGGGGTAGCGGGCCTCGCCCGACTGGTCCGTCACGGAGACGAGCGCCGGGAGGGAGGCCTCCAGCTGCTCGCTCGCGGAGTCGCCGTCGCGGCGGCCCGTCACGGTGCCGTCCTCGACCTTGACCTCGGAGAGCAGGGTGACCTGCGGGACGCCCAGGCGCTCGGCCAGGATCGCCGGGAGCACGCCCATGGTGCCGTCGGTCGAGGCCATGCCGGTGATGACCAGGTCGTAGCCGGCCTTCTCGATCGCCTTGGCGAGCACCAGCGAGGTGCCCATGACGTCGGTGCCGTGCAGGTCGTCGTCCTCGACGTGGATGGCCTTGTCGGCACCCATGGACAGCGCCTTGCGCAGCGCGTCCTTGGCGTCCTCGGGGCCCACCGTCAGAACGGTGATCTCGGCGTCGTCGGCCTCTTCGGCGATCTGCAGCGCCTGCTCGACGGCGTACTCGTCGAGCTCCGACAGCAGACCGTCGACGTCGTCGCGGTCGACCGTCAGGTCATCGGCGAAGTGCCGGTCGCCGGTGGCGTCGGGCACGTACTTCACACAGACAACGATCCTCAGGCTCACGCCGGCTCTCCTACCGCATCGTCTTTTTTCTGATACCGCCTTGTGCAGGCAGCATAGGCGCCTTGTTGGGCGGATCCCGGTCGGGGCGGCCCGCGCTCCGAAGGGAATGTTACTCGTCAGTACACCGCGGGTCCTCCACGGTTGCAAGGCCGGTGAACTGTGATCTGTCCAACGCCACCCGAACCCGCCCCAGCAGGGACGATTCAGTCGCGCAACGCGTTGAAGCGACCCTGGTGGTACAGCAGCGGCCGGCCCTCCCCCACCGGGTCCCCGACCACGGCCTCCGCGATGATCACCCGGTGCGCCCCGGCCGGCACCCGCGCCACGACCCGGCACACCAGCCACGCCAGTACGTCGTCCAGCACCGGAACGTCATGCGGACCCGGGGCCCAGCCCGTGCCCGGCCCGAACCGGTCGGCTCCGCTCCGGGCGAACAGCCCCGCCAGATCGCTCTGGTGCTCGCCGAGTATGTGGACGCCGAGGTGCTCGGAGTCGCGTATCGCGGGCCAGCTGGAGGCGCCGGTGGCGATGGTGAAGGACAACAGCGGCGGATCGGCGGAGACGGAGTTCAGCGAGGTCGCGGTGAACCCGACCGGCCGGCCGCCGTCCTCGGCGGTGATCACGGCGACTCCCGCGGCGTGCTGGCGGAAGACGGAGCGCAGCAGGTCGGGCGAGCCTGGCTGACCGGTGGTGAATCGTGCGGACTGTGCGGTCGGGGCCATAGGGGCCGTCATGGTGATGCTTCCTTCTGCCGCGGAGGCGGCGGGCACGGGCGCGGTCGGATCGGGTCGGAGGCCGGGGTCGTTCAGTGGCCCCGACAACGCGCGCTCGCGTAGCGGACGAGGTCCACATGGACCCGCCCGTAAAGCAGGAGTTCGTACCGCATGCCGCCAGCCTGGCGATCTCCCGTGTACACAGTCAAGCCGCAACGGGCAGATGCGAGGCGCGTCACGCTGTGTGCGGGCGCGCGTACCGGCGCGCCCGTCATACCGCGGCACCCAGGGCCGCGATCACATCCGCCTTGCGCGGCATTCCCGCCGCGCGCCGGACGATCCGGCCCTCGGAGTCCAGTACGAGCACGGTCGGCGTCTTCTCGATCCCCAGGGCGCGCACCAGCTCAAGGCGCGCCTCGGCGTCGATCTCGATGTGCGCGACACCCTCGACCAGGTCCGCCACCTCGGCAAGGATCCGCCGGGTGGCCCGGCACGGCTGGCAGAACGCGCTGGAGAACTGCACCAGGCTCGCCCGCTCCCCCGGCTCCGCGCCCAGTTCCGCCGCGCCCAGCCGCGCCCCGCCCGGCCGCCCGGCGTCCGGCCGTGCTCCGCCCGCGCCGCGCCGCTCCTCGTCCCCGCGCACCCCTGCTCCCGTCGCCACTGCACGTCCGCCCCGTCCGGGCGGTCGTCCGCCGTCGCCGCGGACCCCGTTCGCGCATCGTTGAAGTACGTTCGTACGGTGATCCGAGCGCCCCGTGCACGCGCTGCATTCCCGGCGTGACAAGAATCTCCTCGGGCACGGTCGTCTGGACTGGCCTGCAGCCCGCGTATGGGGCACGATCCCCAAGGGCCGCGTACCTACGCAGCCGTAACTTCCAGCCGGGAGCACCTCCCCAGGCAGAAAGCGGGGTCTCCCCCTCATGGCTGAGCTTGTCTACCCTCCGGTGATCGGCGCCGCCCACACCCTTTTCCGGGCGCTGGACATCCGCATCGACATGAAGGGCACGGAGAACATCCCGCGCAAGGGCGGGGCGGTTCTCGTGTCGAACCACATCGGCTACCTCGACTTCATCTTCGCCGGCCTGACGGCGCGGCCGCAGAAGCGCCTGGTCCGCTTCATGGCGAAGGAGTCGGTGTTCCGCCACAGGGTGTCCGGCCCGCTGATGCGCGCGATGAAGCACATCCCGGTGGACCGCAAGCAGGGTGAGACGGCCTACCAGCACGCCCTCGACTCGCTGCGCGCCGGCGAGATCATCGGCGTGTTCCCGGAGGCGACGATCTCCCAGTCGTTCACCCTCAAGAGCTTCAAGTCGGGTGCCGCGCGCATGGCCCAGGAGGCCGGCGTCCCGCTCATCCCGGTGGCGCTGTGGGGCACCCAGCGTCTGTGGACCAAGGGCCGCCCGAAGAACCTCAAGCGCAGCCACATCCCGGTGACGATGCGGGTCGGCGAGCCCATCGAGGCGCCGACCGACCAGTACGCCGGGGCGATCACCCGCCGCCTGCGCGAGCGGGTGCAGGAGCTGCTGGAGGCGGCGCAGCGCGCGTACCCGGCCGCCCCCAAGGGCCCCGAGGACTCGTGGTGGCTGCCCGCCCACCTGGGCGGCACCGCGCCGACGGCGGCCCAGGTCAAGGAAGCGGGCTGATTCGGCACCACCGGGTCGGGTGATCGTGCGGCCCCGCTGTTCACGGCGGGGCCGCACGTTACCGGCCCTCCGTCACCTCCGCCCGCTTGCGCCTCCGGTGCGCGGCGACCCGCGCACGCGTGGCGCAGGTGGCCGAGCAGTACCGGCGGGCGCTGCCGGGCCCGGCCCCCAGGAAGAACCGCCCGCAGCCCCCGGCCGCGCAGGCGCCCCACGCGATCCGCCCGTACTCCGTCAGCAGCCGGGACAGCGCCAGGGCCCCGGATGCCAGGAACCACTCGCCCCACCCGGCCTGCTCCCCCCGGTCCACGTGCAGGTGCCAGGGGTGGCCGCCGTGCCGTGTCAGCCGGGGCGGGGCGGCGTAGTGGGCGAACAGCTCGTTGAGGGCCTCGGCGGCCCGGTCCTCGTCGGTCTCGGCGAGGACCGCCCCGATCCGCCGGGCGGCGGCCCGCAGTTCGGCCGCGTCCGCGTCGGTGAAGGCCTCCTCCGTGAGGTCGGCGGGGTGCTCCCCGTGCCGCGCAAGGAGCGCCGCGAGCTCGGCGCGCGGAAGTCCGGGGTCCACGCGGACCGCCTCGGCGAGGTCGATCAGCCGCCGGTCCGCCGAGAACCCCTGCGCCGAATCGTCCATCCCAGGATCCTTTCGCTCTACACCTGTATGACGTAACGTCTTGTGCCGCTATCACGTTACACAGCGAGGGAGCCGGGGATGCACGGGTTCGGGCGGTACCTGGCGGCTGCGCTGGCGGCGCGGTTCGCCTCCGAGGGCATGAGCCTCGCGGTCGTCCTGCTCGCCCTGGAGCGCACCGGGAGCGCCGCGCACGGGGCCTTCGTACTGACCGCCTGGCTTGCGCCACACGTACTGGCGGCCCCGCTCGCCGGAGCGGCCGCCGCCCGGACCCGGCGGCCGAGGCTGTTCCACGTGGGCGTGCTGGCCGGGTTCACCTGCGCCGTGGCGGCATTGTCCGTGCTGCTGGGCCGGGCCCCGGCGCCGCTGGTGCTCGCAGTGGCACTCCTGGGCGGCAGCTGCGGGCCGATGGTGACGGGCGGGATGTCCAGCCTGGTCGCCGGGCTGGTCCCGGCGGGGGCCGGGCGGGACCGGGCGTACGCGTGGGACGCGTCGACCTACAACGCCGCCGCGGTGACCGCCCCGGCGGTGGTGGGCCTGGCCGCCGCGCTGGGCTCGGCCGCGCCCGCGATGGCGGCGCTCGCACTGGCCGGTGCGCTCGCGGCGGCGCTGGCCGCGACGCTGCCGTACGGAACCCCGCCGCCGGGTCCGGGGTCGAAGCCGGGGGCCGGCACCGGAGCGAACCCCGGGTCTGCCCCTGCGGCCGGCCTGGGCGCCGGGCTGGCGGCCCTGTGGCGGATCCGGGAGCTGCGGGCGATCACCTCGGCCACGACGCTTGCCTTCGTCGGCATCGGCACGCTCACCACCACCTCGGTGCTGCTGGCCTCCCGGCTCGGCAGCCCGGGCGCCGGGGGCGTGCTGATGACGGCGTTCGCCGTGGGCGCGCTCGCGGGCTCCGTGACGCTGAGCCGGATCACGGCAATGGAACCGGGGCGCCTCGCGCGCCGGGCCATGGCGGGGACCGGGGTCGCTCTGGCGGCGGCCGCGTTCAGCCCGTCCGTCACCGTCGGGGCGGTGCTGTTCGCCGCCGCCGGAGTGTGCGACGGGCCGCTGCTCACGGCCACCCTCCGGATCCGCTCGGAGTACGCCCCCGACGCCGTACGGACCCAGGTGTTCACCCTCGGGGCAGGACTCAAGCTGACCGCCGCGTCGGTCGGCGCCGCCCTCGTGGGGTTCGCCGCCGCCGCGCCGCCGCAGGCGCTGCTGGCCGGGATCTCCGTACTGATCCTCGCGGCGGCCCTGCTGCACGCGTCGGTGGCGCGTCAGGCTCCGGCACCGGTCGGTGCGGCGGCGGCTACAGGGCCGTCGGAAGAATCCGCCACAGCTCCGACCGGTCGGCGGACTCCCGGAGGGCCTTGAGCACGCCTGAGTGCGGGACGGCGTACAGCTCGGGGTAGTCGGCCTCGCCGAGCTCGGGGCGTACGGGGAAGGCGAGCCGCTCGGCCTCCAGGGTGAACTGGGCGTCCACACCGGGCTTGTTGCCGCGGGGGTCCTGGCGGGCCCAGTCGGCGGCGCCGGGCAGCCGGAGGGCGATCAGCCCGTGGACCGCGGGGTTCGAGCCGTCGTCGTCGGCGAGCCGCTGGTAGCAGAGGCCGGCCGGGACGCCCCGGGCGCGCAGGAGGGCGACCAGCGCATGGGACTTGGCGTAGCAGACGCCGTTGCGCGTGCCGAGCACGTCCGAGGCGCGCCAGGAGACGCGCGAGTCTCCGGAGTCGGCGGAGTGCGGAATGGTGTCGCGAACGAACTCGAAGGCCACCTTGGCGTATGAGTATGCGTCGCCAGTCGCGGTCCAGAGGGCATCGGCGGTCTCCCGTACGAGCGGGTGGTCGTGATCGATCACCTCATCTGCGACCAAATAGGCATGAATGTCCGAGCTCTGCGGGATCAGCTGCATGATCCAGAGCATAGGCCCGCCCTCGACCGCAGATCAATGAATTTACATACTCACGCATACATATACCAACCGTCACCCGGGCGCTCCCCTGTCGACCACCCCAGGATCGTCCGTCCGCCGGGCCACGTGCGGGCCCAGACCCCCTTCGGCGGGTCGCCGACACGCGAGTCGCACGAATACCCACAATGCCCATATGCGAACAAATATGACCGATTCTGAAACATCGACCGCAAATACCGCGAAAGGTATTCTCCTCACCCTGGCTGCGGGACAGTTCCTGATGACGCTCGACACGTCTGTGATGAACGTGTCGATCGCGACCGTGGCCGAGGACCTGGGCACTACGGTGACCGGGATCCAGGGGGCAATCACCGCCTACACGCTGGTGATGGCGATGTTGATGATCCCCGGCGGCAAGGTCGGTGCGATCATCGGCCGCAAACGCGCCTTCATGATCGGATGCCTCATCTACGGCGCGGGTTCGTTCACCACGGCGATCTCCCCGAACCTCTCCGTGCTCCTGCTCGGCTGGTCGTTCCTTGAAGGAGTCGGTGCAGCGCTGATCCTGCCGGCGATCGTGGGGCTGGTCGCCGGCAACTTCTCCGTGGAGCGGCGCCCGGCCGCCTACGGCATCGTTGCGGCCTCAGGAGCGATCGCGATCGCCGTCGGGCCGCTCGTCGGGGGCTTCGCAACGACCTACTTTTCCTGGCGCTGGGTGTTCGCCGGCGAGGTGGTCATGGTGCTCGGGATTCTGGCCTTCGCCCGTCGGGTTGCCGATGCGCCGCCTGCCCAGCGCCCGCGTATCGATGTCATCGGCGCCGTCCTCGCGGCGGCCGGGCTCGGACTGTTCGTGTACGGCATCCTCCAAGCGGATGAATGGGGCTGGTCCAAGCCCAAGCCGGACGCGCCCTCATGGTTCGGGCTCTCGCCGGTCGTATGGCTGATGCTGGCGGGCGTGCTGCTGATGTGGGCCTTCCTCCGATGGGAGGCCCACCTCGTCCGTCAGAGCAAGGAACCGCTCGTGGGCCCCGGCCTGCTCAAGATCCGGCAGTTCACCGGCGGCCTGACGATGTTCTTCTTCCAGTACTTCATCCAGATGGGCGTGTTCTTCGTCGTTCCGCTCTACCTGTCCGTCGCACTCGGCCTGTCTGCGCTGGAGACGGGCGCGCGCATCCTGCCGCTTTCCGTGACCTTGCTGGCAGCAGCCCTCGGGATCCCCCGGCTGCTCCCCAAGGCGTCGCCACGCCGGGTAGTGCGGATCGGGGTCCTGTTGATGCTCCTGGGTGCAGTCGTCCTGATGGCGGCCCTCGACGTGGACTCGGGCGGGGAGGTCGTCACCGTTCCCCTTCTGCTGCTCGGTCTGGGCATGGGCGCTCTCGCCTCCCAGCTGGGAGCGGTCACGGTGTCCGCCGTGCCGACCGAACAGAGCGACGAGGTCGGGGGCCTCCAGAACACGGTCACCAACCTCGGAGCATCCGTCGGCACGGCCCTTGCCGGGTCGATCATGATCGGCGTGCTGGCGGCGTCCTTCACGACCAACATCCAGCAGAGCGATGCGATCCCGTCCCAGGTCAAGAGCCAGGCGAGTGTGGAACTCGCGAGCGGTGTGCCCTTCGTGTCGGACGCCCAGCTGAAGGCCGGCCTCAATGAAGCAGGCGCGAGTTCCCAGGGGACCCAAGCCGCACTCGACGCGAACGCAGACGCGAGGATCGATGGCCTGAAGGCCGCACTCGCCGTCCTGACGCTGGTCGGGCTCCTCTCCCTGTTCTTCGTTCCGCGCATCCCCGCGACGCAACCCCGCGGGGTGCCGAACGGATGAGCCGCGGCCGAACCTGTCCGTGCCCGGCAGCACGCCGGCCGGGACCCCTTCACCAGGGGCCCCGGCCGGGGAGACACATTTCAGCAGGTCATGGCCAAAGGAGACGGTCTAGCGGGCCAGCTCTTCCTTCAGCGCCTGGAGGAAGCCGTCCACGTCCTCCTCCTGAGTGTCGAAGCCGCACATCCAGCGCACGTGGCCGGCGACCTCGTCCCAGAAATAGAAGCGGTAACGCTTCTGCAGCCGCCGCGACACCTCGTGCGGCAGCTTGGCGAACACGGCGTTGGCCTGCACCGGGTAGAGGATCTCGACCCCGTCGGTCTCGCGCACGCCCGCCGCGAGCCGCTGCGCCATCGCATTGGCGTGCTGGGCGTTGCGCAGCCACAGGTCCTTCGCGAGCAGCGCCTCCAGCTGCACCGACACGAACCGCATCTTGGACGCGAGCTGCATCGACATCTTGCGGATGTGCTTCATCTGCCGGACCGCGTCCGGGTTGACGACCACCACGGCCTCGCCGAACATCATGCCGTTCTTGGTGCCGCCGTACGACAGCACGTCCACGCCCACCGTGTTGGTGAACGTGCGCATCGGCACGTCGAGCGAGGCCGCGGCGTTGGCTATCCGGGCCCCGTCGAGGTGGACCTTCATGCCGTGGCCGTGGGCGTGCTCGCAGATCGCCCGGATCTCGTCAGGCGTGTACACCGTGCCCAGCTCGGTGTTCTGGGTGATCGAGACGACCTGCGGCATCGCCCGGTGCTCGTCCTCCCAGCCCCATGCCTGCCGGTCGATGAGCTCGGGGGTGAGCTTGCCGTCCGGGGTCGGGACGGTGAGCAGCTTGAGCCCGGCCATCCGCTCCGGGGCGCCGCCCTCGTCGACGTTGATGTGGGCCGTCTCGGCGCAGATCACCGCACCCCAGCGGTCCGTCAGGGCCTGGAGGGCCGTGACGTTCGCGCCGGTGCCGTTGAAGACCGGGAAGGCCTCCGCGTACGGACCGAAGTGGCTGCGGATGATCTTCTGCAGGTTTTCGGTGTACTCGTCCTCGCCGTAGGCGACCTGGTGGCCGCCGTTGGCGAGGGCGAGGGCCTCCAGGATCTCCGGATGGACCCCCGCGTAGTTGTCGCTCGCGAAACCGCGCACCGCCGGATCGTGGTGGCGGCGGGCATCGGTCTTCACGGTTGCGGAGTGAGCCACAGACGCTGTCCGTTCACATCGATGGCGGGCCGCTCCCATACGCCGGCGATGGCCTCGGCCAGCTCCTTGACGTCGGTGAAGCCCGCGAACTTCGCATTGGGACGCTCGGCGCGCATGGCGTCGTGCACCAGTGCCTTGATCACCAGGATCGCAGCCGCCGCGCCGGGTCCCTCCTCGCCCCCCGCCTTACGGAAGGAGTCGGCGAGCGCGAGCGTCCAGGCTTCGGCGGCCGCCTTGCCCGCGTTGTACGCGGCGTTGTTGGCGACCGGCTTGTGCGCGCCGGACTGGCTGACGAGGACGTAGCGGCCGCGGTCACTGCGCAGCAGTGCATCGTGGAAGGCGAGCGACGTGTGCTGGACGGTGCGGATCAGGAGCTTCTCCAGGAAGTCCCAGTCCGCGAGGTCCGTGTCGGTGAAGGTGGTGCTGCCGCGCCAGCCGCCCACGAGGTGGACGAGCCCGTCCACGCGGCCGAACTCCTTCTCGGTCCGCTCGGCCCAGGCCTTGGTGGCCTCCAGGTCGAGCAGGTCAACTGTGTCACCGGTGACGGTGGCGCCGCCGTGGGCGTAGCGGGCCGCGTCCACGGACTCCGCGAGGCGCGTCGGGTCGGCGTCGGCCGCCACGACGACGGCACCGGCCTCGGCGAGGCGGAGCAGGGCGGCGTGGCCGGCGGGGCCGCCGGCCCCGGCCACCGCGACGACGGCCCCGTGGAGCATGCCGTTTCCGGACTTCGCAGCGCTGTTCATCTGTGCAGCCTCCTGTGGGCGAGCGCTCACGCGGCGACCCGCTCGGACGAATCGGCGTTCACTGCAGTGATGCCCTTCGTGGAGGCGATCACGCCCTTGAGCTTCTTGGCGAGGGCCTCATAGAACATGCTCAGCGGAAACTCGTCGGGAAGCACGTCGTCCACGAGCTTGCGCGGCGGCTGCGTGAGGTCGAGCGCGTCGGGACCCTTGGCCCACGCGGAGCCCGGGTGCGGGGCGAGGTAGGTGGAGACGAGCTCGTACGCCTTGAACCAGTGGACGAGCTTCGGGCGGTCGATGCCGGCCCGGTAGAGGTCCTCGATCTCGGCGCACAGCTGGTTGGTGACCTGCGGGGCCCGCATCCAGTCGATCTTCAGCTTGTTGTCCGTCCAGCGCACGACGTCGTGCTTGTGGAGGTAAGCGAAGAGCAGCTGGCCGCCGAGGCCGTCGTAGTTGCGGTTGCGGTCGCCCGACACAGGGAAGCGGAACATCCGGTCGAAGAGGACGGCGTACTGGACGTCACGGCCGTGCTCGTTGCCCTCGGACTCCAGCTTCACGGCCTCCTTGAAGGCGGTGAGGTCGCAGCGCAGCTCCTCCAGGCCGTACATCCAGAACGGCTGGCGCTGCTTGATCATGAAGGGGTCGAACGGCAGGTCGCCGTGGCTGTGGGTGCGGTCGTGGACCATGTCCCACAGGACGAAGGCCTTCTCGCAGCGCTCCTGGTCCTCGACCATGCGGGCGATGTCCTCGGGCAGCTCGATGCCCAGGATGTCCACGGCGGCCTCGGTGACCTTGCGGTAGCGGGCGGCCTCGCGGTCGCAGAAGATACCGCCCCAGGTGAAGCGCTCGGGGGCCTCGCGGACGGCGATGGTCTCCGGGAAGAGCACGGCGGAGTGCGTGTCGTAGCCCGGGGTGAAGTCCTCGAAGGTGATGCCGAGGAAGAGCGGGTTGTCGTACCGGGTCCGCTCAAGCTCGGAGAGCCACTCGGGCCACATCACCTTGAGGACGACGGCCTCGAAGTTGCGGTCCAGGTTGCCGTTCTGCGTGTACATGGGGAAGACGACCAGGTGCTGTAGCCCGTCGGCGCGCTCGGCGGCCGGGTGGAAGGCCAGCAGGGAGTCCAGGAAGTCCGGCACCTTGAAGCCGTCCGCGACCCACTTGCGCAGGTCGGAGACGAGCGCACGGTGGTACGCGGCGCCGTGCGGCAGCAGCGGCGACAGCGCCTCGATGGCGGCGACCACCCGCTCGACGGCGGACTCCACGACGGCCGGGGCCGGGGCGCCCGCGGCCTCGAAGTCGATGGAGCCGTCCTTGGCCTGCCAGGGGCGGATCTCCTCCACGGCGGCCTTGAGCTCGGGCCACGCCGGGTGGTCGACCACCCGCGCACCGGCGGTTATCACCGCACCGCCAGAACCCGGCACAAGAATTTCCGTCATGTCACTTCCTCCACAGGAGAACCTCGCGTCATCACAGCGTATGCATGTGAGCCTCTCCCGCTCAAGAGGTTGCTCCGGAAATTATCCGGCCTGACCCCCATCAGAACCGTAATTCTTCCCGCCGCCCATCGTCTGAACGACGGCTTCGCCCCTTTCGCGGAGATCCCGACCGGCATCGGGAGCCCCGGCACGCATCCCCAAGACCGGCTCGGCATGGCCTGTTTGCGTCTGTGGCCCCCACGCGCGGAGCGGACCGCGGCTCCCGCGGGCGGGCGGGGACACGGCGGCCCGGCGGGGCCGTCGCCCACCGGCGGAACGCGCGGGTGACGTCCGTCACCGCCGGCCGGGCACGGGACCGCGGCCGTCGCAGCCGGAGATCGTCAAGGCGACGGGGACGCGCCCACGCCCGGGTGACGCGGCAGGGCCGGCGCACGGCGTGAGGCGGGGTACGACCCTGGCGGGAACCGGCCGACGGCCCCGTTCCGGGCCCTGCACGGGCGGTCTCATCGCATCCGCGGCGCACTAGCATGCGTCCTCACCGCGCGCGGCCGGTAGGGACACCGTGACCGCGCGGCGAGCCGCCGTCGACGGAAGCGAGAGAACCTTGACTTTCCTCACCATCGGTCACCGCGGGGTCATGGGTGTCGAACCGGAGAACACCCTGCGGTCGTTCGTCCGCGCGGAACGTTGCGGGATGGACGTCATCGCGCTGGATCTCCAGCTGAGCAAGGACGGCGTGCTCGTCGTCCTGCACGACCCCGAGGTGGACCGGACCACCGACGGCTCCGGGGCCGTCGCCGATCTGACCCTCTCCGCGCTGCGCGAGCTCGATGCCGGCCAGGGCGAGCGCGTGCCGGTCTTCGAGGAGGTCCTGGAAGCGGTCCGGACCCCGCTCCAGGCATCTGTACCGGACCGGGCCACCGCGGCGGTGCTGGCGGATCTGGTCCTGCGCAGCGACCTGAGCGCACGGGTGGAGGTGGCCTCCTTCCACGACGAGGTGCTCGCCGAGACGGCCCGGCTGGTGCCGGGGGTCCGGAGCACCCTGTACGCGGACGCGCACACGGGTCACCGCAGGAGCATCGTGGACCGGGCGCTGGCCGCGGGTGCGGCGACGGTCGCCCTGAACATCCGCGAGCTGACGCTGGAGACGGTGGAGTCGGTCCACGCGGCCGGACTGCGGGTGACCGGCCGGATGGTCGACACCCTGGAACTGCTGCGGCTGGCGCGGGCGCTCGAACTGGACGGCGTGGCCACCGGTTTCCCCGAGATCCGCAGCACGGGCAGGTTCACGGCCTGACGCCGACGGGCGCTCCGGCTCCGGCCCCGGCTCGCGCTACAGCGATTTGACCAGCAGCTCGAAGGCCAGGTCGTCGCGGAGCGGGACGCCGAAACGCTCGTCACCGTAGGGGAAGGGGCTCAGTTCGCCGGTGCGCCGGTACCCGCGGCGCACGTAGTAGGCGATGAGCTCCTCCCGTATGCTCACCACCCTCATCCGCATCTCCGTGGCGTTCCAGGTCTCGCGGGCTCGGCGCTCCGCCTCGGCGAGGATCTCCTTGCCGAGGCCGCCGCCCTGCAGGCCCGGGCGGACCGCGAACATGCCGAAGTAGACGTGGTCACCGCGGTGTTCGAGCTGGCAGCAGGCGACGAGCTCGCCCGCGCGCTCGACGACGAGCAGGACGCCGTCGGCGGAGTCGATGATCGCGCGGACCCCGCCGGGGTCGGTGCGCTGCCCGTCCAGGTAGTCCGCCTCGGTGGTCCAGCCGGCGCGGCTGGCGTCTCCGCGGTATGCCGACTCGACGAGGACCACCAGTTCCGGCACGTCCCCCTCTACGGCACTGCGGAAGCTCAGGGCGGCGGGGTGCGCGGTCGACATCGGGTGCTCCGTTCTGCTCGGCGGCATATGACATGCCCGGTGCGGCACGGAGAGCCTATCCCGCGTCGGCGTGCGGGGGTCCGGCCCGGGGCATCTCTTCCCGTGACGCCGACGAACCGGGGGGTTCCGCCGTGCACGGTTCCGCGATGCCCTTCCCCGCCTCCCTCTCCGCATGGCTGCTCGTGCTGCTGTGCGCCGTGAGCGGTGCGTACTGTCTGCGGCGGGTCCGCGGATCGGACCGGGAGGCGCGCGGCGGGGCGGCGGGCGAGGCGCTGATGGGGTTCGGGATGGCGGTGATGGCCCTGCCGTCGGGCACCGGGTCCTGGGGGCCCGGGATCCTGGTGGCCGTCTTCTGCGGGGGCGCGCTGCACGCGCTGTGGCTGCTGAGGGGCGGGGTGCACCACGCGCACCACCTGGTCGGCTCGCTGACCATGGCGTACATGGCGCTGACGATGGCCGCCGGCCGCGGGCACGGCGGGGGCCTGCCGCTCGTCACCGGGGCGCTGCTCCTCTATTTCGCGGGGTACGTGCTGCTCGGCGGGGCGCGGCTGGTGACGGCGGGCGGGGGCGCGCAAGCGGTTCCACCCGTCCCGGGCGGGCAGCCGGCGATGCCCGCGGAGCTGGAGCGGGCCTGCCGACTGGCCACGGGCATGGGGATGTTGGCGATGCTGCTCGGGCTCTGACCGGGAGGCAAACGTGTCCTGCGTCACCAATCCCGAAAGCCCGTACCAGCAGGTAGCCCTGCGCTCATAGGCTGGCGGCCATGATGGTCCCCGCCGCACTCCTGTTGCTCGGCGCCCTGACCGCGGTGCTCGCCCCCCGTCTGCTGGCGCGGGCCGAATGGCCCGAGCGGGAGCCCGTCGTCGCCTTGTGGGTGTGGCAGTGCGTGGTGGGCGCGGTGCTCCTGTGCTTCGCGCTGTCGATGCTGCTGAGCGCGGCCGCCGCCTGGCTGGCGGTCCGGGGCCGGCTCTTCGCGGCGGCCCCGCACGGGGTGGTCGACGCGTACGCGCTGGGCCCGACCGGCGGCCCCTGGGCCGTGGGGACCGCGCTGGCGCTGGCGGGCGGCGGGCTGTGGACCGGAGCCCGGCTGACCCGGGAGGTGCTGCGGGCCCGGGCCCGGCGCCGGGCGCGGGGCGCCGAGCTGCTCGTACGGGCGCCGCTGCTGCCCGGGGAGGACCCGGCCGGGGCGCGGCTCGTCGTACTGGAGGGGACGCGGCCCGACGCGTGGTGGCTGCCGGGCGCGGCCCCGCAGCTGGTGGTGACCACGGCCGCGCTCGGGCGGCTCAAGGGGAGCCAGCTGGATGCGGTCCTGGCGCACGAGCAGGGGCATGCGCAGGCCCGGCACGACTGGCTGCTGCACTGCTCGCGGGCGCTGGCGGGGGGATTCCCGCAGGTGCCGGTGTTCGCGGCGTTCGAGGCGGAGATGCACCGGCTCGTCGAACTGGCCGCCGACGACGTGGCCTCGCGGCGGTACGGGAGGCTGACGATCGCGCTCGCGCTGGTCGGGCTCAACGAGGACCGGGGGGTGTTCGGGCCCTTCCCGGACCCGCAGCCCCACGTGTCGCAGCGGGTGCGGCGGCTGCTGTCGGCCGCGTCCCGGCTGTCGGCGGGCCGCCGGCTGCGGCTGACGGCACTGGCGACGCTGGTCCCGGCGGTACCGCTGGTGGTGGCCCTGATGCCGGGCCTGAGCGCCCTCACCTGAGCGCGCCCGGGCCTGCGGCGGGGTCCTGCCGGCCGAGCTCGGCGGCGAACAGCTCGCACACCCGCCCCCACGAGTCCTCGGCGGCGGCCTTGTCGTACGGTTCGCGCCCGGGGAAGAAGAAGGCGTGCCGGGCGCCCGGATAGACGATCTCCTCGTGGCGTACGCCGGCCGCCGTGAGCGCCCCGGCGATCTGCGTGCGCTGCTCGGCGTCGATGACGTGGTCGAGCTCCGCGAAGAACATGAGCACTCGCACGTCGCGGTCGGCGATGGCCCCGGTGGCCTCCAGCAGCGGCTCGGGACGGCTCAGCGCGGTGCCGGCCGCGGGCAGCCAGCCGGGGTAGAAGACCGCCGCCGCAGCAAGGTCGAGCCGGGTGGCCGCGAAGTAGGCGATGTGCCCGCCCAGGCTGAACCCGAGCACCGCGGTCCTGTCCGCGGCCTGCTCGTGGGCGCGGACGTGGGCGATCGCGGCGCGCAGGTCTTCCTCGACGCCGTCACGGGTCAGGCGCCCGAGCAGCTCGAAGGCGCGTTCCCTGTTGGCGGCGCTCTCGGTCAGGCCGGAGGCGGTCTCGGCGCCGGAACGGTGGTAGAGGTCCGGGGCGATCGCAACGTAGCCGAGCGCGGCGACCTGCCGGACGATGCCGCGGACGTCCTCGGTCACCCCCCAGAGCTCCGAGCCGACGAGCACGGCCGGGTGGCTGCCGGATCCCGCGGGGCGGGCCAGGTACGCGGTCATCGGCGCGGCGCGGCCGGTCGTGATCTCCACTTCACGTGCAACGATCTCGCATGCCATCGGGATCCCCTCGCGCAGAGCGTGAAACGGTCAACTCCCCGAGCCTGCCACGGCACTGACGGAGTGTGGGCATCCGTATCAACGCCCGGACCGGCATGCGGAGCGGCGTACGACGAACCGGGTCGCGCGGAGTCTGCACGCGCAGGCCGTCTCTACACCGCGGCTCCCACATCGTGCGGGTGCGCATCGGTGCCGGGTCCGGGTAGGCCGAAATCCGTCGTCCCGTGGGGTGTGGGCGTCCCTGCTCTGGGCGATCCCCCGCGTCGCCCAGAGCAGGCGACCCCGTGCGCTGAGTATATTGGCCGGGAGCCAGTCAACGCAGGAGTAAGCATGTCCCCGCGCAGCGCATCGGTCAATGAAGAATTGCGCAGACGTTCCCGGGAGCGACTGCTCCAGGCCACGGTCGAACTCGTCGCCGAGCGCGGCTACGAGGCCACGACGCTCGGCGACATCGCCGACCGGGCGGGCGCGGCCCGCGGCCTGGTCTCGTACTACTTTCCGGGCAAGCGGCAGCTGCTCCAGTCGGCGGTGCACCGGCTGATGCACCTCACGCTGGAAGCGGCCCTGGAGCGGGAACCGCGCAGCGACGACGGCCGCGAGCGGCTCGCCCGGGCCGTCGACGCGGTACTCGGGCTCGCCCGGGACGAGCCGCTGCTGATGCGGACGCACATGGCGGGCATCCTCCAGGCCGAGGGGTTCGTGCAGTGCCCGGAGCAGCAGCGGCTGGCGGAGCTGCTCCGGGACACGGTCACGCGGTACGGCTCGGCGGACGTGGACACCGACTACCCGCTGCTGCGGGCGCTGCTGATGGGTGCGGTGGTCGCGGTCCTCCTGCCGGGGGCTCCGATGCCGCTGGCGCGGCTGCGGGCGGAGCTGTTCCAGCGCTACGGGCTGGACTGGGAGCTCGGCGTCCCGCCGGACGGCGGACCGCCCGGCGGAACGTTTCCGTCAACGGACTAACACCGGCCGGCGTCAGTGATAGGCGGGCTGGCTCTGCACGTTGAGCCGGTCCATCCACACCCACTTCGCGCTCTCGGTGCGCCAGTCGTCGATCCGCAGCACGTCGAGGCCCTTGACGATGTCGTTCGAGTAGATGTGGCCGTTGTAGTAGTACGCCGACCAGGACCCGCCGAGCCCGAGCTTGTCCGTGGTCAGCGGCCCGCGCTCGAAGTAGCCGATCTCCCGGGGCCGCGCGGAGTCGGTGAAGTCCCACACCGAGACGCCGCCCTGGTACCAGGCCTGGACCATGATGTCGCGGCCGCCGCCGACCGGGATCAGCGAGCCGTTGTGGGCCACGCAGTTCTCGGTGTCGGCCTGGAGGCGCGGGATCTTGAAGTAGCTGCGGAACACGAGCTTGCGCTGATCGCCGCGGCCGGTGATGTCGTAGATGCCGTCGGCCCCGCGGTTCGGGCCGGTGGCCTCGTTGCAGGTGGCGCCGCCACCGCCGCCGAGCTCGTCGGTGAACACCACCTTGTCGGCCTTCTCGTTGAAGGTCGCCGAGTGCCAGAACGCGAAGTTCACGTTGTCCTGCACCCGGTCGATGACCCGCGGCTGCTCGGGCTTGCTGATGTCGAAGAGGATGCCGTCACCCATGCAGGCGCCGGCCGCCAGCTTCTTCGCGGGCAGCACGGTGATGTCGTGGCAGCCGGTGGTCTTCGAGACGCCGGGGTTGGTGGGCGCGCCCGGGTTGCCGCCGTCCGGGAAGAGGACGGGGAAGGCGACGACCGCCGCCTGCGTGGGGTTCTTCTTCGGTACCTTGACCACGGAGATGCCGTCGTGCGGCGGCTGGCAGTCGGGGAACGCCTCGTTCGGGGAGTACGAGGCCACGTAGAGGTAGATATCGCGCTCGCCCGGCACCAGGGTGTGGGTGTGGGAGCCGCAGGCGGTCTCGACGGACTTGATGTACTTGGGGTTCTTCTTGTCCTTGATGTCGAAGATCTTGATGCCCTCCCACGAGGACTTCTCCGTCGCGGGCTGCGAGACGCTGTTGCAGGAGTCGTCGCTGCGCGAGGAGTCGGTGGAGAGGAAGAGCAGGTCCCCCTGGACGGACACGTCGTTCTGGCCGCCGGGGCAGAGCACGCGGCTGACGACCTTCGGGGCCTTGGGGTTGCCGATGTCGTAGACCGTGAAGCCGTTGTAGTTGCCGGCGTAGGCGTACTTGCCCTGGAAGGCCAGGTCGGAGTTGATGACGCCGGGGTCGGCGCTCGGGATGTTGGCCAGGGGTTTGACGTTGGCGCTGTGCACGATCTCGTCCTGGCCGGGGATCTCGCCCGGGGCGAGCGCGCGGCCGGTGGCCGGTTCCGGCCCCTGCGAGGAGGCGCTCCCGGGGGATAAGTCCCCCGGATCCGGGGTGGCGGCCGCGGGACCGGCCGTGAACAGCGCGGTGAGCAGCCCGGCCGCGGCCACGGCCGCCCCCAGACTCCTGTGCCGCACTCTGGTGGTGTGCTTCGAGGTCACTGTGCCCTCCCATGGGAGTCCGATCGGTTCCGTTCGGCGTGGGAACGGAACCAGGACCCCGGCAGTATGTTCCTTTCCATGGACATGGCAAATGGCTTACTCGGCCGAACCATCCGCGCGGTCGTCGCCGCGGGGATCCTGCTCGCCCTGGCCGGCTGCCGGGACGGCGGCGACGGGGCGAAGGACGGCGGGGCGAAGGGCGGTGCGGCGGCGGTCATCGCCCCCGGCAGGCCGGGCGAGAAGGCCCGGACCCTCTCCCCGGAGGAAGCCGGCCGGCGGCTTCCCGACGACAGCCCCAACGCGGCGGACCGGGCCTACGTGCAGCACATGGTCGATCACCACCGGCAGGCCCTCACCATGAGCGCGCTGGCCCCGGCGCGGGCCTCGGCGGACGGGGTCAAGCGGCTCGCCGAACGGATCTCGGCGGCCCAGCAGCCCGAGATCGGAGCGATGGAGAAGTGGCTGGCCCGCTACCCGGCCCCCTCCGGAGCCCCGGCCGGCCACGACCACGGCGCGATGCCCGGCATGGCCACCGCGCAGCAGCTGAAGGAGCTCGGCGAGGCGAACGGGACCGACTTCGACCGGCTCTTCCTCACCCTCATGACCGCACACCACGAGGGCGCGGTGAAGATGGCGGGCGAGGCCCTGGCCGCCGGAAACAACGGGGCGGTGGAGGAGATGGCCAACGAGGTGGTGGCCACCCAGACCGCCGAGATCCACCGGATGCGCGCGATGGGCTGACGTCCGCGGGGCCCGGTGTCATGCTGGGAGCACCTGCGGGAGGAGCTCCGCCGTGCTTCGTGTCGCCGTCGTCGGTTCGGGCCCCAGTGGGGTCTACGCCGCTCAGACACTGGTCCAGCAGCGTGAGGTGCCGGGCATCCGCGTCGACGTGCTGGACCGGCTGCCCGCGCCGTACGGGCTCGTGCGCTACGGGGTGGCCCCCGACCACGAGAAGATCAAGTCGCTCCAGGGCAGCCTGCGCACCGTTCTGGAGGACGAGCGGATCCGCTTCCTCGGCAACGTCGAGGTCGGCGGGCCGCGGCTGTCGCCTCAGCGCCTGCTGGAGCTGTACCACGCGGTGGTGTATTGCGTGGGCGCCGCCCGCGACCGGCTGCTCGGGATCCCCGGCGAGGAGCTGGCCGGAGTGCACTCCGCGACGGCTTTCGTCGCCTGGTACAGCGGGCACCCGGACGCCGTGGGCGAGACCTTCGACCTGTCCTCGGTGGGCTCGGCGGTGGTCGTCGGCGCGGGCAACGTCGCCGTGGACGTGACGCGGATGCTGGCCCGGGGCGAGCCGGAACTGGCCCCGACCGACATGCCGCAGCCGGCCCTGGGCGCGCTCGCGGAGAGCGGGGTGACGGCTGTGTCGATGGTGGCCCGGCGCGGGCCCTCGCAGGGCAAGTTCACCACCAAGGAGCTGCGGGAGCTGGGCACCCTGCCGGGTGTGGCCGCCGTCGTGGACCCCGCCGAGCTCGCGCTCGACCCCGCGTACGCCGACCCGGCCGCGGCGGCCGCTCTGCCCGCGCCGGCCCGGCGCAACCTGGAGGTGCTGCGCGGCTGGGCGGAGCAGGACCCGGGCGACGCCCGGCGCCGGATCGGCCTGCGGTTCTACCTGCGCCCGGTGGAGGTGCTGGCCGGCCCCGGGGGCCGGGTCTGCGGGATGCGCTTCGAGCGGACCACCCCGGACGGCCGGGGCGGGGTCGCCGGGACAGGCGTGTACGAGGACATCGAGGCGCAGCTGGTGCTGCGTTCGGTGGGGTACCAGGGCGTGCCGCTGCCCGGCCTGCCGTTCGACCCGGTGAAGGCCACCGTCCCGCACGCCGCGGGCCGGGTGGTGCGCGCCGGCCGGGCCTCGGTCGGCGAGTACGTGGCGGGCTGGATCAAGCGCGGCCCGACCGGGGTGATCGGCACCAACCGGCCCTGCGCCAAGGAGACGGCGTCCTCGCTGCTCCAGGACGCGGCCGCGCTGGCCCGGCGGGAGCTGCCCGACGACCCGCTGGACGCACTGCGGGCGGCGGGACTGCACCCGGTGGAATGGCCCGGCTGGCTGGCGATCGAGGCGGCCGAGGCCGATCTCGGCCGTTCGCTGGGCCGCCGCTCGGTGAAGATCCCGGACTGGCCGGGTCTGCTGACCGCGGCGAACGCCGGCGCGGGTGCCTGAGCCGGGCCGGTGCCCGTGCCCGGCCCATGCCGATGCCGGTGCCCGTGCCCGTGCCCGGCAGGTACGGGACCGGCGCGGCGCCGACGGCTGCGCCGGTGCGTGCCGGTGCCTGGTGCGCCGGGCCCGGCGGCTGTGCCTGCGGCCAGGGCAGGGCCTGCGCGACGGCTGCGGTGAGCACACCGTGTGGCCGGGCACGCCGCCGAACGGCGACCTGTACGGGAGCCGCCTCACGACCAAGATGCTCGTCCTACGAGACCTCCCTTACAAGCGCGTCGAGCTCGGCGCGCAGCGCCTCCGCGAGGTCCCCCAGGTCCGGTACGGCGGCGGCGTCCGCGACCAGGCCGTAGTGGACCGTGCCGTGGTACGTGGAGACCGCGACCGCCAGGGAGTGGCCGCGGGCGAGCGGGGCGAGCGGATAGACCTCCCGGACCCGGCTGCCGCCGAGCGAGAAGGTGAAGCTGGGCAGCGGGACGCTGGTCACCAGGATGTCGAAGAGCAGCCGCGCCGCCTGGGCGACCAGGGGCCCGCCGAGCCGGTGGCCGAGCGGGTGGACGTGATCGGCGAGCAGGGCGACCGCCCCGGCGCCGCGGGCGGGTCCGGCCTCCTTGTTGCGGTCCATGCCGGTCCGCACCCGGTCCAGGCGCAGCAGCGGGTCCGGCTCGGCGAGCGGAAGCCTGAGCAGGTAGCCGGAGAGCCGGTTGCCGTACTTCGCGGCGCCGCCGGGCCGGCGACGGGAGACCGGTATCAGGGCGCGCGGGCCGGGCCCCTCGGGCACGGGGTCGCCCCGGCCCACCAGCCAGCGCCGCAGGGCGCCCGCGACGAGGGCGATCAGCACGTCGTTGACGGTGCCTCCGGCGACCTTCCGGATGCGGTTGACGTCGTCCAGGTCGAGCGCGAGCCCGGCGACCGCGCGGGTGCCGGTCCGCACCTGGAGGGCCGTCAGGGCCTCCGGGACGCCGAGGGGAAGTCCGGCGCGGGCCACGGACGCGCCGATCTCCAGGGCCTGGCCGACGTCCTGGACGCGAGCGGCCAGGATCCCGGGGAGGCTGCGCAGGGTGGCCGCTGCGGGCTGCGGCGCGGGGGGCGTCCGGGCGGGTCCCCGTGCGGGCGCGCCCTCGTCGAAGAGCATGGCCGCCAGCGCGAGGGCCCCGAGCCCGTCGGCGAGGGCGTGGTGGAACTTGAAGAGCACCGCGAAGGAGCCCGGGTCCGGCCCGGCCAGGACGTGCGCCTCCCAGGGCGGCAGGCCCCGGTCCAGCGGCCGCGCCATCAGGGGTCCGGCGGCGGCCTGCGGGTCGGGGGTGCGCAGGAGGAACACGTGCCTGGCCGGGTCGAAGTCCGGGTCGGACGACCAGGCGGCCGCGCCGATCGGCAGCAGCACGTCGTGGATGCGGCGGCGCAGGCCGGGGACGGTGGCGCAGCGGACCGTGAGCAGGGCGGCGGCGCGGACGGCGGCGTCGGCGCCGGGACCGGCATCGGCGGCCGGGCCGGCGCCGGGGTCCTGCGGGGCGGCTTCGAAGACCGCGAGGGCGCCGAGGTGCATGGGGTTGGCCGCGGATTCGATCCGCCAGAAGGCGAGGTCGAGCGGTGAGAGGTGCTCGGTTGCCACGTATTGCCTCTCGCGTGCGGCGGCAGAGGTGGAAGTCAACCCCCTTCGGCCGCCTACGATCAAGTAGCCACCCTTTGAATACGCCTGTTGATCGATGGCGACCGGCTGGTCGGCCCATCGGTGCGGCTGCCCGGCCGCTGTCGGCGGGCGGGTGCAGACTGGCTGAAAGGCGCTCAGCACGACGACCGGGACAGCCCGGTCCGGAGGTGTCGACCATGTCAGAGGTGCTCCTGCTCGCGGGCACGCGCAAGGGCCTCTTCATCGGCCGTCGGAAACACGGCTCCTGGGAGCTCGACGGACCCCATTTCAGTGCGCAGGCCGTCTATGCCGTCGCGATCGACCGGCGCGGGCCCGCGCCCCGGCTGCTCGTCGGCGCGGACAGCTCGCACTGGGGGCCGTCCGTGTTCAGCTCCGACGACCTCGGGGCGAGCTGGCAGGAGCCGGCCGCGCCCGCCGTGCGGTTCCCGAAGGACACCGGGGCCTCGCTGGAGCGGGTCTGGCAGCTGCATCCGGCCGGACCCGAGGCCCCGGACGGGTGTACGCGGGGACCGAGCCCGCCGCCCTGTTCCGCTCGGCGGACCGCGGGGAATCCTTCGAGCTGGTCCGCGCGCTGTGGGAGCACCCGAGCCGCAAGAGCTGGGTGCCGGGCGGCGGCGGCGAGGGCCTGCACACGGTGCTGACCGATCCGGCCGATCCCGACGCCGTGACGGTGGCGGTCTCCACCGCCGGGGTCTTCCGCACGAAGGACGGAGGGGCGAGCTGGGCCCCGTCCAACGAGGGGGTCTCGGCGGTGTTCCTGCCGGATCCGCATCCGGAGTTCGGCCAGTGCGTGCACAAGATCGCCCAGGACGCCGGTGACCGGAAACGGCTGTACCTGCAGAACCACTGGGGCGTGTACCGCAGCGACGACGCCGGGGACCGGTGGAGCGACATCGGCGGCGGGCTGCCCTCCGACTTCGGCTTCGCGGTGGCCGCGCACCCCCACCGGCCGGACACCGCGTACGTCTTCCCGCTCAACGCCGACTCCGACCGGGTCCCGGCGGAACACCGGTGCCGGGTCTTCCGCACCCGGGACGCGGGCGCCACCTGGGAGCCGCTCACGCGCGGGCTGCCGGCCGGGGACCACTACGGGACGGTGCTGCGGGACGCCCTGTGCACGGACGACGCGGACCCGGCGGGGATCTACTTCGGCAACCGCAACGGCGAGCTGTACGCCGGCGAGGACGACGGGGACAGCTGGCGGCTGCTGGCCGGGCACCTGCCCGATGTCCTGTGCGTGCGGGCGGCGGTACTGGCGCACTGAATCGGCCAGTAGAGTGACTCACCGTGGCAGCACGACCGTTGAACGAGATCGTCGAGCCGGGCTGGGCCCGGGCTCTGGAACCGGTGGCCGGGCAGATCGCCGCGATGGGCGACTTCCTGCGCGCCGAGATCGCGGCGGGCAGGACGTACCTGCCGGCCGGGCAGAACGTGCTGCGCGCGTTCCAGCAGCCCTTCGACGAGGTGAAGGTGCTGATCGTCGGCCAGGATCCGTACCCCACCCCGGGGCACGCGATGGGCCTGTCCTTCTCCGTCGCGCCGGACGTCCGCCCGGTGCCGCCGAGCCTGGACAACATCTTCCGCGAGCTGTACGCCGACCTGGGCGTGCCGCGGCCGGCCAACGGGGACCTGACCCCCTGGGCCCGGCAGGGCGTGCTGCTGCTCAACCGGTCCCTGACCACGGCGCCGCGCAAGACCAACGGGCACAGCGGCAAGGGCTGGGAGGCGGTCACCGAGCAGGCGATCCGGGCGCTGGCGGCGCGCGGCAAGCCGCTCGTGTCGATCCTGTGGGGCAGTGCCGCCCGCAATCTGCGGCCGCTGCTGGGGCAGTTGCCGGCGGTCGAGTCGGTGCACCCCTCCCCCATGTCCGCCGACAAGGGGTTCTTCGGCTCCAGGCCGTTCAGCCGGACCAACGACCTGCTGGCCCGCCAGGGAGCCCAGCCGGTGGACTGGCGACTTCCGGCCGCCGGTTGATCATTTTCGGTTGAACGGTATACGACATTCAACGGATAAATACGGACAGAAGCCGCCTGATAAGGCCCTGCCCGAACACTCGGTTCCGATAAGCCAGTAGCATGCGGCGCCATGAGCTCCCCCACTGGGCCCGCAAATGGCCTGCCCGTACGAATGCCGCGACCCCGCCCTGCCGGACGGCACCGCCGACCCGAGCCCGCGGTGGCGCCCGAGGGCGCGCCCGCGCTGGTGCTCGCCGTGCCCGGTGCCCCCTCGGCCGCCTCGCGGGGGCTCGCGGAAGAGATCATCAGCATCGGCCGCTCCGAGCTGCCGGGCCTCGACGCCCGCATCGGCTTCCTTGAGGGCGACGACGCCGAGGGCTCCGAGTTCCCCGCCCTCTCGGGCGTGCTGACCGCGGTCGCGGCCGAGCGTGTCGCGCGCGCGGAGTTCGCCCGCGCCGCCGGCCACGAGGTGCCCGCGCCCACCGGCCCGGACGCCGTGGTCGTCCCGCTGCTGGCCGGTCCCGACGCCGATCTGCTGCGCCGGATGCGTCAGGCCGTCATGGACTCCTCGGCCGCCGCCGAGCTGGCCGAGGTGCTCGGCCCGCACCCGCTGCTCGCCGAGGGCCTGCACGTCCGGCTCTCGGAGGCGGGTCTGGCCCGCGCCGACCGCGCCCGGCTCTTCACCGTGACCACCGCCGCCGACGGCATCATCGTGGCCACCACCGGCGGCGAGGAGGCCGTCCAGGTCGCCGGGGTCACCGGCATGCTGCTGGCCGCCCGCCTCGCGGTACCCGTCAAGGCCGCCGCCCTCGACCAGGAGGGCTCGGTGGCCGCGGTCGCCGAGCAGCTGCGCAGCGAGGGCTCCACGCAGCTCGCGCTGGCCCCCTACCTGATCGGCCCGGAGGCCGCCGAGGGGCTGCTGGACACGGCCTGCAAGGAGGCCGACTGCGCGGCCGCCGAGGTGCTCGGTGCCTACTCGGCGCTCGGCAAGCTCGTCGTCACCCAGTACTCCGCGGCGCTCGGCATCACCCAGGGCGCCGCCGCCCACTGAACCTCCCCCGGATCACCGTCCGGAGGGACCGTCAGGACCGCGTGAACGAGGGCCCGCGCCCCGGGAGCCATCCCCGGGGTGCGGGCCCTCGCGCGTGCGATCGGGTGCGGCGCGGCTGCGGTCGCGTCAGCCGAAGACCACACAGGTGGCGGCCGGCACCGCCACCGAGCCGGCCCGCCGCGGCTGCCCGGTCAGCGGGTCGACGTCGAACCAGGTGACGTCCCCCGAGCGCTCGTTGGCCGCGTACAGCCTGCGCCCCGAGGGGTCGGCGGCAAGGTCGCGCGGCCAGCTGCCGCCGCATTCCACGCTGCCGGTGCGCCGGGGCTTCACCGCGCCGCCGGCGAGCGAGAGGGTGACGATGGCGTCGGCGCCGCGCACGGCCGCCCACACGAAACGGCCGTCGGGAGAGACCACCACGGCCGAGGGATAGGCCCGTACGGCCCCTGGAGCGCCCGTGGAGGCCACCGGGACCTCTTCGGTCGGTTCCAGTTCCCCGGAGCCCGGGTCCCAGCGGCAGACGGTCACCTGCGGCTCCAGCTCGTGCAGGACGTAGACCACCTCGCCGCCCGGGTGGAAGGCGAGATGGCGCGGGCCCGTCCCGGCGCGCAGCGCGGTCTCGCCGTGCAGGCGCAGTGCCCCGGTGGCCGGGTCCGGTGCGCAGACCCGGACCGAATCGGTGCCGAGGTCCACGCTGAGCACCCAGCGGCCGCTCGGGTCGGGCAATACCTGGTGGGCGTGCGGCCGTTCCTGGCGGCTCGGGTCGGGGCCGGAGCCCCGGTGGACCAGGACCGAGGCGGGTCCGGACAGTGCGCCGTCCGCGGCGAGCGGGAGGCTGCTGACGCTGCCGGACGTGTAGTTGGCGGTCAGCAGCCGGCGCCCGGCCACGCTGAGGTGGGTCGGCCCGGAGCCGCCGACCCGGACGGCGGGGCCGAGGGCGGTGAGGCCGGCGCCGGCGGGCCGGAAGGCGCCGGCCGCGCCCTGCTCCGTCTCGCTCACGGCGTAGAGCACCCCGGTGCTCCGGTCGAAGGCGAGGTACGAGGGGTCCGCGACCGCGTCGGTGGTGGAGAGGAGGGTCAGCGCACCGGTTTCCGGGTTCACCGCGGCGGTGGTGATGCCCTGGCCGCCTGCCGAGGTGAACGAGCCGATGTGGACCCGGTGCCCGCCGCCGCGGCCCGCGCCGTCCGTGCCGTCCATGCCGTCCGCGCCGCCCACAGGGAGCCCCTCTCCACGTTCCGGATCGATCCGTGCGAAGCCGACGGTAACAGAAGGTCTAGACCAGACCCCGTCCTTGGGCGCGTTCCTGCGCGCCGGGGTGGTGCACGTACGCCGTCGTGCTCGGCCGGTCGTCGTACGTGCGGTGGAAGACCGGCGTCGCGGAGCCCGAGATCGGCGGCACGATCCAGGACCAGTCGGCGCCCACCTCGCGCCCCTTGCGCTCCTCGCGCTCCATGTGGCTGAGGAAGCGCCGGGATTCGGAGTGGTGGTCCGCGATGGTGACACCGGCGCGGTCGAAGGAGTGCAGCACGGCCCGGTTGAGCTCGACGAGTGCGCGGTCCTTCCAGAGCGAGCGGTCGCTGGACGTGTCGAGGCCCAGGCGCCGGGCGACGGCGGGGAGGAGGTTGTAGCGGTCGGTGTCCGCGAGGTTGCGGGCGCCGATCTCGGTTCCCATGTACCAGCCGTTGAAGGGCGCGGCCGGGTAGTGGATGCCGCCGATCTCCAGGCACATGTTGGATATGGCGGGTACGGCGTGCCAGCGCAGCCCCCAGTCCGCCCAGCCGGCGTCTTCGGGGTGCTCGATCGGGACCTCCAGCACGGCGTCCGCGGGGGTGTCGAACCAGCGGGGCTTGTCGTCGACGCCCTGGACCACGAGCGGCAGCAGGTCGAAGGGGGTGCCGGCGCCCCCGGCCCAGCCGAGGCCGAGCAGGGCGCTCGTGAGCGGTGCGTTGCGGGCGTCGCCCACGGTCACGGAGTGGTGGTCGCCGTAGCCGGCATACCGGACGAGCTGTTCGCTCCAGATCAGCGGTCCGGGGCGGTCCGGGGTGTCAGGGGCGAAGACGGTGATGGTGGGTCTGACCCGGCCGCCGTTGGTCGCCTCGCGCAGGTGCTCGAAGCACTCCGCGGCCATCTCGTCGGCGCCGGTGAGCTCGCGGCGGTCGCGCACCCGCAGCGAGTTCCAGTACAGCCTGCCTATGCAGCGGTTGCTGTTGCGCCAGGCGACGCGGGCCCCGTGCACGAGCTCCTGCGAGGTGTGCCGGTAGCCCCCGGTCTCCGCGAGCTCGGCCCGGACGGCGGCGAGCCGGGCCCGCGGATCACCTGCCTGCGGATGCTCCCGGTGGAAGAGCCGGATGAACTCCTCGGCCGCTTCCCACACTTGGGCTGTGGTCGAGCGCTGTTGAAGGATTTCCATCCCGGGCGGTTACCCCCTGTCCGGCCAGATCCACCCTGTACGTGCCGCACGAATGTGCATTCAGCACTCACCCGTTGTACATGCCGCAGGTCAGCGGCATACGGCACACACGTCCGAAACACTCCACCGGGTGATCTCCGGGCCAACGCCCTGCGGAGCGGACCTGACAGGGCGTAAAATTCGCCGGCGCCATGGCCGTGACCTCGGGAATCATGCACAGGACCGGCTCATGAACGGCGCCTGCCTGGTACCACGGCCCGGGTGCGGCGGTACCGGGCAGCCCGCCTCCGGGCCGGATCAGGCGCTGATGACGAGGGGAGAGCGCGGGTCGGTGCGCAGCGGGGCGTGGAGGGCCACGAGGGCGTGCTCCAGGCCGTGCAGGTGCGCGAGGGCGGGTTCCGCGGCGGCGTGCCGCGGAGGGGTGGGAACGACGAGTTCCGCCGTCTCCCACGGGGCGGTCAGCGCCTCCACCGCGGCCTCCACCCGCCAGCACGCGGCGGCCAGCCGGGCGTCGTGCGAGGCCTGCGGGTCGGCGGCGACGGCCACCAGCCCGCGCACCTCGCGGGCGCAGTCGTCGAGCAGCCCGAGGACCTGTCGGGCCCGGGCCTTGCGGGCGCGCAGCGGGCTCAGCGGGTGGACGAGGGGCGCGAGCGCCATCCGTACGCGGCCCAGCAGCAGTTCGAGTTCGGCCGCGTGGGGGGCGGGATCGGCGTCGGGGTCCCCTGCGAGGCGGTCGAGGGAGGCCGCGGTGGAGGCCCGTACGCAGTGCAGGGCGCGCTGGATCCAGGCGTCGTTGGCGGCGTGGGTGGTCACCGGGAGGACGAGCACCACGGCGAGGGCGGCGCCCAGCGCGCCGATGGCGGTCTCCTGGAAGCGCAGGAGCAGCAGGCCGGGGTGGAGAACGCCGAGGAGTCCGTAGAGGAGCCCGGCCATGACGGTGACGAAGAACATCATCCAGGAGTACGAGGGCGCCGCGGTGTAGAAGATCCCGAAGACGCAGACGGCAACCAGTACGGCCGTGGGCGCGGGCGCGCCGTGCAGCGGTACGGCGATCAGCAGCCCGGCGGCGATGCCGACGACGGTGCCCAGGACCCGGCGGAACCCTCGGACGAGGGTCTCGCCCCGGGACGCGGTGTTGACGAAGATCCACCAGGCGGTGCCGACGGCCCAGTACCAGCGGTCGTCCGACAGTGCCTGGCCGATGCCGAGCGCGAAGGCACATGCGGCGGTGGCCTGGAAGGCCTGGCGCGTGGTGGGCCGGGCCAGGCCGGTGCCGGGCAGGCCGGGCGGCGCGGCGGGCGGCGGGGTGCGCCGCTCGATGGGCCACAGGAGGAACCGGACCGCTCCGGCGCAGAGCAGCGCCAGCGAGACGGCGGCGTACAGCTCGGGCAGCTGGGCGGGTACGGCGTGCAGGAACTGCGTGACGAAGAACATCATGAAGCCGAAGATCCCGAGGGCGTGCCCGCGCGGCCCCCAGCGGCGGGCGTAGACCCCGGTGAACACGACGGCGAGGAAGGCGGCGTCCCGGGCGAGCGGCATCCCGTGCAGGCTGGTGGCCAGCACGAGGACGGGGAAACCGGAGACGGGCAGCAGCGCGCTGGTCAGGCGCTGGGCCCGGACGGTCGGGTCGAGCACGGTGAACAGGGTGAGCAGGGCCGCCAGTCCTCCGGTGATGGAGGCGGTGAGGGAGAGACCGCACAGCTCGGCGACCGCGACGGCGAGCCCGACGCCGAGCGCGGCCCGCAGCGAGTTCCTCAGTCTCAGACGCCCCGGATCCGGAGCCACGAACATCCTCTTCACGGCGGTGTGCCGCCCCCCTCAAGATGGTGCGCGCCGGCCCGGCGGCCGCCCGGGGGTGGTGGGCGGCAGGCGGACACGGCGAAGGCACCGCGCTCCGGACCGGCCTCGTTGCCGCCCGGCGCTGCGCGGCGCCGAAAGTACATGGATACCGCACAGATAAACATCCGAAGGCCCACTGGCTCAACACGGCATCGCATCACTGGGCCAATGGCCCAGTTCCAATCGGCGCGGATCGGCCACGCGGCAGCCAACGGACCAGCGCTCGCGGGAGCGGCCGGTCGGCGGCGGATCCGGGCTCAGACCCGGCGGGCGTAGCAGAAGAAGTGCTCCTCGGGTTCGACGGACGGGACGGGTCCGGCGGTGGCGTCGGCCCCGGAAGGCCCGGCTGCGCCCGCCTCGGGCCGGAACAGCGCCGTGTGGTGCTCCAGCACCTCCAGCCCGGCCTCGCCCAGCAGCCGCAGGTGCTCGGCCGCGGACAGGCTGCTGACGGTGACCTCGTGCCCCATCCACACGATGTCGAGGTCGCTGATGTCGCCCGGCACGGTGGCCATCACGAAATACCCGCCGGGCGCCACCCACGACGCCATCCGCTGCAGTGCCGCCGCGACCTCCTGCTGGGACATCACCAGCAGCGGGAAGAAGGCGCACACCGCGTCGAAGGCGCCCTCCGCCGCCGTGTACCTCCGTACGTCGGCCTGTTCGAAGCGGGCCTGCGGCACCCGGGACCGCGCGAGGTCGACCATGTGCGCCGAGACGTCGATGCCGGTCACCGCGCAGCCCGCCCGCACGAGTGCCTCGGCCGTCGGACGGCCCGTACCGCTGCCGACGTCGAGCACGCGGGCTCCGGGGGCGAGCCGGGCGGTGAGCCAGTCCAGTGCGGCGAGCTGCCCGGGGACTCGCCCGAACACGTCCTCGTACCGTGCGCCCACCTCGTCGAACACTTCCGCTGCGGACTTGCCTCCACTCATCGGCACCCCTCGATTCACGTCGTGCTCCTGCGGCCCGCCCGGCCGGTCCGGACGCCGTGGGGCTTCTGCCCGGGCGTGCGCAGGGGAAACGGGGGCTCTCCGTGCCGGGGCCTCACCGCGTGGCGTGGGACGCGGCGGCGACGCGGCCCGACTCGATGAGGTCCAGGTCCGCCGTGAGCGCGTCGAGCCAGGCCGTCGCGGTGTAGTAGGCGAACCCGGCGTCGGGGGGTGCTGCCCGGCGTGGGGCGCCGGTGGCGGCCGGAACCCGGGTCCCGCCCGGACCGGGTGGCCCGGGCGGCCCCAGGCGCCCGATCGGGCCGGCCGCGCGCGGGGCGTCGGCCCCCGCGGCCGCCTGCCGCAGCCTGGCCGCCACGCGGGCCGCGTACGCGCGCAGCTCGTCCGCCTCACGCGCGGCGGGCGTCCCGTCCCTGGCGTCCAGGACGCGCCCGGCCCCCCAGAGCACGTGGTGCCCGGTCATCACCGCGGCGTGCCAGTCCTGGCCCGGACCGGCCGGCCGCTGCGTCTCGCTCTGGTACTGGGCGTACGCCGACTCGGCCATCGTGAGCGTGATCCGGACCCGGTGCGCGTCGGGCCCCGGGGGCCGCGGCAGTCCACGGGGCGCGACGACTGCGGCGGTGGTCGCCTCGACGTCGTCGGCGGCGGCGCGCAGCAGCCCGGCCACGGCCCGCCCCAGTTCGTCATGGGCTCCGCGCGGCCAGGCCAGCAGACCGCAGACCAGGCCGATCGCGCTGCCGATGAGCACGTCCATGAAGCGGACCCCGGCGAGCCGCCAGGTCACGGCGGACAGCTGGGCGAACGCGACGGCAACGACGAGTGTGAACAGCGCCTGCGCCCATCCGGCCCCGCGCACCGGACCGATGGTGAAGGCGGCCAGCATCAGCAGCGGCAGGGCGATCATGTATACGACGCCCGTCCCGCCGGCCAGCGCGAGGACCGTGCCCGCGGCGAGAGCGCCCAGGCTGGTGCCGATCAGTGCGCTGCGCACCGTGGCCCGGGTCTGCACGGCGGTGGTCCGGGTGAGGCTGAGGACGGCGAGCATCGCCCAGAAGCCGTGCGGGAGCGACCCGACGCCCGCCACGGTACGGGCCACGGCGAGGGCCAGCGCGATCCGTACGGCGTTCTGGAAGTGCACGGATCGCGGTCCGGTGTGCGCGACGATCCGGTGCCACCACAGCACGGCCGAGTTGTGCCCGGCGTACCAGAACGCGGCCGGGGGCTCGACGTCCCCGGCCGCCACCTGCCCACGGACGGCGAGGTCGGCTGCGGTGCGCAGCACCAGCGCGGCGTCCGCCACCTCCAGCAGGGCGGCCTGTCTGCGGCGGGACTCCGGCGCGGCGGCCGGGGCGGCGGCGTTGCGGGCGCGCAGGCGGCGCAGCTCCGCGGAGTCCGCCGCAGGGGTCTGCCGGCTGCGCAGCAGCACGGCGGTCCCGGCCGCAGACTCCCGGACCGCGCCCAGGAGATCGAGTCCGGCCTGTCTCGGCCACCGCCCGGCCGGCGGTGCGGGCAGGTCCCGGAGCCGGGCGAGCAGGGTGCGCGCGGCCAGCCCGGTGTGGGCCAGCGCCCGCTCCCGCAGACCGGGCCCGGCGGGCCGTTCCGCCTCGGGCACCATGGAGGCCCGCAGCCCCCCGGCGGTTGCCAGGGCCCGGTCGGACTCCGCGGCGGCGAGCAGGTGGGACGGCCGCTCCAGCGCGGCGGCGCACCGGGCCGCCTCGGCCGCGGCATCCGCGGCCCGCTGCGCGTACGTGGGCGGCCGGTGGTCGGGCAGCACCAGCGCCTCGGCCGCGATCAGCAGGATCAGGCCGGTCACGGTGCCGGCCAGCCGCTCGTCGAGGGTGTGCGGGGCGTACGGCGGGAAGCTCGGCAGGATGTACATGAGCTGGAGCCCGGCCGCGGCTCCGGCCGGACGGGGCCCGGCCGCCGCCGAGAAGGCCACGCAGAACCCGATGACCGCCATGCCGGCCACGGCGCTCCAGGTCCGTACGGCGAGGAAGGTGCCCAGGGTCACCAGGACGACGGCCACGGGGAGCAGCCTCGCCATGACCGCGGCCCGCTGCCGTCCGGTGCCCGGGATCCGGGAGAGTCCGGCCAGGGAGACGGCGGCGAAGAGGGCGTAGACCGCGCTGACGGGCCGGTCGAACCCGTACAGGAACACGTAGAAGCCGGTGCAGGAGGCCAGCGTGGTCCGGACGGCCCGGCGCGCGGCCGCCGGCAGCGCGCCGGTACCCGTACGGAGTTCCCCAAGGGCTCGCACGGTTTCAGAGTCGCACGGGATCCGGCGGGTCTCTCGGCGTGGCGGATCAGGGGTGGGTGTTCCAGCCCGCGATCACCGGAAGGCCGTGCTCGGTGGACAGGATGCTGACCGTGCCGGTGCGCAGCAGGAACAGCCGACCGTGCGGCGGGGGCAGCCCCAGGTAGCGGGCGGTGAGGACGCGCAGGAAGTGGCCGTGGGCGACGAGCACGACGTCTCCGCGGTCCTCGGCGAGGACCGCGGCCGCCTTGGCCAGGGCGCGGTCCGCGCGGGCGCCCACCTGGGCGGCGCTCTCGCCGGGGTGCTCCGCATCGCCGGGTGGGACGCCGTCGGTCCACAGGGACCAGTGCGGTCTGCCCTGCTGGATCTCGGCCGTGGTGACGCCCTCGTAGCCTCCGTAGTCCCATTCGCACAGGTCGGGGTCGCAGACGGCGCCGCTCAGTCCGGCGAGCTGAGCCGTGGCCACGGCCCGGTGCAGCGGGCTGGTCAGCACCAGGGCGAAGCGCCGGTCGCGGAAGTACGGGGCCAGTGAGACGGCCTCCTCGACACCGGCGGCGCTCAGCGGCACGTCGGTCCGCCCGGTGTGCCGCCCCGTGGCACTCCACGCCGTCTCGCCATGCCTCACCAGCAGCAGGTCGCTCATTCTTCGGACCATAAGCCCTCCGGCATGTCGGCGCGGAGGACCGGGGGCGGCATGTCACCGTCGGGCGTCATGGACGTGAACACCTGGCGGGTCGTGGCGGGCACGGGCCGGCCCGCGGAATCGGCCTGAGCGGTGGGCGCACACCCGCTGCGGCCGCCGCTGACCGCGCTGATGGTCGTACTGACCGCCGTGACCGGAATGATCGAGGCGGTCAGTCTGCTCGCGCTGGGCCCCGTGTTCACGGCGATGCAGACCGGAAACGTGCTGTTCCTGGCATTCGGGGCCGCCGGACAGGGACACCTCCCCACCCTGTCGCCCGCGGTGTCGCTGGCCGCCTTCGCCCTCGGTGCGGTGTGCGGAGCCCGGCTCGAAGCCGCCTCGGAGGCGCGCGGACGGCGCTGGTTCGTGATCGGTCTGGCGCTCGAAGCGGGGCTGATCCTGGTCGCGGCGGGCGCCGGGTGGGGCGTGACACCGCGTTTCGGAGATCCGACCGCGCGGCACATGGCGGTGGCGGCACTCCTGGCCTGCGCGATGGGAATGCGCAACGTCACCAGCATGCGGGTGAACGTGCCGGGGGTGCCGACCACCCTGGTCACCCGCTCCATGGCCTTCGTCCTCGGCGGGTCGGCCCTGGGCCGGGACAGCGCCTTCGGATACGGGACGGCGGCCTGGGTGCGGCGGGCCGCGGCCATCCTCGCGATGTTCACCGGCGGGCTGGCGGGTGCGCTGCTCGTGGGGGCCGGCTGGCCGGTGAACTGGCTGCTGGTGCCTGCGGCCGGGATGGTGCTGGCGACGGGACTGGCGTATCTGCCCCAGCCCGGGCTGCACACGGTCTGACGCACCGGGCTGCCGGCGCGCCGCCGGGGAGATTCGATGCGAAAACGCTGCGAGTGGCCCGCCCGGCTGGTACTCGTGAGGCTCGGACCATGGACGGAAAAGAACGCACGGAGTGCGTCGTGCCGGGACGCTCGACGGACCATCCGGCCGGTCTCCCGGCCGATGTCGCAACAGGACTCGCGGCCGGTTTCGCGGCGGGCGACGAGCGCTGCATGGAGGCGGTCTACCGGCGCTGGCGGCCGCTGGTCCACTCCCTCGCCCACCGGCGCCTGGGCGACGACCGGGAAGCCGAGGACGTCACCCAGCAGGTCTTCCTCGCCGCCTGGCACGGCCGGCGCCGCTACCGGCCCGGGCCCGGCGGCCTCGGCGCCTGGATCACCGGCATCACCCGTCACAAGGTGGCCGACGCCCTGGAGGCGCGAACCCGGCGGGCCCGGGCGGCCGCGGCCGCCGCCCGCGTCGCCCCCGGTGCGGCCGACCGCCCCGGAAGCCGGCCGCGCCAGGAGTGGGAGCAGGTCCTGGACCGGGTACTGGTCCTCGGGGAGCTGGCCAGGCTGCCGTCCGAACAGCAGCGGGTGCTGCGCCTCGCCTTCTACGCGGACCTGACGCAGACACAGATCGCTGACCGCACCGGGCTGCCGCTGGGCACCGTCAAAAGCCATATGCGGAGGGCTCTGCACCAGCTGCGCCGGTCGCTGCCCGCGGCAGCGCCAGCGACTCGATGACCGCGAGGCCCGAGCGCAGCCCGTGCAGCCGCTCGGTGCGCGGGGCCGGCGCGCCCGCGCTCCAGCCGGGGCCGGCGAGCAGCAGCGCCGCGTGGGCGCGGGCGCCCCGCAGGCCCCACTCGATGGCGGCCACCGACCGGGCCAGGGCCGGATCGGCGGTCGCACGGGACTGCGCCCACAGGACGACGGCCCGCGGGCCGGTACGCCGCACGGCGTCGTGCAGGGCTTCGGCGGGCAGGGCCGCACCGAACATCCGTGCGGGCAGGCTCCGTTGGCCGAGGGCCGCGGTCAGGGCCTCGATGGGCAGGCTGTGCTGCTCGCCGGGCACGCAGGCCAGGAGCACGGGCGGACTGCGGGGTGACTCGGGCGCCGGCCGGATCCGGTGCAGCGCCGCGGAGATCTGCCAGGACAGCAGGTGTTCGACCTCCACGTAACGCTCCCCGGCGGAGGCCCATTTGCGGCCCACGGCGTGCAGGGTCGGTGCAATGACCTGCTCCCAGGCGGTGACCAGGCCGTGCTCGGCCAGGGCCGCCTCCAGCAGCTCCGCCACGGTCGGCGCGTCCAGGCGTACGGCGGCCCGCGAGAGCCCCCGGCACTCCGGGCGGACCGCCCCGAGCGGGAGGGCGCTCGGCCCGCCAGGGGTCGGCGGCGGTGCGGGCGCCACGGCCTCGGCGGGGGGCGCGGCGGGGGCGTCGGCGAGTGCGGCGCGGGCCGCTTCGGCCGGCGGCACCCCGTCGGCGGTGAGCCGGCACATCAGCTCCAGCCGGGCGATGTCCGGCGGGGTCCAGCGGCGGTGCCGGCCGGCCTCGCGGCGGGCGGGGCCGATCGCGTACCGGCGCTCCCAGGAGCGCAGCGTGGTAGGTGAGACCCCGAGGCGGCGGGCGACCGCACCGGTGCTCAGCGCGGCGGCGGGCAGGTCCTGCGGTGGTGTCTGGGGCACGCGGTCCACCCGCTCACGATACGGCTCCGGAGCCGGGCAGGGCGCTCACCCGGCTCCCCGTCCCCGCCGGAACCGGTCCAGCCCGTCGGCGAGTTCCACGATCCGGTCCGGGTAGGCGTACCGGGCCCGCTCCGCGGCGGGCAGCCGCCAGGGCTCGTGCACCTGCGGGGCGTCGAGCCCGGCGAGCTCGGGCACCCAGCGGTGCACGTAGCGGCCCGCCGGATCGTGGCGCAGGCCCTGCCGGACCGGGTTGAGGACCCGGTTGGGCCGGGTGTCGGTGCCCGTCCCGGCCACCCACTGCCAGTTGAGCTGGTTGTTGGCGAGGTCCCCGTCCACGAGGAGGTCCAGGAAGTGCCGGGCCCCGGTCCGCCAGTCCACGTACAGGGTCTTGGTGAGGAAGCTGGCGGTGAGCAGCCGGCCCCGGTTGTGCATCCAGCCCTCGTGGCGGAGCTGGCGCATGGCCGCGTCGACCACCGGGTATCCGGTGCGGCCCTCCTTCCAGGCCTCGGTTTCCTCCTCGGCGGCCGCGCCCGTGCGCCAGCGGTCCCCGCGGTCGCGGTAGTCCCGCACGGCGGTCTCGGGCCGGGCGGCGAGCACCTGGTGGTGGAAGTCGCGCCAGCAGATCTGCCGGACGAAGGCCTCGGCGCCGGGGCCGCCGGCGGCGCGGGCACGGTGGACGGCCTCGGCGGGCGAGAGGGTGCCGAAGTGCAGGTGCGGGGAGAGCCTGGAGGTGGCGTCGCCCGCCAGGTCGTCGTGGGAGTCCTCGTAGCGGGACAGGCCCGCGCGCAGCCAGCGCCTAAGGAGCTCGCGGGCCTCGCGTTCGCCGCCGGGAGCGAGGCCCGGGGAGACACCGGTGACGGACCGGCGCCGGGGCAGCGGGTCGGAGCCGATGCCGTCGGGCACGCGGACGGTGCGCGGGGCGGCGGCGACGGCGCGGGGCGGCAGTTCGGTCCAGCGGCGGAAGTACGGGGTGAAGACGGCGAAGTGGTCGGAGCCGGCGGGCAGCACGGCCCCCGGGTCGACGGCCGTGACCACCGCCCCGTGCACGTAGAGCCGCCGGCCCTCGGCTTCGAGGGCGGTGCGCAGCCCTTCCTCGCGGGCGTGGGCGTAGCCGCTTACCCCGGCTGCCATGTGGACCTCGTCGGCGTCGCACTCCCGGACGAGGGCGCAGACCTCGGCGACGGTGTCGCCGGAGCGCAGCACGAGGCGGCCGCCCCGCTCGCGCAGTGCGTCGTGGAGGCCGGCCAGGCAGTCGGCGAGGAAGGCGAGCCGGTTGGGCGCGGCGAATCCGGCCGCGTCGACGGCGCGGTCACGGACGAAGAGCGGCACCACCCGGTCGCAGGAGGAGAGGGCTGCACGCAGCGGCGGGTGGTCGTGCACGCGCAGGTCGGAGGTGTACAGCACCACCGCGACGTTCATGGCTTCTCTCGCTCCGCATCGGGGCCGGGGGGACGGTCGCCACCCGGTGTTTCGGGCGATCCGGGCCGTACGGATGCGGATGCGGATGCGGATGCGGAGACGGATGTGGCGGCTTCGTCGTCCAGGCGGCGCGCGGCGCGGGCGATGTTGCGGGCCATGCCGCCGAAGACGAAGGCGTGGAGGGGCGACACGCTCCACCAGTAGAGGTGGCCGAGCAGCCCGTGCGGATGGAACAGGGCCCGCTGCCGGTACCGGGCACCGCGGCCGGAGGCCGCGGCCGGGTCGGCGTGCATCTCCAGCCAGGCCAGGCCCGGCAGGCGCATTTCGGCGCGCAGGCGCAGCAGCCGGCCCGGTTCGATCTCCTCCACCCGCCAGAAGTCCAGCGAGTCCCCCACCCGCAGCCGGGCCGCATCGCGCCGGCCGCGCCTGATCCCGACCCCGCCGACGAGCCGGTCCAGCCAACCCCGTACGGCCCAGGCCAGCGGGAACGAGTACCAGCCGTTCTCCCCGCCGATGCCCTCCACCACCCGCCACAGCGCGGCGGGAGAGGCGTCTACCGCCAGCTCCCGCCGGTCGGTGTAGAGGCTGCCGCCCGCCCAGTCGGGGTCGGTCGGCAGCGGATCACTGGGGGCGCCCGGGATCCCGGCCGAGGACCAGCGCGTGGTCACCTTCGCCTCGCGCACCCGCTGGAGGGCCAGGGACACGGCCCGGTCGAGGCCGATGGGGGCGCCGGGCGGATCGGGGACGTACCGCGCGATGTCGTGTTCCGCGCACACCACCTCGTGGCGCAGGGATTCGGCGAGCGGCCGGGCCAGGGCCCGCGGCACCGGGGTGACCAGGCCGATCCAGTGGCTGGACAGCCGCGGAGTCAGCATCGGGACACGGAGGATGAACCGCGGGGGCAGCTGCGCCACGACGGCGTAACGGCGCATCATCTCCTCGTACGTGACCACGTCGGGGCCGCCGATGTCGAAGGCGCGGCTGACCTCGGGCGGCATGGCGGCGCTGCCGACGAGGTAGCGCAGGACGTCGCGGACGGCGACGGGCTGCACACGGGTGCCGACCCAGCCGGGCGTGACCATGACCGGCAGCCGTTCGGTCAGGTAGCGCAGCATCTCGAAGGACGCCGAGCCCGAGCCGATGATGACGGCGGCGCGCAGGACGGTGGCCGGCACCCCCGAGGCGAGGAGGATCTCGCCGACCTCCGCCCGGGACCGCAGGTGGGGGGACAGGTCGCGGACCGGGATCCCGGCCGGGGTGAGCCCGCCGAGGTAGACGATGCGGCGGACGCCGGCCGCACGGGCCTGCTCGGCGAAGATACGGGCGGCGGCGCGGTCGCGGTCCTCGAATCCGGGGCCCGCGCCGAGCGCGTGGACGAGGTAGTAGGCGACGTCGATGCCGCGCAGGGCCGCCGCGACGGACCCCGCGTCGGTGACGTCGCCGCGGACCGCCGGGGCGCGCCCGGCCCAGGGGTGGTCGCGCAGCTTCTCCGGGGACCGGGCCAGACACCGGACGCGGTGTCCGGCACCGAGCAGTTCGGGCACCAGGCGGCCGCCGATGTATCCGGTGGCCCCGGTGACCAGGCAGTGCAGACCGGTGGTGGCCGTCATCGCTGTCTCCGCTCCTCGTCGTCCTCGTCGCGCGTCCGCAGTCGGCGCCCCCGTAAGGGATTCCCGCAGACCGGCGCCTGCGGATGCACGACGACGACGGGGCACCCCGCCGGGCCGTTGGTACAGTCGCGACATGGCGGTGGACGAACTCGACACCCGGATTCTGCGCCTGCTGATCGAGCAGCCACGCACCAGCGTCCGCGAGTACGCCCGGCTCCTCGGCGTGGCGCGCGGCACCCTTCAGGCCCGGCTGGACCGGCTGGAACGCACCGGGGTGATCACCGGCACCGGTCCCGTGCTCTCCCCCGCCGCGCTCGGGCATCCCGTGCTGGCCTTCGTGCACATCGAGGTCACGCAGGGACACCTGGACGAGATCGGCGAGGCGCTGGCCGCCGTACCCGAGATCATCGAGGCCTTTTCGATCACCGGCGGCGGGGATCTGCTGACCCGGGTGGCGGCCCGGGACAACGCGCACCTGGAGGACGTGATCCAGCGGCTGATCCGGCTGCCCGGCGTGGTCCGCACGCGTACCGAGGTGGCGCTGCGCGAGCGGGTCGCGCACCGGCTGCTGCCGCTGGTCGAGTCCGTGGGACGGGCGGCCCGCAAACCCTGACAGGACGGCCGGGGCAGGTACACGACCGGCAGAACGGCCTCGGCGGATGAGTGGCGCAGGGCTCTGGCGGGCTGGGCGGGGCGCTGTCACCATGCGGGCGTGACCGCCACCCTGCCGCCCCGGGGCGCCGAGCGCGGACCGCGCCGGTGGCCCCTCCTCGGGAACCTGCCCGCGTTCGCCCGTGATCCGCTGGCCTTCTTCGAGTCCCTGCGCGACGAGTACGGCGACTGGGTGCCGTGGGCGCTCGGGCCGAAGCGCAACGTGCTGGTGTCCCGGCCCGAGCACGCCGCCGAGTTGCTCGGTGCGGTCGAGACCACCTTCGCGCCGCAGGAACTGGGCTGGGCCTTCCGGCAGTTGCTCGGCAACGGGGTCGTCGTCGCCACGGGCGAGGACTGGCGGCGCAAGCGGGCGCTGGTACAGCCTGCCGTCCGGCCGCGTCAGGTGCGCTCGTACGCCGCCACGATGGTGGAGTGCGCCGACGCGCTGGCCGGCGCATGGGCGGAAGGCGCGCGGATCGAGGTGCACCGGGAGATGGCCGGCCTCACCCAGCGGATCGCGGTGCGCACCCTGTTCGGCGGCGACGCCGCCGGCCGGGAAGCCCCCATCAGCGCGGCCATGGCCGCGGCCCAGCGGGAACTGGGTGCCGAGTTCCGCGGGCTGACGCTGTTCCTGCCGGCGTGGGTGCAGACACCCGGGCGGCGCCGGATGCGCGCGGCGGTGGCGGTCCTCGACCGGGAGATCGAGCACGTCATACGGGAGCACGAGGAGGCCTCGGCCGGCGGGGCTGGGCGGGACGACCTGCTGGGCCGGCTGCTCGCGGCCCGCGACGAGCACGGCGGCCCGCTGTCCCGCACGGAGCTGCGGGACGAGTCCATCACGCTCTACATCGGCGGCCACGAGACCACCTCCACCACCCTGACCTGGGCCTGGCAGCTGCTGTCGGGCGCCCCCGGGGCGAGGGCCCGGCTGGACGAGGAGCTGGAGCGGGTCCTCGGCGGACGGCTGCCGACGTACGACGACCACGCGCGGCTGACCTGGACCCGGCAGGTGGTCAAGGAGTCGCTGCGGCTGTATCCGCCGGTCTGGCTGATCTCGGCGGTGGCCGGGGAGGGCGCGGTGATCGGCGGGCGGCCGGTACCTCCGGGCACGGGGGTGTGGACCAGCCCGTGGTCGGTGCACCGGGACGCGCGGTGGTTCCCGGACCCGGAGGCCTTCCGCCCGGAGCGCTGGGACGCGGACGCCCCGCATCCGGTGCCGGAACACGCCTGGTTCCCCTTCGGCGGGGGGCCTCGGGCCTGTCTGGGCGCCCGGTTCGCCCTGGTGGAGGCGGTCCTGGTCCTGGCGGTCCTGGCCCAGCGCTTCCACCTGGACACGGGCCCCGCCCCGGTCCCGGTTTTCCCCGGTCTCACCCTGCAGCCCACCTGCCCGGTCCCGGCGACCCTGCGGCGGGCCGGGCCGTAGCCGGCGTCACCGCGCGTGCCCTGCCAGTGCCTCGGCGATGACCCGCCCGGTCGGGGCCGCCGTCAGGTAGGGCCGTACGTCGTGCGCCCGGGCCCCGTTGTGGATCGGAAGGTCCCGCACCCGGTCACCGAACAGGGGCCCCAGCTCCTTGGCCAGGGCCACGAGGTCGCCCCCGTCGGCGATGTTGACCCACTGCCGCACGGGGGCGGGCCAACGCCCCCGGCTGTGCGTCGGCGCAGGCCGGAGCCGGTCGAAGACGATGTTCCGCACCCCGAGCGGGGACCCCAGTGTCACCAGGGCCACGTCCGGCCGCTCGGGCCGCGCACACAGGGCTTCGTACGCGACGACGGAGCCGAGGGAGTGCGCGACGACCAGCTCGGTCCGGTCGGTGAGGGTGTCGGCGAGCCGCTGCCCGATCGTGTCCCGCAGGGCGGGCTCGGTGAAGTACCGCCGGACCTGCCTGGCGGCGCCGATCATCAGCCGTTCTCCGATGCCGGCGAAGAAGGCGGAGTGGCTGAGCGCGTCCAGGGCCCGCTGCACGAGGTGCGGGGTGCGCAGCCGGGTCCTGTCCCCCGGTCCGGGGACCCTGCTCTCCAGCCGGGCGGCGTGCTCCCACCACTGGAGCAGCAGTTCGCGCTCGATGCCGTCCTCGACGTCGCCGGCGTCGAGCTCGGGGACGCCCGGCCCGCGGTGGCCCTTCTGCCGGAAGAGGTCCCCGTAGAAGGCCATGGAGACCTCCTCGCGCGGGACACCCGGCCCGGATCCGAGCGTGAGCCCGTCGCTGAGGGCGGGGTACCACTCGGCGAGCAGGGTTTCGGGGCCCAGGACCTCTTGGGCGATGCCGTGGACGAGGACGATGCGGCTCACGGTCGGGCCTCCGTCAGGCTGAGGGCGACGACGCCCATGTCGGTGGCGACGCAGATCCGTCCGGCGGGGTCGACGGCGAAGCCGTTGATGCTGCTGCCGATGTGGATCTCCGTCGTCCAGCTGGAGCGGATCATGTTCCACACCCGCATCAGGCCGTAGCGGTCCGCAGCGATGAGGGTGGGCGTGCCGTGGACCTCCGCGACGCGGATCGCGCTGACGCCCGCGGAGAAGGTGGGGAACTCCCTGCGCAGCCGCCAGCCGTGTTCGTGCGTGTGGACGCGCAGGCTGCCGTCGCCCGATCCCGTGACGACGAGGTCCTCGCCCGCGACGCGGGCCAGTTCCAGACCCGTCGCGCCCAGGTCGTGCCCGCCGAGCGGATCGGCGACCGGCCGTCCTGTCCTGAGGTCCCAGAGCCGTACGGTCCCGTCGTAGGACGCGCTCGCGACGATGTGCGCAGCTCCGAGGACGCCGGTCCGCAGGGCGGTGACCAGGGCCGTGTGACCGGTCATGGGCGCGCCCACGGGTGACTGCGTGCGCAGGTCCCAGGCCTGCAGGGTGTAGTCCCGGTCGACCGACACCACCAACTGCCGCCCGTCCAGCGCATGGGCCGCGGCCTGCCACGAGGTACCGGGCCGCTTCGTGATCCGGCCGCGCGGTCCGAGGCTCCACACGTCGGTGCTCAGCCAGCTGCTCCGTACCACCACGGTGTCCCCGTCCAGGCAGGCCGTGGTGACGTGGTTCAGCGCCTGCGAATCGAAGGGGAGCTGCGGCGCCACCTGCCTGCCGTCGGCCAGGTCGTGGAGACGGACCACCCCGTCGTCCCCGCCGGTGACCACCAGGTCCCGGCCGTCCCCGCCGGGGACGATGTCGGCGGACTGCAGCGACTGGTCCACTCCGCACAGGGGCTCGCCCACCGGCTCCATCGTGGCCAGGTCCCAGATGCGGACGTCCAGCGACCCGGCGGTGACGGCGACGGGCGCACCCTCCACACGGCCGAACACCACGGGCGTCTGCGAGCCGGTGGGACCCATCGAGTAGAACGCTTCCAAGGGCGGGCCGAGCAGTTCCCGCGTCTCCAGGTCCCAGATGCGCACGGCGTCGTCGAGCCCGCTCGTGGCGAGCACCGCTGCGTCACCGATCCGGCCGAGTGTGCCGGCCAGCACGAAGCCGGTGTGCCCGTGGAACGGTCCCGCCACCCGCTTGCCCTCGGTCAGGTCGTGGACGTTCACGTCGTTCCCGGCGATGGAGGACAGGACGACGGCGCGCGCCCGGTGGAAGGCCACGCCCACGATCCGGGCGGACAACGTCACGTCCATGACCTCGAAGTGGGCCGCGGGCCGGGGGGTCTGCGGGGTGCCGTCGCCGGTGAGCCGCCAGAGGTAGGCGTGGCCGAGGAGGGTGGAGAGCACGATCTCCATCCCGCGGCCCGCTCGCCGCACCTTCAGATGCTGGATGCCTCCCACATGGCCTGCCAACGGCGAGCCGACCGCCGCCCCGGTGGCGGCGTCCCACACCCGGGCCGTGCCGTCCTCGCTGCCGCTGACCACGACCGGTCTGCCGTCGAGTTCGCCGAACGCCAGGCAGCGCACCGCGTTGGTGTGCCCCACCAGGACGATCCCCCCGGCGGCGGCCCGCAGCGGCTCCCACAGCCGGACGGTGGTGTCGGAGCCTCCGGTCGCCACGCGCAGCCGGTTGTGGACCACTGCGCAGGCCACGGCGAACACCTGCCCGGTGTGCCCTTCCATCGGAGTGCCCAGCTGCTCCCGGGTCGACAGGTCCCACACCCGGGCGGTGCCGTCCTCACTTCCGGTGACGACTCTCGGCGACCCGGGCCCGGCGCAGAAGTCGATGGCGCAGACGGGCCGCGTGTGGCCCTCCGGCGGCTGGTCCGCCGCCAGGTCCCAGATCCGGGCCGTACGGTCGTTCCCGACCGTGACGGCGAGCGCGGACTCTCCGTGGTTGACCAGCGCGGCGGCCGTGATGTCCTCCACGTGGCCGCGCAGTTGGTGGGCGAGCGGCTGCAGCGTCTGCAGGTCCCACAGGCGGGCGCTGCGACTGCCGCTGGTCAACGCCACCGGGCGGCCGCCGAACTCTCCCGCCGTCGCGGAGAACACCCCGCTGCGGGTGAGGTGGACGTGTGCCATGACGGGCTCCCCGATCTGGCGGCGCCCGGCCAGGTCCCAGCGGCTGAGCATGCCGGCCTCGTCCCCGACCAGTGCCACCGTCAGGTCACCCAGCCGGGCGAGGCACACGGCCGTGACGGCCATCGCGGGGCCGATCAGCGGACTGCCGTCCAGGCGGGCGTCGCCGCCGTCCAGGACGTCGGAGAGGTCCCACACGTGCACGGCCTTGTCCGCGCCGCCGGTGACGGCGATCGGGCGGCCGTCGAGCTCACCGAGGTCCGCTGCCCGGACGGAGCGCCGGTGGGCGCTGAGCTCGCAGCCGAGCTGGCGGCGTTCGACCAGGTCCCAGACCCGGGCCGTGCCGTCCGCACTGGCCGTCAGCACCACCGGACGGCCTCGGACGGCGCCGATGACGATCGATTCGACGCGGTTGGTGTGCCCGCTGAGGGGCGCGCCGTACTCCTGGCCGGCCGACAGGTCCCAGATCCGGACCGTTCCGTCGTCTCCGCCGGTCAACGCCACGGTGTAGTCGCCCAGTTCCCCGATGGCCAGGGCGCTCACACCGATCCCCACCGGGAGCGGGTCCCCGATCTGTCGCTGTGCCTGGAGGTCCCAGACCAGGGCGGTGCGGTCCACGCTGCCGGTGACGGCGATCGGGCGCCCGTCGAGCAGGCCCACCGCAACGCAGGTCACCGCGCGGCCGTGCCCGGCCAGCAACCGGTGGACCCCGCTCGCGGACCACCAGGCCCAGCTCGCCGACCAGGGGCGCAGCACGGACAGCTCCTCCACCCGGCCCGCCAGGCCGTCGGCTCCGCAGCGGCGGGCCGAGAGCTGGAGGTCTGCGGCCCGCTCACCGAGCGGGCGGTCGGCGGTGAGCCGGTGGGCGACCTGCTCGTAGGCCCCCCGGATCCGGCGGGCGCCCTCCCCCTCGATGGCGGCGAACGCCCGCAGCAGCGAAAGGGGTTCGCCGGCGAGCAGGAAGCCGGGGTCCTCGATCAGCTCGACGAGCCGGCCCGCCGCCGCGGCGTGCGTGGCCAGGTGCTGGCGTACGTACGCCACCGCGGCGAACCAGTCCGGACGGCCCTCGGCCGCTCCGGGTACCAGCGAGCGCAGTGCCTCGACCACGGCCTGCTGGATCTCGGCCGGGGGCCGGTCGGCGGTGGCGCGCAGGTGTTCGGCGAGTGCCTTGTGGTAGAGCCGGTAGGCGGAGCGCCGGTCGTCGTCGATGACCTCGGCGACGTAGGCCTCGCCGACGTCGAGTACCCAGGTGACGTCCGCTTCGGAGCAGGGGACTCCGGAGATCACCGAGGCCAGCGCGGTCCAGACCCTGCCGCGCGGCAGCCCCTTGCCCTCCGAGAAGGCCAGTGCCAGCAGCATCCGCCGGACCCGGGGCTCGTCGGGGCCGAATCGGGCCAGGTAGTCGTCGAAGGCCTCGCCGACCTCGCTGGGCAGCTTCTCCGCCCAGTCCGGCCTGTCGATGTCGACGGCGTCCTTGTCGGAGCGGAGCGTACGGGCCGTCGTGCGGGCGTAGAGGTAGACGCCGGCTGCCTTGTCGGCCACCTTGCCCGCCACGGTCCGGGCCAGCCCGGGCCGGTCGCGGTAGGGGGTGCGCACGTCGGCCTCCTCGGCGGCGAGCAGCACCCGGGCGACGTATCCGGTGACGTCCTCGTGGCCTGCCCGGTACTCCTCGCGGTCCAGGTCCATGCAGACGAAGGTGGGGCCGAGCGGGGTCACCAGTTCGTGGCGGGTACCGACGAGGAGTCGTACGCCCTGGATCTCCGACATGGGGCGGAGCAGTTCGCGGGTGATCCTGCGGGGTTCGCCGTGGCCGCCGGCGTCCGCGGCGGTGTCCGACCCCGCTTCGTCGACGGCGTCGACCACGATGATCAGCGGGGGGCCGTGGCGGCCGCGACGGTTGAGTTCCTGGAGCAGCGCGGCCGCGCCGTCGGCCTCGGTGCCGAGGGCGGAGGCGATGCGGTCGACGATCTCCTCAAGCCGCTTGTGCCGGGCGTGGACGGCGGCGGTCACGCATCCTGCGGGAACCACCGTGCGGGAGTCCACGTCCGTCAGGTCGAGGCGGGACCGGTACGCCTCGTCGGAGAGGGCGACGATGCGGCCGAGGACCGCGGACTTGCCGCAGCCCGGGCTTCCGGTGACGACCCGCCCGCGGCCGTCGCCGCCGGCGGCGGTCAGCCAGGCGACGAGCTCGGAGAGGACGGCGACCCGGCCGCTGAAGTAGAGGCCCTGCTCCGATTCGAATTCCACGCCGCGCGAGCGCGGGCCGAAGTGCTCGGTGAGATCGCGGGCGACGACGCGGCGCTGGACCTCCAGGTCCGTGCCGAGCGGGGGTAACTCCTCGCGGTAGCCGGCGTTGGCGAGGAACGGCGCGAGGCCGGTGACCAGTCCGCTGGCCAGTTCGGCGCGCTGGCCGCGGCCCTCGGCTTCGAAGCGTTCGTTGACGGCCTTCACGAGCTCGGTGAGGTCGAGGTACTGCTGGCGCTGCCCGGTGCGTTCCGTGGTGGTGGCGACGGCCTCGCCCAGCGCCGCGACGAAGGCCCCGTCGTCGGCGACGTCCTTGCGCCGGGCGGAGGCCAGGAACCACAGACCCGCGGAGGCGTCGGCCGCCGCGCCCCGGTAGACGATCGTCTGCAGCGCGACGGCCGAGGCGTCCGCGCTGCCCGCACCGCCGGAGCAGGTGTCCAGGATCAGCAGCAGGTGGCGCAGGCCTCCCTTGCAGAGGATGCGGACGAGATCCTCAGTGGCCAGGGCGGTGGCGGCGAGGTCCGCGTCACGCGAGTCCCAGCACAGCAGGTAGTGCCGGTCCCGCTCCTCGACGGCTCCGTGGCCGGCGAAGTAGACCACCACCACGTCGTCTCCGGTGAGGTCTGCGTCGGCGGACCAGTGGCGGAGCTTCTGGCGGAGCTGGTCGGCGCCGTCGTACTCACCCAGTCCGGAGAGCACCGGCGTGTACCCGAAGGAGGTGAAGAGCGCGGACATCGCGCGGAGGTCCGTGGGCACGGAGGCCAGCTGCTCCTCCTCGGGAAGGTTGCAGTACCGGCCGCTGCCCATGCCGATGAAGAATCGTCGCCCCACCCAGCCGCCCCCGCCGCTCGCCGCCATCGCCCGTGATGGGCTTCGACCTTCGACCTTCGACCTTCGACCTTCGACCTTAGCGAGCGGCCCGCCCCGGCGCAGCGGCATCTGCCGAGCCTCGTCCGCATCGCGGAGGGCCTCTTGCCGTGCCGTTGTGGAGGGCCGGGAAGATCCGCCAGGTCCGGCGAGTTGGTAGAACCGTGAACGAAATCATGCAGGGTGCGGCCGCCGGAGTCGGGGATCGGGTCGAGGTCGTCGACGTGGTGGTCGTCGGCGCCGGGCAGGCGGGACTGTCCAGCGCCTATCACCTGGCGCGGGCGGGGATCGGCCATGTGGTGCTCGACCACGCACCGCACCCCGGTGGCGCGTGGCAGTACCGCTGGCCCTCACTGACGTACGGCAAGGTCCACGGGATGCACGCGCTGCCCGGCATGGAGCTCACGGACGCCGATCCGCTGCGGCCGTCCTCGGCGGTGATCGGGGAGTACTTCGGTGCATACGAGGACCGGTTCGGGCTGCGCGTTCGGCGGCCCGTGGACGTCACGGCGGTACGGGAGGGCGCCGACGGGCGGCTGCGGGTGGAGTCCTCGGCCGGGACCTGGTCCGCACGGGCCCTGATCAACGCGACCGGGACCTGGGACCGCCCGTTCTGGCCGCGCTACCCGGGCCAGGAGACCTTCCGGGGCCGCCAGTTGCACACCGCGGACTACCCGGGTCCGCAGGAGTTCGCCGGGGCCCGCGTGGTCGTGGTGGGCGGTGGCACCTCGGCGGTGCAGCACCTGCTGGAGATCGCCGAGGTGGCGGCGGAGACCACCTGGGTGACCCGCCGGCCCCCGGTGTTCCGCGACGGGGGCTTCGGCGAGGCCGAGGGCCGGGCCGCGGTGGCCCTGGTCGACGAGCGGGTGCGCCGGGGACTGCCCCCGCAGAGTGTGGTCAGCGTGACCGGGCTCCCGCTGAACGAGGCCGTCCGGGCCGGTCTGGCCTCGGGGGTGCTGGACCGGCAGCCCGTGTTCGACCGGATCACGGCGACGGGCGTCGCCTGGGCGGACGGGCGGCGGGTGGAGGCCGATGCGATCCTGTGGGCCACCGGGTTCCGGGCCGCCATCGACCACTTGAGCCCACTGCACCTGCGCGAGCCCGGCGGCGGCATCCGGGTCGAGGGCACCCGCGCGGTCCGCGACGAACGGATCCATCTGGTCGGCTACGGACCGTCGGCATCCACCATCGGCGCCAACCGTGCCGGAGGCGCCGCGGTCCGCGAGATCCGCCGCCTGCTGGCACGGGGCGCCGACGGCCCCCGGGAGCCGGCCGCCGCCCGCTCCACCGGGACGGTCTAACCGGCGCGGGAGCCCGCCTGGGCGCGCCGTCCGGTGTCCCCTCCGCTCCCCGCACCGGTTTCGGCGCGGATCCGGTTGAACTCCGCGACGTGCCTCTTGTGCTCCTCGTACGTCGCCGAGAAGCGGGTGTCCCCCGGCTTCACGGTGACGAAGAACAGCCAGTCGCCCGGCGCCGGCGCGACGGCCGCGGCCATGGCGTCCAGGCCAGGGCTGTTGATCGGCGTCGGCGGGAGCCCTTGGCGCCGGTAGGTGTTGAAGGGGCTGTCGATCCATGTCTCGCTGAGCTTGGTGTCCACCGTGCTGCGGTTCAGCGCGTAGTTGATGGTGGAGTCCATCTGGAGCGGCATGGACCGGGCCAGCCGGTTGTGCACCACCCGGGCGACCCGGCCCTGGTCGGCGCGTGATGCGGCTTCCGCCTCGATGATGCTGGCGAGCGTGGCCGTCTGGTACGGGGTCATGCCGTGCGCCTTGCCGCCGTCGGCGACGGCCTTGGCCGCGAGCTTGCGGTTGGCCGTCTGCACCATGTACGCGAGCAGGGTGGCCGGCGTGGACTTCGAAGTCACCGGGTACGTCGCCGGGAACAGGAAGCCTTCCGGATTGCCCTTCGCCTCAGCGGGCAGGGCAAGTCCGGCCGTGGCGACCGCCGCCTTGGCGGAACCCGCCGGGAGCTTGAGCTCGCGGTCGATCGCGGCGTACACCTGGGGCGCCCGCCAGCCTCCGGGAATCGTCAACTGGCGCGGCTTCTCGGGGGCTTCCCCGCTCCGCAGCAGCGGAAGGAGGGCGACCGCACCGATGGCGAGCAGCATGCCGAGGAAGAGCGCCAGACGGCCCCGGCGGGTGAGCCGGGAACCACGCAGTGGCGGCAGGTACTCATGACGCATGCAGGAACGCTAACCTGCGAAATGTCATATTTCCGGCATCACGCCCGCATATCTGTCATACGATCACACGTTTACCGGCGTGGGTTGCGCGGCTCCCCCGGCCGGCCCGGTCGGGTCGACCGGCCCGACCGCCGTGGCCGCCGACGCTTCCCGGACCATGCGGGCGGCGGCCGTCTCCGGCGTGAGCGCGGCTTCGCGGTCCCTGCGGACCAGGGCCGCGTACCGGCCGTCCGCCTCCAGCAGTTCCTCGTGCGTACCGCGCTCGGCGATGCGGCCCTTGTCCAGGACGACGATCTGGTCGGCGTCGCGGACGGTGGAGAGCCGGTGCGCGATGGTGATCGTGGTGCGCCCCTGGGACAGATTGTCGATGGCCCGTTGCACGGCATGCTCGGTGCGGGTGTCGAGGGCGCTGGTGGCCTCGTCGAGGATCAGCACCGGCGGATCGCGCAGGATGGTGCGAGCGATGGCGAGGCGCTGCTTCTCGCCTCCGGAGAAGCGGTAGCCGCGCTCGCCGACCAGGGTGTCGTACCCGTCGGGCAGGGACTCGATGTGCTCGTGGATCTGGGCCGCGCGGGCCGCCTCGGCGATCTCCTCGTCGGTGGCGTCGGGCTTGGCGAAGCGGAGGTTGTCGGCGACCGAGGCGTGGAAGAGGTAGGTCTCCTGGGAGACCACGCCTACGGAGCGGGCCAGCGAGTCGAAGTCGAGGTCGCGTACGTCCACCCCGTCGAGGGCGACCCGGCCGCCGGTCACGTCGTAGAGCCGGGGCACGAGGTAGCTCAGCGTGCTCTTGCCCGAACCGGTCGGGCCGACCACCGCGAGCGAGCCGCCGGCCGGGACGGTGATGTCGATCCCCGTCAGCGTGGGCCCGTGTTTGACGTCGTACGCGAAGTGCACGTCCTCCAGCCGGACCTCGCCCCGGGCCCGGTCCAGGCGCACCGCGTCCGCGCGCTCGGTGATGTCCACCGGCAGATCGAGGTACTCGAAGATCCGGGCGAACAGGGCGAGCGAGGTCTGGATCTGCACGCCGGTCGACAGCAGGCTCACGGCGGGCCGGAACAGGCCCTGCTGGAGCGAGACGAAGGCGACGAGAGTGCCGACCGAGAGCGAAGGGGCACCCGACTGGAGCGCGATGCCTGCGGCCCAGTAGATCAGCGCGGGCATGGCGGCCATGACGATGCCGATGGTGGACATCCGCCAGCGCCCTGCCATGCTGGAGCGCACTTCGAGGCCGACGAGCTTCTCGGACTCGTCGGAGAAGGACCGGGTCAGCGAGTCGGCGCGGCCCATCGTGCGGCCGAGCAGGATGCCGCTCACCGACAGCGACTCGGTGACCGTGGCGGCCATGGCGGCCATCTGCTTCTGCCGCTGAAGCGTGATCTTCTTGCGCTCGCGGCCGACCCTCCGGCTGATCCACACGAACACGGGCAGCAGGAGCAGCGAGACGAGGGTGAGCCGCCAGTCGAGCGCGAGCATCGCGACGATGGACGCGATCACGGCCGTCAGGTTGGAGACGAGCGAGGTCGCGGTCGAGGTGACCGTGGCCTGCATGCCGCCGATGTCGTTGGCGATGCGGGACTGCACCTCGCCCGTCCGGGTGCGGGTGAAGAAGGCCAGCGGCATCCGCTGGAGCTGGGCGTACACGGCGGTGCGCAGGTCGTGCATGACGCGCTGGCCGACGGTGGTGGAGATCAGGGTCTGGAGCACGCCGAAGACGCTGGTGACCACGGCCGTGAGGATCATGCCGAGGGCGAGCAGGCTGAGCAGCCCGGTACGCCCCTCGGGGATGGCGACGTCCAGGATCTCCTTCAGCAGGAACGGCGAGGCCACTCCGACCAGAGAGGAGGCGCAGACGAGCAGCCCCACGACGGCGAGGCGGCCGCGGTAGGGGCGGAACAGGCCCACGATCCGGCGCAGCTCACGCGGCTGCTCCGCGGGGGCGGGGCGGTTGGGGTCGAGTGCTTCTTTCGATGGGGTCCACTTCGGCTCTTCGGGGCGCATGGGCCTCCTTCTGACGAGACTCGAATGAGCATAGCTCATTGTTACCTATGCTCACAATGAATCTGGTCCTGGTACTGTTCCCCAGTATGAGGACCGCTTCCGAAACCGACAGCACGGACGGCGTGCTCGCCGAACAGCTGCTGCGGCTGACCCGCCGGCTCCACCGGATCCAGAAACGCCATCTGGAACCGCTCGGCATCACCCCCGCCCAGAGCCGGCTGCTGCGCCTCGTCTCGCACTACGACGGCGACCAGCCGCCCCGGATGGCGGACCTCGCCGCCCGCCTGGAAGTCGTGCCCCGCGCCGTGACCACGCTCGTCGACGGCCTGGAGGCCGCCGAGTGCGTGCGCCGCGCACCCGACCCTGCCAACCGGCGCGTCATACGGATCGAGCTCACCGAAACGGGCCGCGCCACGCTGCGCCGGCTGCGCAACGCGCGAACCGACGCGGCAGAGGAGATCCTGGCTCCGTTGACCGCCGGGCAGCGCGAGGTGCTCGGCGGCCTGCTGGACGCTCTGACGGACGCCCCGACGGAGCGCCGCTGCGGGGAAGGCCCCCCGAGACCGGGACAGGGCCCCTCGGACTAGGCCGAACGAGTAGGCAAGGGGTCGCGCATGCCGCTGCTGGAACCGAAGCCCGGCGCCCTGCGCCCGCACGGCATCGGCGGCCCCGCCCCCGACCGGGTCCCGGAGCACCGTGCCGCCGGCACCCCGGAGCCGCTGCGCACCGAGCTGACGGAGCTGCTGGGCGCCGGGAAGGTGCTGTGGAAGGTCTCCGACCTGGTCCGCTACGCCTCCGACGCCTCGCCGTACCGGTTCGTGCCGCAGGTGGTGGTGGTCGCCGAGGACATCGACGACGTCTCCGCGATCCTCTCCTACGCCCACGGCCGCGGGCGCGAGGTCGTCTTCCGCGCCGCCGGGACCTCGCTGAACGGCCAGGCCCAGGGCGAGGACATCCTGGTCGACGTCCGCCGCCACTGGGCCGGCGTCGAGGTGCTGGAGGAGGGCCGCCGCGCCCGGATCCGGCCCGGCACGACCGTGGCACGGGCCAATGCCGCACTCGCCCGCCACGGCCGCGTCCTCGGCCCCGATCCGGCGAGCGCCATCGCCTGCACCGTCGGCGGAGTCGTCGCCAACAACGCGTCCGGCATGACGGCGGGGACCACGAGGAACTCGTACCGCATGCTCTCCTCCCTCACGTTCGTGCTGCCCGGCGGCACCGTCGTGGACACCGCCGACCCGCTGGCGGACGAGGAGCTGGCACGCGCGGAACCGGCGCTGTGCCGCGGGCTGATGGAGATCAAGCAGGAGATCGAGGCCGACCCGGAGCTCGTCGCCCGGATCCGGGCCAAGTACGAGATCAAGAACACCACCGGCTACCGCCTCGACGCGTACCTGGACGGCACCACCCCCGTGGAGATCCTGCGCGGGCTGATGGTCGGCTCGGAGGGCACGCTCGGATTCATCGCCGAGGTCGTCTTCGACACCGTGGCGCTGGACCGCAAGCTGACCAGTGCCCTGCTGTTCTTTCCCTCGCTGCCCGCCGCGGCCGCCGCCGTACCGCTCTTCAACGAGGCGGGCGCCCTCGCCGTCGAGGTGATGGACGGCAACACCCTGCGGGCCTCGGTCAGCGTCGACGGCGTCCCCGCCGACTGGGCCGGGCTGCCGAAGGGCACGACCGCCCTGCTGGTGGAGTTCCGCGCCCCGGACGAGGCGGGCCGGGCGGAGTACGAGCGCCGCGCCGCCGAGGTGCTCGCCTCACTGGAGCTGGTGGCTCCGGTGGCCTCGGTCACCAACACCTTCACCCGGGACGCGAAGACGATCAACGGCTACTGGAAGGCCCGCAAGGCGTTCGTCACCGCCGTCGGCGGGGCTCGCGCCCCCGGTACCACCCTGATCACCGAGGACTTCGCCGTGCCGCCCTCCAGGCTGGCCGAGGCCTGCGAGGCGCTCCTCGCGCTCCAGGCGGAGCACGGCTTCGACGCGGCCGTCGCCGGCCACGCGGCCCACGGCAACCTGCATTTCCTGCTCGCCTTCGACGCCGCGAAGCCCGTGGACGTCGAACGGTACGGGGCCTTCATGGACGCCTTCTGCCGGCTCACGGTGGAGCGGTTCGACGGCTCGCTGAAGGCCGAGCACTCCACCGGCCGCAACATGGCCCCGTTCCTGGAACTGGAGTGGGGGCCCAGGGCCACCGAGATGATGTGGCGGACGAAGCGGGTCGTCGATCCGGACGGGCTGCTCGCCCCGCGCATCCTCCTCGACCGCGACCCGACGGCACATCTGCGCGGACTGAAGACGATCCCGCGCGTGGAGGCGGTGGCCGACCCGTGCATCGAGTGCGGCTTCTGCGAACCGGCCTGCCCCAGCGAGGACCTGACGACGACGCCTCGCCAGCGGATCGTGCTGCGCCGCGAGATGATGCGCCAGCAGCCCGGATCCCGCGTGCTGGACGGACTGCTCGAAGCCTACGGCTACGACGCCGTGGACACCTGCGCGGGCGACTCCACCTGCAAGCTGGCCTGTCCCGTCGGCATCGACACAGGAGCGCTGATGCGGGACTTCCGCCACCGCCGGCACGGCCCGCGCGAGGAGCGCGGCGCCGAGCTCGCGGCCCAGCGGTTCAAGGCCGTGGAGCGCGCCGCCCGGCTGGCCGTGGCAGCCGCAGACAAGATCACCGACCGGGTCGGCAACGGGCTGCTGGAGGCGGTCACCGGGGCCGCGCGCAGGGCCGTGCGCCCGGACCTGGTGCCGGAGTGGCTGCCGCAGATCCCCGGCGCGGCCGCCGGGAAGCTGCCCGGTACCCGGCGGGTGGGCGCGGCAGCCGTGTACTACCCGGCGTGCGTGAACCGCATCTTCGGCGGCCCCGGGGACCGGCCCGGGCCCTCCCTGCCCGAGGCCGTGGTGGCGGTGTCGGAGCGGGCCGGGAAACCGGTGTGGATCCCGGGCGACGTCACGGGCACCTGCTGCGCGACGATCTGGCACTCCAAGGGCTACGACGCCGGGAACCGCGTGATGGCCAACCGGATCGTCGAGGCCGCCTGGGGGTGGACCGCCGGCGGGCGGCTGCCGCTCGTGGTCGACGCCTCCTCGTGCACGCTGGGCATCGCGCACGAGGTGGTCCCGTACCTGACGGACGACAACCGGGCGCTGCATGCGGAGCTGAAGGTCGTCGACTCCGTCGTGTGGGCGGCGGACGAGCTGCTCCCGCACCTGGAGATCCGGCGCACGGTGGGCTCGGCCGTGCTCCATCCGACCTGCTCGATGCTCCACTTGGGCGACGAGCCGCAGCTGCGCGCCGTGGCCGAGGCCTGCGCGACGGAGGTGGTGGTCCCGGACGATGCGGGCTGCTGCGCCTTCGCGGGCGACCGGGGCATGCTGCACCCGGAGCTGACCGACTCGGCGACGGAGCGCGAGGCGGCGGAGGTGACGTCACGTGCCTTCGACGCGCACTTGTCGGCGAGCCGGATGTGTGAGGTGGGCATGGACCGGGCCACCGGCCGGAGTTACCGCTCGGCGCTGCTGGAACTTGAGTGGGCGAGCCGCCCTTGACCTGGCGGGACGTGGGCCGGCGGGCCGCAAACCCCGTCGCGTAAGGCTTTGGCCAACGCAAAATGGATTGCCCGGGACCGGTCCGGAAGGCGAACCTTTTTCGGTTTGAACCACTCGACCAGTCATGGGGCGTCATGCAGATCAGCGATCTTCCGTATCCGGATCCCGGGGTACCCGACGCCCGCTCCGGCCCGCGCTTCCTGTTGTGGCTGGGGCGCGGCCAACTCGGCGGACAGGTCAGGAGCCTGTGCTGGGGACTGGTGCACTTCTGCGGCATCGCCGGGCTGCCGTACGCGGTGGGTCTGGGTGTCGACGCGGTCGTACGGCGCGACGGCACCCGGCTGCTGCTGGTCGGCGCGCTGCTGGCACTGATCGGCATCGCCATCGCGGCCGGCGACGCAATGCTCCACCGAACCGCCGTCACCAACTGGATCACCGCTGCCGCGCGCGTGCAGCAGCTGCTCGCCCGCAAGACCGCCGAGCTGGGTTCCGCCCTGACCCGGCGGGTCGCGGCGGGCGAAGTGGTCGCGGTCTCCACGGGAGACGTCGAGAAGATCGGCTGGTTCGTCGAGGCGGCGTCCCGCTTCCTCGCCGCCGCCTTCGCCGTCGTGGCCATCTGCGTCGGCCTGCTGTTCTACGCGCCCTCGATCGGTGTGGTCGTCGCGATCGGCGTCCCGGTGCTCGCCCTGTCCGTACTGCCGCTGCTGCCGCGCGCCACCCGGCGCGCCGACATCCAGCGCGAGAAGGCCGGGAAGGCCACCGAACTGGCCTCCGACACCGTGGCGGGCCTGCGCGTGCTGCGCGGCATCGGCGGCGAGGAGCTGTTCTTGGGCCGCTACCGCGAGGCCTCGCAGGAGGTCCGCAAGGCGGCCGTGCGCAGCGCCCGGATGTGGGCGCTGATCTCCGCGATCCAGGTGCTGCTCCCGGGCGCCCTGCTGATCACCGTGGTCTGGTACGGCTCCGTGCTCGTGCTGGACGACCGGCTGGCGGTGGGTGAACTCGTCGCCGCGTTCAGCGCGGTGGCCACGATGCTCTACCCGCTTCGGCACTTCGAGGAGATCGCCATGGCGTACTCCTTCTCCCGGCCCTCCGCCCAGCGGGCCGCCCGGGTGCTGTCGCTGACGCGTACCGAAGCCCCGGTGCCGGCGGCGCCCGCCACCGGGACGGCGCAGGTCGCGGCTCCGGCGCCGGGCGGGGACCTGTACGACCCCGCGACGGGGCTGCTGGCCCCGGCGGGCCGGTTCACCGCCGTGGTGTGCGGGGACCCGGACCTGGCGGGCAGGCTCGCCGAGCGCCTCGGCGGTCATCCGGCGGACGACGGCCCGCCTGCCGCGCGGGTCTCGGTGCTGCTGGGCGGGGTCGCGCTGGACGAACTCGCACTGGACACCGCGCGCACGCTGGTCCTCGTACAGGACAAGGACCCGGTGCTGCTGTCCGGAACCCTGCGCGAGCTGTTCGCCGTACCGGCGTCCGGAGCCGTCGGGCCCGGGACGGCGCTGGCCGCCGCCCAGTGCGGGGACGTCCTGGACGCGCTGCTCCAGTCGGCGCCGGACGGGGTGGACGACCCCATGGACGCGCGGATCACCGAGCGCGGCCGGTCCCTGTCCGGCGGGCAGCGCCAGAGGCTCGCTCTGGCGCGGTCCCTGGCCACCGACCCGGAGGTGCTGGTGCTGGACGAGCCGACCTCGGCGGTCGACTCGCACACCGAGGCCCGCATCGCGGACGGGATCACCGCTCTGCGCTCCGGGCGCACGACGGTGGTGCTCGCCTCCTCGCCGCTGCTCCTGGACCGTGCCGACCGGGTGGTCCTGATCCACGAGGGCGCCGTCGCCGCGACCGGAACGCACCGCGAACTGCTGCACGGCGAACCGCTGTACCGGGCGGTCGTCACCCGGGAGACGGACGAGGAGCAGCGGGTGGCACGCATGGAACTGACCCGGATGGAAGAAGCACTCACAGAGATCGAGGAATCCGCATGATCGGCGTGGCGCCGCCGCAATACGATCCGGCGGCCCCCGAATCGGCCGCCACCCTGCCCGTGGGCTCGACGGCAACCGTACGGGGCTATGTCCGTGGCCTGCTGCGGCGGCACCGGCGGGCCTTCGTGGTGCTGGTGACGGTCAACGCGGCCGCGGTGCTCGCGTCCATGGTCGGCCCCTACCTGCTGGGCCGGGTCGTGGACCAGCTGGCGGCGGGGGCGCGCGAGCTCCACCTGGGGCGCGTGGCCCTGCTGTTCGCGCTGGCCCTGGTGGTCCAGACGTTCTTCGTCCGGCTGGTCAGACTGCGCGGCGCGATGCTCGGCGAGGAGATGCTGGCCGATCTGCGCGAGGACTTCCTGGTGCGGTCCGTGGGCCTGCCGCCGGGTGTGCTGGAGCGGGCCGGCACCGGTGACCTGCTGTCGCGGATCACCACCGACATCGACCGGCTGGCCAACGCGATGCGCGAGGCTGTGCCGCAGCTGGCGATCGGCGTGGTCTGGGTCGGGCTGCTCTTCGGGGCGCTCACGGTGACCGCACCGCCGCTGGCCCTTGCCGCGCTGGTGGCGCTGCCGGTGCTCGTGATCGGCTGCCGCTGGTACTTCCGGCGGGCCCCCTCCGCATACCGGTCGGAGGCGGCCGGGTACGCGGCGGTCGCGGCCGCGCTCACCGAGACGGTGGACGCCGGCCGCACCGTCGAGGCACACCGCCTCGGGCCGGGCCGGATCGCCCTGTCGGAGCGGCGGATCAAGGAGTGGACGGCCTGGGAGCGGTACACCCTGTACCTGCGGACGGTCCTCTTCCCCGTCGTCAACGTCACCTACGTGACGATCCTCGGCTCCGTGCTGCTGATCGGCGGCTACTGCGTGCTCCGGGACTGGATGTCGGTGGGGCAACTGACCACGGGGGCTCTGCTGGCGCAGATGATGGTCGATCCGATCGGCCTGATCCTGCGCTGGTACGACGAGCTGCAGGTCGCCCAGGTCTCTCTCGCCCGCCTCGTGGGCGTACGGGAGATCGAGCCGGACGCGGGCGACGCGGCCGTCTCCCCGGCGGGGCGGGACGTCCGGGCCGACGAGGTCCGCTTCGGCTACCGGGAAGGGGTGGACGTGCTGCACCGGGTGTCCATGGCCGTGCCTCCGGGTACCCGGATGGCGCTGGTCGGCCCCTCCGGAGCGGGCAAGTCCACGCTGGGCCGGCTGCTCGCGGGCATCTACGCGCCGAGGACCGGCGAGGTGACCCTCGGCGGGGCGCAGCTGTCGCGGATGCGCGCGGAGCGGGTGCGCGAGCACGTGGCACTGGTCAACCAGGAGCACCATGTGTTCGCGGGCTCGCTGCGGGACAACCTCCGGCTGGCGCGCACGGGGGCCGGTGACACCGAGCTGTGGGCGGCGCTGGGCGCGGTGGACGCGGAGGGCTGGGCCCGGGCCCTGGAGGCCGGTCTGGACACCGAGGTGGGTTCGGGCGGTACGGCGCTGACCCCGGCGCAGGCGCAGCAGATCGCGCTGGCCCGGCTGGTGCTGGCCGATCCGCACACGCTGGTGCTGGACGAGGCCACCTCGCTGCTGGACCCGCGTGCCGCACGGCATTTGGAGCGTTCGCTGGCCCGGGTGCTGGACGGCCGCACGGTCATCGCGATCGCCCACCGGCTGCACACCGCGCACGACGCGGACGTGATCGCCGTGGTCGAGGGCGGCCGGATCAGCGAACTGGGCTCGCACGACGAGCTGGTCGCAGCGGACGGTGCCTATGCGGCCCTGTGGCGCTCCTGGCACGGCTGACCCGCCGCGCCCCGTACCGCGCCCTGTCGTTCGAGGCCCCGGTCCCCGCTGCTGCGCGGAGACCGGGGCCTTTGCGCTGAACGGGCCGACTGAACGGACTAGATGAATCCGAGCGCGGAAGCTCCCCCTATGCCGCCGAGCAGCATGAACACGGGCATGAGGACCTTGAGCTCCACCCAGCTGCCGGCCCGGAAGCGCATCCCCTTGGGCGGGCCGATGGGGTACCAGCGCTTCCCTGCGATCGGGAGGGGCCACAGGATGGGGCAGCCGGAGACGGTGAGCGCGTCGCCGATGTCGTGGACGAGGGCGCCGAGCAGGATCGGCAGGCCGAGCCAGAGGTATTCCTGGCCGGGGCCGGTGAACAGCCATCCGGCCCCGTTGCCGGGCTGGTCGAGGACACCGGCCAGGATCCAGGCGCTCGTGGCGCCGAGCAGCCAGACGAGGACGTCGCTGGACATCCGGGCGGCCCGCCACAGGAGGCCCTCCACGGCCAGGACCAGGTGGACGAAGAGCAGGACGAGCACGCCCCAGCGGTCGGCGGTGACCGCCAGCGCGGAGGAGCCGGCGCCGATCAGGACGGCCCACAGCCAGGTGTGCGTCAGGGTGCGGTGGCCGCCGCTGCGACGGGCGTCCTTCGGGGCCCGGGTGGCCTTGTAGACGGCGTAGGAGATCTTGTCGACCACCTCGCACAGGCCCCGGGAGAGCGGGCCGAAGGCGCGGGAGATCGTCGCCGACTTGTGGTCCAGGTCGGGGGCGAGGGCGGCGCCGGCGCAGATGAGCGCGCCGACGACGAGAACCGGCCAGGGCATCGGGTGTCCGGCGGCCGCGGCCGCCGCACCCACCCCCAGCCAGGCTGCCGCCCCGGACAATGAGTGCGCCGGACCCATCATGGTCGTTACCCGCCCCAGTCGTGTGGTGGTCGGGCCCTGTTGACGGATTCGTTCGGGCCCGGTCGACGGCACAGCGTACCGTCGGTGATCTTCGATGCGTCCGCCGGTTCCCTCTTCGGGCGGGAAGCCAGGCAAGATGGGGGGTGTGACCCTCATTGATCAGCTCCCGCCGAACGCCGACCCCGACGCCCTCTTCGAGGCTTTCTCCTCGTGGGCGGAGGATCAGGGCATCACCCTGTACCCGGCGCAGGAAGAGGCACTCATCGAGGTCGTCTCCGGGGCGAATGTGATCTTGTCCACCCCGACCGGCTCCGGAAAGAGCCTCGTCGCCGCGGGCGCGCACTTCACGGCGCTCGCCCAGGACAAGGTGACCTTCTACACCGCTCCGATCAAGGCGCTGGTGTCGGAGAAGTTCTTCGACCTGTGCAAGCTCTTCGGCACCGAGAACGTCGGCATGCTGACCGGCGACGCCTCCGTGAACGCGGACGCCCCGGTGATCTGCTGCACCGCCGAGGTACTGGCCTCGATCGCCCTGCGTGACGGCAAGTACGCCGACATCGGCCAGGTCGTCATGGACGAGTTCCACTTCTATGCCGAGCCGGACCGCGGCTGGGCGTGGCAGATCCCGCTGCTGGAGCTCCCGCAGGCTCAGTTCGTCCTGATGTCGGCGACCCTCGGCGACGTGAAGCGGTTCGAGGAGGACCTGACCCGGCGCACCGGCCGGCCGACCTCGGTGGTCCGCTCCGCGACCCGCCCCGTGCCCCTGTCGTACGAGTACGTCACCACGCCGATCACCGACACGATCACCGAGCTGCTGGAGACCCGGCAGGCCCCCGTCTACATCGTGCACTTCACCCAGGCCCAGGCGGTCGAGCGGGCGCAGTCGCTGATGAGCATCAACATGTGCACCCGTGAGGAGAAGGACAAGATCGCCGATCTGATCGGCAACTTCCGCTTCACCACCAAGTTCGGCCAGAACCTCTCGCGCTACGTCCGGCACGGCATCGGCGTCCACCACGCCGGCATGCTGCCCAAGTACCGGCGCCTGGTCGAAAAGCTGGCCCAGGCCGGCCTGCTGAAGGTGATCTGCGGGACCGACACCCTCGGTGTCGGCGTCAACGTCCCCATCCGCACGGTGCTGTTCACCGCGCTCACCAAGTACGACGGCAACCGGGTCCGCACCCTGCGCGCCCGCGAGTTCCACCAGATCGCCGGCCGTGCGGGCCGGGCCGGCTTCGACACGGCGGGCTATGTGGTCGCCCAGGCGCCCGAGCACGTCATCGAGAACGAGAAGGCCCTCGCGAAGGCCGGCGACGACCCGAAGAAGCGCCGCAAGGTGGTGCGCAAGAAGGCTCCCGAGGGCTTCGTCGCCTGGTCGGACACCACTTTCGAGAAGCTTATCGCCGCCGACCCGGAGCCGCTCACCTCCCGGTTCAAGGTCACGAACATCATGCTGCTGTCGGTCATCGCCCGTCCGGGCGATGCCTTCCAGGCGATGCGCCACCTCCTGGAGGACAACCACGAGCCGCGCAAGGCCCAGCTGCGGCACATCCGCCGGGCCATCGCGATCTACCGCTCGCTGCTCGACGGCGGCGTGGTCGAGAAGCTCGACACCCCGGACGCGGAGGGCCGCACCATCCGGCTCACCGTCGACCTCCAGCAGGACTTCGCGCTCAACCAGCCGCTGTCCACCTTCGCTCTGGCCTCCTTCGACCTGCTGGACCCGGACTCGCCGTCCTACGCGCTGGACATGGTCTCCGTCGTCGAGTCCACCCTGGACGACCCGCGCCAGATCCTGGCTGCCCAGCAGAACAAGGAACGCGGCATCGCCGTGGGCGCGATGAAGGCCGACGGGATCGAGTACGAGGAGCGGATGGAGCGTCTTCAGGACGTCACCTATCCCAAGCCGCTGGAAGAGCTCCTCTTCCACGCCTACGACGTGTACCGCAAGAGCCACCCGTGGGTCGGCGACCACCCCGTCTCCCCGAAGTCGATCATCCGCGACATGTACGAGCGCGCGATGACCTTCACCGAGTTCACCTCCTTCTACGAGCTCGCCCGCACCGAGGGCATCGTGCTGCGCTATCTGGCGAGCGCGTACAAGGCGCTGGACCACACCATTCCCGACGACCTCAAGTCCGAGGACCTCCAGGACCTCATCGCCTGGCTGGGCGAGCTCGTCCGCCAGGTCGACTCCAGCCTGCTCGACGAGTGGGAGCAGCTGGCGAATCCGGAGGTGGAGACGGCGGAGCAGGCCCAGGAGAAGGCCGACCAGGTCAAGCCGGTCACGGCGAACGCCCGCGCCTTCCGCGTCCTGGTCCGCAACGCCATGTTCCGCCGGGTGGAGCTCGCCGCGCTGGACCACATCGAGGAGCTGGGCGAGCTGGACGCCGAGTCCGGCTGGGACGCCGATGCCTGGGGCGAGGCCATGGACGCGTACTGGGACGAGTACGACGACCTGGGCACCGGCCCCGACGCCCGCGGCCCGAAGCTGCTCCAGATCGAGGAGGACCAGGCGCACGGCCTGTGGCGCGTCCGCCAGACCTTCGCGGACCCGAACGGCGACCATGGCTGGGGAATCAGCGCCGAGGTCGACCTCGCGGCCTCCGACGAGGAGGGCCGTGCGATCATCCGGCTGACCTCGGTCGGCGAGCTCGGCGTGCTCTGATCTCCCCCGGACTCCGTCCGGGGGGACCCCCGACCCGCAAGCGACCGGCCCCGCCGGACCCGACAGTGGAGAACCTCTGATGACGAATCCGGCCGAGAGACTGGTCGATCTGCTCGACCTGGAGCAGATCGAGGTCAACATCTTCCGCGGCGCCAGCCCGCAGGAGTCCCTCCAGCGGGTCTTCGGCGGGCAGGTCGCCGGCCAGGCGCTGGTGGCCGCGGGCCGCACCACCGAGAGCGACCGCCCGGTCCACTCGCTGCACGCGTACTTCCTGCGCCCCGGCATCCCCGGGGTGCCGATCGTGTACCAGGTGGAGCGGGTGCGCGACGGGCGGTCCTTCACCACGCGCCGCGTCACCGCGGTCCAGCAAGGCAAGACGATCTTCAATCTCACCGCCTCCTTCCACCATCCGGAGGAGGGCAGCATCGAACACCAGCTGCCTCCCCGGCTCGATTTCCCCCACCCGGACACCCTGCCGAAGGTCGCGGACGAGATTCGCGAGCACTTGGGCGCGCTGCCCGAGGCGCTGGAGCGGATGGCCCGCCGCCAGCCGTTCGACATCCGGTACACGGACCGGCTCCGCTGGACTCCCGAGGAGCTCAAGGACGCCGATCCGCGCAGCGCGGTGTGGATGCGCGCGGTCGGCCCGCTGGGCGACGACCCGCTGGTGCACACCTGCGCCCTCACTTACGCCAGTGACATGACCCTCCTCGATGCCGTGCGCATCCCCGTGGAGCCCCTCTGGGGCATGCGCGGTTTCGACATGGCCTCGCTCGACCACGCCATGTGGTTCCACCGTCCGTTCCGCGCGGACAAGTGGTTCCTGTACGACCAGGAGTCCCCCATCGCGCACGGCGGCCGGGGCCTGGCCCGAGGCCGCATCTACGACGTGGAGGGCAGGCTGCTGGTCTCCGTCGTCCAGGAGGGCCTCTTCCGCCCGTACGCCGACAAGGCGGGCAAGCCGCCCGTGTCACCCCAATAGCCCGTCCCGTCCACGAAGAGCTGAGCACACCCATGCCCACCCCGGCCCTCCCCTGCCCCTGCGGGCTGCCCGCCGCCTACCCGGACTGCTGCGGCCGCTTCCATTCGGGCGCGCACCAGGCGCCCACCGCCGAGCTCCTGATGCGCTCCCGGTTCAGTGCGTTCGCGGTCGGCGACACCGCCTACCTGCTGCGCTCCTGGCACCCGAGCACCCGGCCCGGCCGGCTCGACCTGGATCCCGACCAGCGCTGGGAGCGCCTCGACGTCCTCGCCACCGAGCGCGGCGGGATGTTCGAGACGGAGGGCTCGGTGGAGTTCCGGGCGTACTACCGCGAAGGCCGGCACACCGGTTCCCTGCACGAGCACAGCGCCTTCACCCGGGAGGCCGGGGCCTGGGTCTACGTCGGCCCGCTCTCGCCCGTCGACTTCGACTGACCGCGGGCCCCGGTCAGCGCGAAGTCCAGGCTGGTGCGGTACCAGTGGATCTCGTCCGGCGGCTCCGCCCGTAACAGCCGGCGTGCGACGGCCGCCGCGGCCGGGATCTGCGGGTGCCCGTACGGCGGGGGCGGGGCGAGCGCGGCGAGCACGATCCGCTCCGCCGGATCGGGCACGGCCTCCCGCAGCTCCTCCTCCGGGAGTACGGAGGCCAGTACGGCAGCCCGCTCCCAGGGGTCGGCGGTTCGTCTCAGCAGCAGGCCCACATGGCGCCCGCGCCATTTCCGGGGCCTCAGATCCGCCTTGGCGGCCATCAGTTCCCGGTCCGCCGGGGGTGCGCTCCCGCGCAGCATCCCCGCCTCCCTACCGGCGAACTCCCGTAGCTCAGCTGCCAGATAGAGCCAGACCACCATGCGGTAGCGGTTGATCCGGTAGCCGACCGGGGTGATGTGCCCGCAGCGCGCGAGCCGGGTGAACCGGCCCGGGCTGATGCCGAGCACCCCGCCCGCAGCTTCGGCTCCGGCCACGGTTTCCACCCTCCCGCGCAGCGCGTCCGGGAATCCCTCGGACGACCGCAGCCGCTCCAGATCCGCCCGCGTGTAGCGCGCGGATCCGCCCGGCGCCGGCGGCCCGGCCCGGACGATGCCCAGCTGGACGGCCCGGGCGAACTCCGTCCGGGTCAGCCCCAGTTCCCGGGCGGCCCGGGCCCCGCCCACTCCCGTATCCGGCAGCAGGTCTGCCCGTACGACCGGGGGCCCGTCCACCCGCACCGCCCGCAGGGCGTGCGCCCGTGCACCCGGCAGGGCCGGCGCCCCGGAATCCGGCAGCGCGTGCCCCGACTGCTTCGTCGCGACCTCCATGACGGTCCTCCCCCACAAGTGACGATTACTCTGTGTGAAGACCGTAACTCAGCGCCACGACACCCGCGAGGCCTGTGGATAACTCCGGCGTCAGCCGCCGGTGATCCGCCGCTCCGCCACTCCCAGGTGCTCGCCCACCCGGTTGACCAGCAGTGTCATCTCGTACGCGACCTGACCAATGTCGGCCTCGGCGGCACTGAGAACGCACAGGGAACTCCCCGCGCCCGCCGCCATGACGAACAGGACACCGTCGTCGTACTCGACCATCGTCTGCCGTACCTCGCCGGCCCGGAAATGCCGCCCCGACCCCTTCGCCAGGCTCTGCAACCCCGCGGCCACGGCCGCCAAGTGCTCCGCGTCCTCCCGCGCGAGTCCCGCACTCGCGCCGGTCACCAGGCCGTCATTGGACAGCACCACCGCATGCCTGACCTGCTGCACCCGACGCGTCAGGTCGTCGAGCAGCCAGTCGAGCTGCTTGTCCAGTGCCATTTCGAGCCCCTCCCCGTTGACGCCGCCGGCGTGGCCGCGCCCCACCCCTCGTAGTAAGTGCCGCCAGCCTTCCCCACCAGCGCCTTTCCGGCAAGGAGGATGTCCCCATGGCGAAGAAGATGACTCAAGAGGAATGGCGGGCATTCGTCTCGTACGGGACCCGCACCGGCAAGCTGTCCACCGTCCGCGAGGACGGCAGCCCGCATGTCGCACCCATCTGGTTCGTTCTCGACGGCGATTCCTTCGTCTTCAACACCGGCAAGGGCACGGTCAAGGGACGCAACCTGCTCCGCGACGGCCGGGTCGCGCTCTGCGTGGACGACGACCGGCCGCCGTTCTCCTACGTCGTCCTCATGGGACGCGCCGAGATCAGCGAGGACCTGGAGGAGATGGTCCCCTGGGCGACGAGGATCGGCGCCCGCTACATGGGCGAGGAGCGTGCCGAGGCCTTCGGCCGCCGCAACGCCGTCCCCGGTGAACTCCTCGTCCGCGTCGGCATCGACAAGGTGATCTCCGTCGCCGGCGTGGCCGACTGACACGGGCGCCTCCTCCCCTGCCGCAGGCCGCCTCACACGGAATCGGCCTGCGGCTCCACCGAGTCCAGCAGCCGGGCGGTGTGCACCCGCCCGGCGTACTCGACCAGCCTGATCAGCACTTCCTTGCCCGAGTCCTTGTCCCGCGCATCGCACAGCACCACCGGTGTCCCCGGCTCCAGGTCCAGTGCCCGCGAGACCTCGTGCGCCCCGTACCTCCGTGCGTCCGTGAAGCAGTTCACGGCCACCACGAACGGGATTCGCCGGTGCTCGAAGTAGTCCACCGCCGGGAAGCAGTCCTCCAGCCGGCGGGTGTCCGCGAGCACCACCGCGCCCAAGGCGCCCTGCGACAGCTCGTCCCACAGGAACCAGAACCGGTCCTGCCCCGGCGTACCGAAAAGGTAGAGCGACAGCCCGGACCGGATGGTGATCCGCCCGAAGTCCATGGCCACGGTCGTGGTGGTCTTCTGGGCGACCCCGCCCGTGTCGTCGACCCGTTCACCGGCCTCGCTGAGCAGTTCCTCCGTCCGCAGGGGGCGGATCTCGCTGACCGCCCCGACCAGCGTGGTCTTGCCGACCCCGAACCCGCCCGCCACGAGTATCTTCAGCGCGAGCGCGGTCAGTTCCCCGTCTGCTTCCGGATCCTGAGCCTGATCCGGATCATGATCCGGGCCGGGCTCCGGGTCCGGTCCGCCGGGTCCGTCGTGGTGTCGTTCCATCACAGCGCTCGCAATCCCTCGATGACTTCACGCAGAATCCGCTCGTCCGGCAGCCGCGCGGGCGGCACCGGCCGGCTGACCTTGACGTGCCCGCCCTCCAGCAGGTCCCCGAGCAGCACCCGCACCACGCCCACCGGCAGGTCCGCGTCCGCGGCGAGCTCCGCCACCGACTGGGTCTCGGACCTGCAGAGCCCCAGCAGTGCCCGGTGTTCGGGGCCGAGCAGCGACTCGGCGGCCGCGTCCGGGCCCGCAGCGCCCCCGCCGTCCATGACGACCAGCGCGATCAGGTCGAACCGGACCCCGTGGGGCCCCGGCTTCGTGCGCCCGCCGGTCATGGCGTACGGGCGCACGAGCGGGCCCGCATCGGCGTCGTACCACTGGCCGTTCACGTACCGGGCCGCCGCTCTCAGCCCGCGGCCGGAGGCCGCGCCGCGAACCGGGTCGGTGTGTACAGGTGCTCCCCGACCCGCTTCACGAGCCGGGCCATCTCGTAGGCGATCAGCCCGATGTCGGCGCTCGCCGCGCTGAGCACGGCCAGGCAGGAACCGTCCCCGGCGGCGGCGACGAAGAGGAACCCGCCGTCCATCTCCACCATCGTCTGGCGCACGCCCCCGACGTGGAAGTGCCGACCCGCGCCCTTCGCCAGACTGTGGAATCCGGAGGCCACGGCGGCCAGGTGCTCCGCGTCCTCCCGGCTGAGCGCAGTGGACGCGCCCACCGCCAGGCCGTCGTTGGACAGGACCACGGCATGCCGGACCTCGCGGACCCGGACCACCAGATCGTCCAGGAGCCAGTCCAGTTCGCCGGACCTGCGGACGCCGTCGAGATGGAATCTCTCGTGCTCGATCATCACACTTCTCCTTCACTGCCTGCGTGGGCGGAGCTCTCCTGGGCGCCGCGGACCCAGCCGGCCCGGTAGGCCGCCATCCGGTCCCGGGCCTGCTCCGGGCTTCGCCCCTGCGGGTCTTCGGGCAGGCGCGCCCCGGCCGGGGACTTCGGGGCGGGGGTCTCGCGCAGCTGCGGGGCCAGGCTGGCCTGGCGTACGCGGCGCGGCAGTCCGGAGCCCGAGGGGTCGGATACGGAGGGGTCGGATACGGAGGGGTCGGATACGGAGGGGGAGCCTCCGGCGAGACGCGGAGCCGGTGCCGCAGCGGGCGCCGCGGCCGCCGCGGCCGCCGCGGCCGCCGCAGATACCGGAGTCGGGGCCGGTGAGGCCTGTGTGCGGGTGACCGCGCCCCCGGCACCGCGCGGCTGCAGCGAGGCCACCGGCGCCGGGCGCGGCACCTCCCGTGCGGGGCTCCGGTCCGGTGCCGGGATGCCGCGCGCGTCCTCCCGTACGACGGTGATCGCGGGCTGCTGCGGCGCCGTCCCCTCCGGTTCCGCCCGGGCCTCGACCGGCGCGGCCGGGTCCTCCCCCCGGCCCGCCGCCGACGCGGGGCCGGTCTCGATCGCGCCCTGGAGCAGGGCGTTCGGCAGGAGCACCACGGCGGTCGTGCCTCCGTACGGTGACGTGCGCAGGTGCACCCGCACACCGTGCCGGGCCGAGAGCCGGCTGACCACGAAGAGCCCGAGCCGGTCGCTGTCGAACAGGTCGAGAGCCTCGGACTGCTCGATGCGCCGGTTGGCCTCGTGGAGGGACTCGCGGCCCATGCCGAGCCCCCGGTCCTCGACCTCCAGGACGTATCCGGCGCCGACGGGCTCACCGCTGACGCGGACCTTGGTGTGCGGCGGGGAGAACTGCGTGGCGTTCTCGATGAGTTCGGCGAGCAGGTGCGTGAGGTCGGCGACGGCGCCGCCGATCACCGCGGCCTCCACCAGTTGGCGGACCTCGACACGCGGGTAGTCCTCGATCTCGGAAACGGCCGCCCGTACGACGTTCGTCAGCGGGACCGGCATCCGCCAGGCACGCCCGGGAGCGGCACCCGACAGGATGATCAGGCTCTCGGCGTGCCGCCGCATCCGCGTCGTGAGGTGGTCGAGGCGGAACAGGTCGCCGAGTTCGCCGGGGTCGTCGGCGCGCCGCTCCATCGAGTCGAGCAGGGTCAGCTGCTTGTGCACCAGGACCTGGCTGCGGCGGGCGAGGTTGACGAATACGCCGCTCACCCCGCTGGCCAGCTCGGCGCGCTCGACGGCCGCACTGAGGGCCGCCCGGTGGACGGTGGCCAGCGCCTCGCCGACCTGCGTGATCTCGTCGTCGGCGGGCGGTGGGGGCGGGGCCTCGGCCTCGACGTCGATGTCCTGGCCGGCCCGCAGCCGGTCCATGGCATGCGGGAGCTTGCGGTGGGCGATCTCCAGGGCGGTGTTGCGCAGCGAGACGAGTTCCACGACGAGGGCGCGGCCGATGCGTACGGAGATGACGAGGGAGGCGGCGACCGCGGCGAGGCCCAGCAGTACGGCGGCGCCGGCGGGGCTGAACTCGATGTGCGCGAAGGGGTCGGTGCGGTCGACGGCTCCGGCGTGCGCGGCGGCCGCGATCTCCCGCATCGAGGTGCTGATGCTCGCGTACGCGGCGTCCCAGCCGGCCGGCACACCGCGGACCTCCTTGGCCGGCCCGGCAGCAGACCCGGCAGCCGACCCGCCGCCTGATCCCGTGCCCGGCCCGGCAGCCGGGCCCGCACCCGCCGTGAGCACCCGGTCCTCGGCAGCGGTCAGCTCGGCGTAGGCGGCGCTCTTGGCGGCGGAGTGCCAGGCGGCCTGCTGGGCGGCGGGCAGGTCGTCGACGGAAGCCGCGGTGAGGGCGCGGCGGGTCTCGATGACGCCGGTGAGCCGTCGAAGCGTTTCCGTGGTGCGCGGGCCGGGTGCGGCGATGAGTGCGTCCTCACGGGCGAGGAGTTCCGCGGCGCGGGCGAATTCGAGCAGGACGCGGGCGTCGGGGCCGAGTTCGGCCTTCTCGCCGCCCGAGAGGGAGCCGTCGACGGCGAGCGCCTCGTCGACCACGCGGGTGTACGCCTCGTACGCCGCGTCCGGGGTCGCACGCCGGTCCGCGACGTCCTTGCGGGTGGCGCCGAGCTGGTCCGCTGCGGCCACGAAGGCCCCGACGCGGACGACGACGTCGCTCGGGTAGTCGCCGGACTCGGCGACGGTGTGCCGGTCGCCGAGCCGGAGCCGGCCGACGGCGGCGCCGGTGCGCCGCGACTGCTGTTCCAGGGCGGCGCCCTGGTCGGAGGCGGGGTCGGCCAGGTGGCGGACGGCGGCGCGCCGTTCGGCCTGGAGCTCGGTGACGGCGGCCGCGACGGGGGTGCGTATCTGCTCGTCGACCCGCTGGACTCGGGTGAGCCGGGCGATGTCCTGGGTGGTGCTGACGGTCGCGAAGCCCCAGAGCGCGAGCAGGGAGACGACCGGGACCATGAGGAGCGACACGATCTTCGCGCGGACGGTGGCCGGGCGCAGCCGCAGCCGGGGGGACCTGCCGTCGGGGGCGGACGCCGGGCCGGAGCGAGGGGTCTGCCGGTCCTGCTGCGCCGCCGGTTCCTCGGCGGGCGGTCCGGCGTGGGCCCGGCGGCCGCGCGCCGGGGGCGCGGGCAGCTGCGGCGCCGCTGCTTCCGGTTGTCTGCGGGGTCTGCGCATGGGCTCCTCGTTCCGGGTGCGGTCAAGCGGGGCGGTTCGGGCCGGGTCAGCGGGCCGGCGCGGGCGGTGCCGCCGCCGCGTGCGCCCGTGCGCCCAGATGCCGGGCGGCCGATGCGGAGGCGGCGCGTTCGTCGGCGGTCGGGGAGAGCGCGACGAACGCGGAGGTGATGAAGAGGTACGAGCCGAGCCCGACGGCGAGCGGGAAGATGAACTGCATCGCGGTGGCGCCGGGCAGTGCCTGGTCCGAGGGGACGACGCGGACGGCGACCGCGATCATCCCGGTGTAGTGCATGCTGCTGACGGCCGCGCCCATGACGAGCGAGGCGACGGCCACGGCGACCGGCGCCTTGATGTTGAGCGCGGCCCACAGCGCGGCGGTGGCCGCGACGACGGCGATGGCGACCGAGAGGCCGACCGTGAGCGGGTCGTACGAGATGCTGCCGTGCAGGCGCAGGGCGGCCATGCCGAGGTAGTGCATGCTGGCGACACCGAGGCCGGTGGTGAGGCCCCCGAGGACCAGGGCGCGGCGGCGGGCCCTGCCGTAGCCGACGGCGAACACCCCGGCGCCGACGACGAGCACGGCGACGAGCAGGCTGAGGATGGTCAGCGGCACGTTGTAGTGGATCTCGGTGCCCGTGACGTTGAAGCCGAGCATCGCGACGAAGTGCATCGTCCAGATGCCGGTGCCGATGGCGGAGGCTGCGGTGAGGAGCCAGTTGCGGCGGGAGGAACCGGTCGTCGCGGCGAGTGCGCGGACGGTGCAGCGCAGCCCGAGGGCGGCGCCGATGGAAGCCATCACGTATGACAGTACGGGTGTCAGCCAGCCATAGGCCGCGTGGTCGAGGTGTCCCATGGCCCCGGGACGCTAGTCCGGGTGAGGGCACGAACACGGGGAGCATTTCGAAAGCAACTGGAACTGCTGGAATATGACAGAGCTCGTCCGTCTTCGATCACGTCGCGTGCCGGCTTGCGCACGCACCGTACGCATCACATACGCCGCGCGCACCGCATGCCGAGTGTCCTGTGGGGGATCATGTCCACATGAGCGAAGACCACACGCACGTGCAGGAGTTCTTCGGCGCGCGCGCCGCCGACTGGGACCGGAAGTTCCCGGCGGACGGGCCCGCGTTCACGACGGCCGTGGCCGAGTTCGGCCTGCGCCCCGGCGACCGCGTCCTCGACGCGGGCTGCGGGACCGGGCGGGCCCTGACGGCACTGCGCGCAGCCGTCGGCCCGGCCGGCACGGTGCTCGGCGCGGACCTCACCCCACAGATGCTGGCCGCCGCGCGGCAGGCCGGGCGGGGCTCCGAAGGCGCACTGCTGCTCGCGGACGTGGCCCGGCTGCCGCTGCGCGACGGGGTGCTCGACGCCGTGTTCGCCTCCGGGCTCATCGCGCACCTGCCCGATCCCGAGGCGAACCTGCGCGAGCTCGCCCGCGTCGTCCGCCCCGGCGGCCGGCTCGCCCTGTTCCACCCGATCGGGCGAGCGGCGCTGGCGGCGCGGCAGTGCCGCGAGCTGACGCCGGACGACCTGCGGGCCGAGCCCAACCTCGGCCCGCTGCTCGCCCGTTCAGGATGGGACATGATCTCGTACGCCGACGAGGACACCCGCTTCCTGGCACTCGCGGTGCGCCGCGCCTGAACCGGCACCCCCCTCGCACACACCCGTACGACGGCACCTCGCCCGGGGTCCGCGGAGGCGCCCCGGATCACGCCGGAGGCGAAGCCTCGGCTCCGGCCGGCCGGCGCGGATGCGGCACGGGACATCCCCCCGAGCCGGGCACGGGGAACGTGCCGAGCTCGCCCACGTCGTAGCCGTGGGGGTAGCCCTTGATCTCCGGGTTCTGCCGGGCGTAGTGCGGGGCCTTGCGCGGCGGCAGCAGCCGGACCGCGCGGCCGCGCAGCTTCAGGGCGCCCCGGACCAGCCGCTTGACCTGCGGGCGGGGGCTCTCGTAGCGGAAGGCGGACAGAAGCGGCTCGTCGAGGAGGGCGAGGCTCAGCCCCCGCACGGCGGGAGCGAGCGGCGCCGGGTACCAGGAGGCCATCAGGCCGATGGTGGAGTCGGCGACCATGCGGCCGCCTTCGTCCCAGCCGAAGTGGGCCTCCTCGTAGGCGTTCAGGGTCTCCTCGAACTCCTCGTAGGAGCCCGGGATGTCCGTGATGCCCAAGTGCCGGCCGAGCGTGGCGTAGTAGTTCGCACTGGCCCGGCGCTCGTGGTGGGTCATCGGACGCCAGCCGTAGGCATCCAGCCAGCGCGCCGGAATCACCACGAAAGTGCACAGGACATAGCGCATGTCCTCGTTGCCGATGTCGTAGCTGCGGTGCATCTGGTTGACGCGGCGGATCGCGGTGCGGGCCGTCTCGCTCTCGAAGCCGTGCTCCACGACGGCGTCGAGGAGCAGCGCGGTGTCGTCGTACCGCTTCTGCGGGCGGTCGGTGAACTCGGCGGTCTCGGCCAGCAGGCGGCCGATGCTGGGGACGGCGTAGGTGCGGAAGAGTGCGAGCTCCAAGGCGCGGGTGAAGTCCCAGGGGAACTCGTAGGTGGCGGTGAGCCGGTAGATGGCGAGGAAGTCCTTGTCGGGGTCGAGACGGAGGATCTCCCTCAGCCGGTCGTAACGCTGCACCGGGTGTCCCTTTCTGTGGCGGGTAGCCAACTCTACGTGCAGGTGGCGGGCTTGGAAATCGCCGCCCTCAGGCTCTCGACGCGGCGGTTACCCGCTGGTTAGGGTGCGCCGACGAGAGAGCGACCGGGAGGCCACGTGTCCGACGAGGAGGGGGGCGGTTCGCTCTATGTGCTGACCGCCGTACTGCTGACCCCCGCGCAGTTTCCGAGCATCCTGGGCGACGATTTCCCGGAGGCCTGCTCGCTGCTGGGCGTGAAGCCGGTGGCCCGGGGCTACGGGCTGGTGCTCGGCCAGGACGAGGAGGGCGCGCGCTGGACCGTCGTCGTGGACGACGTCTCGCTCGTGGCCATGGCGATCGCCTCGTGGGACTGCGGCATGGAGTACGACCTGTCGCCCGACGAGCGGACGATCGTGGTCTCGCTGGCGGGCTGGCCGCTCGACCTGTCGGTCGCGACGCCGGGGATCCCCGAGCCGCACGACCCGGAGCAGGGCGCCGACGGCACCGGACGGGTGCCGCTGGCGCCTCCGTCCGCCGAGGCGTGGGGGCCGGTGCAGCGGCGGATGGGCGCGGACCAGATCGCCCGCGAGTGGTCCGACTGGCGCGAACGGGTCGCGACGGACGGCGGGGCGGCGGCCGCGGCGCACCCCGGGCTCGCGCGGGCGCTCAAGGAGGCTCTGGAGTACACGCAGAGCCCGCCGCCACCCGGCAGGGTGCGGTCCTCGTTCGCGGGCGAGGGGGCGCGGACCCTGCGGGTGGACGGTCCCGGGTGGTCGCTGGTGGCCCGGACCGACGACTCGGCCTTCGTACTGCTGGACGAGGCGCCGGGCGAGGTTCTCACGGTCCCCCGCAACGGGCATCATGATCTTGACTTGCCGAAGATGCCGGACCTGCTCGCGGCCCTCGACCGCGTGGCCGTGCGCCCGGCCTGAACCCGAGGGGGACCCCGTGATGGTGGAATCGGAGCCGGTGGCGGTGGTGGTGGGCGGCCGCGCGGAGGTGGTCGACGACGACTGGGGGCGCGAGACGGCCGTGATCCGCCTCGACGCCGGGCGGTTCGGCCCGGAGGCTTTGTACGGGCTGGCCGAGTTCTCGCACCTTGAGGTCGTCTACCACTTCGACCGGGTCCCGGCGGAGAAGATCGAGACGGGCGCGCGGCACCCCCGGGGCAACACGGACTGGCCGCTGGTCGGCATTTTCGCCCAGCGCGGCAAGAACAGGCCGAACCGGCTCGGTCTCTCCCGGTGCCGGATCCTGAAGGTGGACGGCCTGGACGTGCACGTGGCGGGCCTGGACGCGGTCGACGGGACCCCGGTCCTCGACCTGAAGCCGTACATGGCCGAGTTCGGTCCGCGCGGAGAACTGACCCAGCCGGAGTGGGCCACGACGCTGATGCGGGACTACTACTGACCCCGGCACCACACCCGCGCCCGGGTCCGTACGCAGTCCCGGGCGCGGGCCGGTCAGGGTCGCCGCACGTGCCCGCTCAGCGGCCGAGCTGCTTCCTGGAGATACCCCGCAGGCGACGCCGCTGGGAGGAGTCCAGCAGCAGGTAGGCGGCCGCCGGCACACCGATCAGGACCAGCAGCCCTGCCCAGAACCCGACCGTCCAGAACAAAACGATGGCTGCCGCGACTCCGGCAACCGCGACCTTGCCTCGATTGGACACTGCGGACACCTCCACCTGTCGTCGTCCACTATCCCCATCAACGCGCTGCCCCGGCCATGCGTTCCCGGCCACCCGGACGGGCGGAGGGCCCGGCCGGTGCGCCTTGGCGGCGTTTCGGCACCGAGTGGCCGACGCAGCGCTTGTCGGGGCCCGGGACCGGGACGACGATGGGGCGCTCCGGGTACCGCGGCACCACGGGAGGGTGACATGCACGATCCGTCGGTGGCGCTGCCGGGCGGGGCCGATCCCGCCGAGCGCACGCGCGTCCTGCGGCGGGCGCATTCCGCGTTCACGCAGGACGGGCGGGTCGAGACCCCGGTCCGGGCGGTGATCGCGAGGTCCTGGCGGCGGTGCGCCCGGGCCCGGGTCAGCCCGGAGTGCACGCCCCGGGTGGAGCTGGCGGAGGCGGAGCTGCGGTCGTACCGCGCGCAGCACCCGCTGGCCCGGGTGATGCCGGTGTTCCGGGACCTCGTGGGGGCGTTCGCCACGCACGGGGCCCACCTGCTGGCGGTGTGCGACGCGCGGGGCAGCCTGCTGTGGGTGGAGGGCGAGGCTGCCACGCTGCGGCGGGCGGAGCGGCTCGGCTTCGTACCGGGCGCGCGCTGGGCCGAAACGGCAATGGGGACCAACGCGCCCGGCACGGCGGTCGCCGTCGGGGAGCCGGTCCAGGTTTTCGGGGCCGAGCACTTCAGCCGTCGGGTCCACCCCTGGACGTGTGCGGCGGCCCCGGTGCGCGACCCCCGTACCGGCCGGCTGCTCGGCGCCGTGGACATCACCGGCGGTGACGGCCTGGCCCATCCGCACTCCCTCGCCTTCGTGCAGGCGGTGGCCCGGGCCGCGGAGGCCCAGCTGGCGCTGCTGGACCCGCTCCCGTCCACCCCAGGGGACACCCTCGCCGCCCTCGGCCAGGACGAGGCGTTGCTGACCGGCGGCGGCACCCGGATCCGCCTGGGACGGCGCCACAGCGAGATCACGGCGCTCCTCGCGCACCATCCGGAGGGGCTGTCGGGCGAGGAACTGGCGATCGCGCTGTACGAGGACGAATCGGTGTCACCGGTGACCCTGCGCGCCGAGATGTCCCGGCTGCGCGGACTGCTGGGGGCCCGCGCCCCGCTCTCCCGCCCGTACCGCACGGCGGAGCCGGTGGAAGCGGACTTCACCGTCGTGGCCCGCCACCTCGCGGCCGGCGCCGTCTCGGCGGCCCTCCACCACTACGCGGGCCCGCTGCTCCCCGGCTCGACCGCACCGGGCATCGTCCGGCTGCGGCGCCGGATCGAGGACCAGGCGCGGGCCGCGGTGATCGCCCGGGCGGATGTGGGGCTGCTGACCGACTGGGTGTGCGCTCCGTGGGGCGCGGACGACGCCGCGGTGTGGCGGGCGCTGGCCGCGACGCTGCCGCCGGAGGGACGCCCGGCCGCGCTGGCCCGCGTACGGGCCCTCGACAGCGAACTCGGCACCGCAACAGGAGCCGGAACCCGAACCGGAACCGCACGTGCCGCCGAACCGGCCGTCGTACGGCGGGAGCCGGCCCGGCCCAGCCGTGCAACCCATCCGCAACCTGCCCGCTCCTAGCCTCCTCCCGAGCGCTGTCCGACGGCGGCCGGCGCCGGTCAAGGGGAGGACACCATGACCCGTTACGCTGCGCCCGGCACCGAAGACGCGCTCATGTCGTACGCGTCCCGCTACGGCCACTTCATCGGCGGCGAGTACGTCGAGCCCGTCCTCGGCGGGTACTTCGCCAATCCCTCCCCCGTCAACGGCGAGACCTTCACCGAGGTCGCGCGCGGCACGGCCGAGGACGTGGAGCGAGCCCTCGACGCGGCGCACGCGGCCGCGCCCGCCTGGGGGCGCACCCCGGCCGCCGAGCGGTCCGCCGTCCTGCTGCGCATCGCGGACCGGATGGAGCAGAACCTGGAGGCCTTGGCGGTCGCGGAGACCTGGGAGAACGGCAAGCCGGTCCGCGAGACCCTCGCCGCCGACATGCCGCTGGCCATCGACCAGTTCCGCTACTTCGCGGGCGCGCTGCGCGCCCAGGAGGGTGCGCTCAGCCAGCTCGACGAGGACACCGTCGCCTACCACTTCCACGAGCCGCTGGGCGTCGTCGGGCAGATCATCCCGTGGAACTTCCCGATCCTGATGGCGGTGTGGAAGCTGGCCCCGGCACTGGCGGCCGGGAACACGGTGGTGCTGAAGCCGGCCGAGCAGACCCCGGCCTCGGTGCACTACTGGCTGAGCCTGGTGGCGGACCTGCTGCCGCCGGGCGTGGTGAACATCGTCAACGGCTTCGGCGAGGAGGCCGGCAAGCCGCTGGCGTCCAGCCCGCGCGTGGCGAAGATCGCGTTCACCGGGGAGACGTCCACCGGGCGGCTGATCATGCAGTACGCGGCCGAGCACCTCAAGCCGGTCACTCTCGAACTCGGCGGCAAGAGCCCGAACCTCTTCTTCGACGACATCTGGACCACCGACGACGACCTGCGCGACAAGGCCCTGGAGGGGTTCGCCATGTTCGCCCTGAACCAGGGCGAGGTGTGCACGAGCCCCTCGCGCGCGCTGATCGAGCGCGGCCGGTACGGGGACTTCCTCGACGCGGCCGTGGCCCGTACCGAACTGATCGTGCCGGGGCACCCGTTGGACACGGACACGATGATCGGCGCGCAGGCCTCCGAGGAGCAGTTGCGCAAGGTCCTGTCGTACGTGGAGATCGGCCGGAAGGAGGGTGCGAAGATCCTCACCGGCGGCGGGCGCATCGACCACGGGGGCGACCTGGCGGGCGGCTTCTACGTGCAGCCGACCATCTTCGAGGGCGACAACCGGATGCGGATCTTCCAGGAGGAGATCTTCGGCCCCGTGGTGTCCGTGACCTCGTTCCAGGACTTCGACGACGCCGTCCGGATCGCCAACGACACGGCGTACGGACTGGGCGCCGGCGTGTGGACGCGCGACATCAACACGGCCTACCGTGCGGGCCGAGCGATCCAGGCGGGCCGCGTCTGGACGAACTGCTACCACGCCTACCCGGCCCACGCCGCCTTCGGCGGCTACAAGCAGTCGGGCATCGGCCGGGAGACCCACAAGATGATGCTGGAGCACTACCAGCAGACCAAGAACCTCCTGGTCAGCTACTCGCCCAAGAAGCTCGGGTTCTTCTAGAGCGCTGGAGTCCGCTGCCGGAGACGGGCGAGCGTGCCCTTGATCGGTGGCGCGGCACGCAGCGGTCGCGCTCGGTGCCAGGGGCCGTTCCCCCGCCGAGGTCCTCCGGCTCGCGGAGAGCCGGAGGACCTCGGTGTCACGCTCCTGCCGACACCCGGCCGAGGTCGGTCCAGCCGCCGGCCCGGTCACCGCCGTTCCACAGCAGGACGCGGACGGAGTTGTCCGCGGCGGTCAGGATGCAGTCACTGTCGCCGTCCCCGTCGTAGTCGGCGAACGCGACCATCCGCTGGTCGGTCGTCTCGCCGGCCGATACCGGGCCCGCGGGCACGGACCAGCCGCCGTGGCCGTCGCCGCCGCGGTTGAGGTACGTCTCCACGGCTCCGCTCTCCGCGAGCACGGTGTAGTCCGCGTACCCGTCTCCGTCGAAGTCCGTCCACCTCACGCGAGACGGGTCCTTGGTCGTACCGGTGGCGATCGTGCCGCGGTCCTGCCAGCCGCCGTGCCCGTCGCCCCCCTTGTTGAGGAAGACGGTGACGGGACCGTCGGGGCGCACCAGGGCGTAGTCGGTGCGGCCGTCGCCGTCGAAGTCGACGAAGCGGACCTGGTCAGCGTCCCGGGTCAGTCCGCTCGCCACCGAGTCGGCGAGTTCCCAGCCGCCGTGGCCGTCGCCGCCCCGGTTGAGGTACACCGACACGCTGCCGGTCTCGGAGATCAGGATGTAGTCCGCCCGGCCGTCGCCGTCCCAGTCGGCGAACCGGACCCGCTTGCGGTCCGTGGTGAGGCCGGTGGCGATCTGCCCGAGGTCCGACCAGCCTCCGCGGCCGTCGCCGCCCCGGTTGAGCATGACGCGGACCACGCCGCTGTCCGCGACGATGATGCGGTCGGCCCGGCCGTCGCCGTCCCAGTCCGCCCAGCGCAGCGGGCCGGTCCCACCGGACTCCGTGCCCGCCCTGCCCAGGTGCGTTCGGGCGGCGACACCGTCGAGGACGGCCTTGTCCATGCCTTCGAAGAAGGCCGCGCCCATCTTGGCGTAGCCGGCGTCCCGCGGGTGCAGGCTGTCAGCCATTTCACCGGGACTCAGCGCGGGCGCGTCGACGTACCGCACCCTCGCCCCGGCCCCGGCCTTGGCCGAAGCCCAGTTCTTCACCTCACGGTTGAAGGCGGGAACCCCCGGGACGTTCGAGGTCGGTATGAGGCCCATCACCACGACGGTGACACCGGGCCGCGCGACGAGGATCTCATCGGTGAGCGCCGCGAGCCGTGCAGGGGCATTGGCCTTGTCCGTCCCGCGGTCCAGGTCGTTGACGCCTTCGTGGAGCAGGACCACGTCCGGCTCGGCGGCCCGCACCCACCCCGGGGCGCCGGCTCGGATGTCGTTGATCATGGTGGCGCCGTGCGCCTCGTTGTCGGAGTCACCGTTCGGGCCGGCCTGGCGTGACCCGACGAAGTCGACCCGGAACCGAGCGTGGGTCAAGGCCTGCTGCCAGAGGGGCAGGCGATAGCCGAGGCCGGTCGAACCCTGGTATCCGTCGGTGATCGAGTCGCCCAGTGGCATGACGCGAAGGACGGGCGGAGCCGGATTCGGGGCGGCTGTCGCAGGGGTCGCCGCCGCCCCGATCAGGCCGCTGACGCCGACGGCCGTGGCGGCCGTCAGTGTGATCATCTTGCGCAACATACGTGGTGAGACCTTGTCTTCGTAACTGCCCGCGCTCGGCGGGGTCCGGTCGGTTCGCTGCGCCTGCGGCAGACGCGGCCCGGTCATGAGCCGCTGGGGACGCCGCCGAGTTCGGTCCAGCCTCCGGCCCCCGGATCGCCGCCGTTGAAGGCGTAGACGGTGGTGCCGTCGGGTTGCTGCAAGAGGTAGTCGGCATGGGTGTCGCCGGTGAGGTCGGCGAGCTGGACCCGGGAGTGGTCGGGCGTCACTCCCGACGCGGTCTGACCGAGCGGCTTCCAGCCTCCGTGGCGGTCACCGCCGCGGTTGAGGTAGGTCGTCACGCTGCCGCCGGGGTTGACGGTCCAGTAGTCGGCACGTCCGTCGCCGTCGAAGTCGCCCAGACGTACGCGGGTGCGGTCGGTCGTCGTTCCGGTGGCGATCTGGCCGAGATCGGCCCAACCGCCCGCTCCGGACGGGTCGCCGCCGCGGTTGAGGTGAACGTTGACCGGTCCGTTGTCCGCGATGACCCAGTAGTCGGCACGTCCGTCGCCGTCCTGGTCGGCGAAGCGGACCTGCTCGTGTGCGGTGGTCGTGCCCCACGCGATCCGGCCGATGGACTTCCAGCCGTTGGGGCCGCCGACATCGCCTCCCTGATTGAGGTAGGCGGTCACATTGCCGTTCGGGGCGATGTACAGGTAGTCGGCCCGCCCGTCGCCGTCGAAGTCGGCGAAACGTACCCGGGTACGGTCGGTGGTGATGCCCGTGGCGATGCGGCCGATGTCCTGCCACGTCCCCACGCCCTCGCCGCCGCGGTTCAGCGTGGCCCGGACTTCACCGCCCTCGCCGATGGTGAGCCGGTCAGCGCGTCCGTCGCCATCGAAGTCGGCCCAGCGGATGCTTCCGGTGCCGCCCGATTCGGTTCCTGCCCGTGGTACGGCGGGGCGCCGGGTCCAGCCGTCGGTGACGGCCTGCTCGAGGCCCTCGTGGTACGCGGCCGCCATCTTCCGGTATCCGGCCTCGTTGGGGTGGAGCCCGTCGGGGAGCTCGGATGGCCCGTCCAGGCGCGGGGGCTCGACGTACCGTACGTGCACCCCGTCCGCGGCACGGGCGGAGACGGCGGTCCGCAGGTCCGCGTTGAAGGTGTTGACACGGTCGTACTGGCCGCGGGTGTCCAAAAGCAGCCCCTGCACGATGACCGCGGTACCGGGCTTGTTGGCCTGGATGCGATCGATGAGCGAGGCCAGCTCGGCCGCCGCGGCGTGCGGATCGGCCCTGCGGGTGTTGAGGTCGTTGATGCCGAGGTGGAGCAGTACGGCATCGGGGTTCGCGGCGGCCTGCCAGCGGTCGATTCCGTCCCGGATGTTCCCGATCGTGTAGCCGCTGTGGCCCTCGTTGTCGGGATCGCCGCCTCCGCCGAACGACCCGGACCCGACGAAGTCGGGCGTGTACCGGTTCTGCATGGAGATCAGGTTCCACAGGGGTGCGCGGTAGCCGGCCTCGCCGTTGCTGCCGGCGCCGGCGGTGATCGAGTCGCCGAGCGGCATGATCCGCAGCAGTGCGGGGGCGGGCTGCGGTGCCGCTGCGGCCTGCGTGCAGCCCAGGCCGAATGCGGCGGCGGCGGCGCCGACGGCCAGGGCGGAGGCTGCGGATGCGGTGCGTTTCATCGCTGGTGTCGCTTTCGCGAGTGACGGACGGCGGGGCTTCGACCTGCGGGAGGGCCTCGCCGGAGAGGGAAGGGGCGGCGCAACGGACGACCGCCTCCGGTCCTTCCCTGCGGGGAAGGACCGGAGGCGGTCGGTCGTCGGGCCGTACGGTGGGCTCCCGGCGTACCGGTGGCCCGGTCCGGGTCAGGTACCGCTCGCGACCTTGCCGAGGTCGGTCCAGCCGTTGCCCTTGTCGCCGCCGTTCCAGGCGAAGACGGTGGCGCTGTTGCCGGGGCCGGCGAGGACGTAGTCGGCGTGGGTGTCGGCGTTGAAGTCGACGAACTGGACCTTGGTGTGGTCGGTGGTCAGGCCGGTCGCGATCTGACCGACGGTGAGCCAGCCGGTGTTGGGGACGACGTCGCCTCCACGGTTGATGTAGAGGTCGACCTTGCCGTCGGGCTTGACGAAGTAGTAGTCGGCCTTGCCGTCACCGTCGTTGTCGGCGAACCGGATGCGGCTGCGCTCGCTGGTCACACCGGACGCGACCTTGCCCACCGCGGGCCAGCCGTTGCCGGACTGGTCGCCGCCCCGGTTGAGGTAGACGTACACCTCGCCGGCGTCGGTGAAGACCAGGTAGTCGGAGCGGCCGTCGCCGTCCCAGTCGGCGAAGCGGACCTTGGTGGGGTCGTTGGTGGTGCCGACGGCCACCTTGCCCAGGTGCTTCCAGCCGTTGCCCGGGTCGCCGCCCTGGTTGAGGTAGACCTCGACGGAACCGTCCGTGTTGATCAGGAAGTAGTCGGCCTTGCCGTCGCCGTCGAAATCGGCGAAGCGGACCCGGTTGCGGTCGTTCGTGAGGCCGGTCGCCACCTGCCCCAGGGGCTGCCAGCCGTTGGCACCGGCCGGGTTGCCGCCCCGGTTGAGCCAGACGGAGACCGCGCCGCTGTCGGCGACGTTGATGTAGTCGGGCTTGCCGTCACCGTCGAAGTCCGCCCACCGGATCCGCTCGCCCGCTCCGGCCTCGGTCGCGGCGGCGGAGCGCCGCGGCTTGACGGTCTCGGCGATCCAGGCCGCGAGGTCGGCGGTGCGGGTGGAGACTGCGCCGGTGCGGGTCTCGGCGGGGTTGACGCCGAGGCAGCCACCTTGCCAGGACCGGCTGTTGACGCCTACGAGTTCACCCGCGGCATTGAGCAGCGGGCCGCCGGTGTCACCCTTGCAGATGGCGTCGGTGCCCTTGCCCGTGATGGTGAGCGACGTCGCGGCGGCCGCGTTGAGGGTGAACGTACCGGTGTGAAGCTTGCCGGGCACCCACTCGGTCTTCGTCCGGCCGAAACCGACCGCGGTAAGGTCCGCACCGACCGCGGGAGTCGTGGCGGAGATCTTGGCCGTGGCCGCGCCCCTGGCCGGCAGGGCGAGGCGGGCCAGCACCATGTCGCGGTCGGAGCGGGGAGCGAGCTCGGTGACCTCGCGGGTCTCACCACCGGCGAGGGCGACGGTGGCCTTCAGCGCGGGCTTTCCGGCCGGAACCTGCTGGCCCGGGGTGGCCGCGAAGCAGCTGGCGGCCGTGGCGATCCACCACTCGTCCACGAGCGTGCCGGTGCAGGAACGGCTGTTCGCCTCGTCACCGATGCTGAGCTTCACGACGGCGGGGTGCTGGCCGGCGGCGGCCTCGGGCCCGGTGAGGGCGTGGGCCGGGACGGTGCCGGCGAGGCCGGCGGCGACCGCGGTGGCAGTCGCCAGCAGGCCGGTCATCCGCGCCGAGCGCGTACGGAGAAGAGACATGCGAGGCATCCTCCAGGAGGGGATCCGGATGGGTGAGCGAGCGTGTGGGAAGCGGAGCGGCGTACGGAGGAATGCGTCCTCCGTACGCCGCTGCGTCACTCCAGGAGTTGAGCGGGGCGGCGCCCGCCCCTACTTGGTGGTGGTGGCGGCGACGTCGGTCGGGCTGGTGAGCGTGCCCGGAATCTCGTGCCAGCCGGTCCAGGAGCCCAACGTGGCGTCGAGCGTGGTGTTCTGGACCTTGCCGCCCGCGCCGGTGGCGTAGACGTGGACGTTCTTGCCGGCGGAGGCGCTCGTGACGTGCGTCAGGCCCGTGCCGCCGGTCTTGGTCCAGGAGGGCTTCCAGATTCCGGCGAGGTAGTCGCCGGTCTGCGCGTAGAGCACACCGTCGGAACCGATGACCTGGACGTGGACGGTGTTGCCGATGTTGGACACCGCGATGTCCTTGGCGCCGGTGATGCCGCCGGGCAGTTCACCCCAGGCGGTCCAGCTGCCGTTGCGGCTGTCGAAGTCGCGACCTTGGACCTTGCCGTTCTTGATGCCGTAGAGGCGTACGAACGGACCCGCCTTGACGCTGGCGATGTCGGTCAGACCGGTCCCGCCGGACACCGGCGTCCAGTAGGTGTTCCAACGCCCGGCGTTGTAGTCGCCGACCTGCGTGTACAGGTCGCCGCTGGAGCCGATGGCCTGCACGTACAGAACGTTGTTGATCATGGCGGCTGCCACGTCCTTGACGCCGCCCGCGCCGCCGGGGACCTCGGTCCAGTTGCCCCACTTGTTGTTGCGGACGTCGTACTCGCGGTCGAAGACCTTGCCGTCGGCCACACCGACGTAGCGGATGGTGCTGCCCGTGTCCACGCCCACGATCCGACTGACGGTGGCGCCACCGACGCTGGCCCACTGGGCTCCGAAGACACCGGTGTCGAGCTTGCCGCTCTGGCTGAACAGGGTGGTGCCGGCCGGGGCGGCGAGCGTCACGTTCGAGGGGGCGGAAATGACGGAGGCGGAGACGTCCGAAGCTCCGGCGAGACCGCCCTGAAGCTGCTTGAAGGTGCTCCAGGAACCGGTCGTGGTGTTCATGGAGGCATTGTTGATCTTGCCTTCGGCGCCCACGGCGTAGAGCTCGACGGTGCCGCCGTCCGCGATGCTGCTGATGCGCGTCAGGCCGCTGCCGCCCGCCTTGGCCCACTGGTCGTTCCAGCGGCCGGCGTCGTAGTTGCCGAACTGCGTCCAGATCGCGCCGTCGGAACCGATGATCTGGACGTGGACGTTGTTGCCGACAACGCTGGAGGCGATGTCGACGGCACCCTTGGCGCCGCCCGGAACCGCACCCCACTGCGACCAGCTGCCCGTGCGGGTGTCCAGGTCTCGGCCGTAGACCTCGCCGCCGCCGATGGCCTGGACACGCACAGTGGTGCCCGAAGCCGCGCTGGTGACGTGGGTGAGTCCGGTCGCGCCGACCGAGGCCCAGTTGTTGTTCCAGCGCCCGGCCCTGTAATCGGCGGCCTGCGCATACAGATTGCCCTCGGAACCGACGATCAGCACGTGGACGGTGTCGCCGACCAAAGAGGCCGAGATGTCCTTCGCACCGGCGGCACCGCCGGGAATCTCGCCCCAGCCGGACCACTTGCCGGTTGCCAGGTCAAGGTCCTCGCCGTAGACGCGGCCGCCCGCGATGGCGTAGGCACGCACGGCGTCGCCGTGCCGCACGGTGCTCACGCGGGTGACGTCCTGACCATCGACCTTCCCCCACGACGCTCCGTACTCGCCGTAGCCGAGGTCACCGGACTGCGACCACATCGTTCCGCCGCCACCGGCGAGCAGAGACACCTGCGCGCCGCCGCGCGGAGCGGTGACCTGGTCGATCCACTGGCCGACGTTGTCGGTGCGGGTGGAGACTGCGCCGGTGCGGGTCTCGGCGGGGTTGACGCCGAGGCAGCCACCCTGCCAGGACCGGCTGTTGACGCCTACGAGTTCACCCGCGGCATTGAGCAGCGGGCCGCCGGTGTCACCCTTGCAGATGGCGTCGGTGCCCTTGCCCGTGATGGTGAGCGACGTCGCGGCGGCCGCGTTGAGGGTGAACGTACCGGTGTGAAGCTTGCCGGGCACCCACTCGGTCTTCGTCCGGCCGAAACCGACCGCGGTAAGGTCCGCACCGACCGCGGAGACGCCACCGGCCCGCTTGACGGGGGCGATGTCGGACACAGGAGTGGCAAGACGAGCGAGGACCAAGTCACGGTCGGCGGCGCTCGCGGAGACCTCGACGACCTCGCGGCTCTGACCGTTGCTCAGTGCCGCGGCGGTCTGCAGCGAGGGCTTCCCGGCCGGGACCGACCCACTGGGGGTGGCAGCGAAGCAGCTCGCGGCGGTCAGAACCCAGCGGGGGTCGACCAGCGTGCCGGTGCACGAGCGGCTGTTCGCCTCGTCGCCGATGCTGAGCTTCACCACGGCGGCGTGCTGGCCGGCGGCGGCCTCGGGCCCGGTGAGGGCGGAGGCCGATCCGGCCGTGACGAGGCCTGCGGCGACCGCAGTGGCCGAGACAAGTAGGCCGGTCATCCGCGCAGAGCGCAGATGGGGTACAGACATGCTTCTCCTTCGGAGCAGGGCGCCGGCAGGCGGTCATTTTTGAGCGCGCCGGAGCCCCGGTCGACTGAAAGTCGACCGTCGAGTCGGTGTCTCTGGTGATGGCGCAGAAAAGGATGGCCGATTGAGGCGACCGGCTCGATTCGGGCCGCAATTCCCACAGGGGCGGCCAATCGTGCAGTCGGAATCGATCCGTCACTTCTCCGCAACTCGCAGACGCCGAACGACTCCAGGGTGAGGTCGAACGACGATAGGCGGACGGTTCTCTCCGGGCATTCCTGCGCCTCACGGGAGAGTGGGTAATCGGATCCGGATTCAGCGAATCCGTGCGTAAGACATCAGGAATTCAAAGCAGATGATTTTGCACGGAACAGGCGCTGCCAACGAGTATTACTTGGAAGCCCTGATTTCCATGAGCATGAAGTCACGACCTTGCTCGTCCGCGCTCTCACCGACTGGAGTCCAGTCGTTCTTCTTCACCTCGAACGTCTTCTCCACGGCACCCGCAGACATGTCCACCTGGGCGCTGTAGCTGTTTCCCTTGATGAAGTAGACAGCGGGAATCTCCAAGGTCAGGTAGCCGCTGGTTCCCGTGACGCTGAAGCAGATCTTTTCGTTCTTGCGTCCCCAGACCTCGAGCACGTCGGCCGAGCTCGCGCAGTCCGCGAGGAGGATGTGGCCATCGCCGCGCTTGAGCGTGATGTGCTGCTCCGCGAGGATCTTGTCGGCGTTCGGGTAGGAGAAGTCCTCGACGGCGTAACCAGGGCCTTCGTCGGCGATCGTCTTCACGGAGGAGGCGTCCACGGCGGATCCGCCCGTCGCGCCGCCCGCTACCGCGAACCACGTCAAGATGCCGGCGCCCGCGGCCGCACCAAAGGTTCGCAAAATTGCCTTACGTGCCTTCATCGCTGTCCTAGTCGTCGGTTTCGAGGAAGCCCCGAAACGTGCGTCAACGTCGGAGGTGAAGGACACCATCTGACCAACAGGCAACAGCTCGTCGACGAGCCCGCCCCCCGCTGGAAGCCCCCCACTTCCAGTCGCAGCATAACTGTTCGTCAGGAGTCTCGTAAACCTGGCAACAATCAGCTCGATGGCGAGACGTCAGACAGACGGAACACCCTGCGGCTCGTGTGCGTAAGCACACCGGGCCGGCGCCGGTCCAACAACTTTCCCAGAGCCGGACGGTGCAACCCGCGGGCGCCGCGAGTGACTTTCGCCACGATGGAGATGCCCGGACCGATCCATACGGAAAACGAGGATCCGAACTCCCGAACCGGAATGCCGAATTCCCGTTCTCGTCTTGGCTCAAACCGTGTCGCTTGCAGCGTGTCGCGGGTGTTCAATACCTTCATCGCCGCATAAGGTCACGAGGCAGATCTGTCGTGTCCCTGCCCGACTTCCTTACGGGCCGGGGGACATGGCCTCGGCCAACGCAATTCCCCGTCTGGCGACAGGCCGCCGCCGGTGCGTCGAAAGTCAGGCGCTGATTCCGAAGGACTGTTTTGGACACCATCTATTGGAGCAGGCGGCGTGTGCTCACCGCCGTCGCGGCCGCCACGGCTGTCGTCACCACCTCCAGCCTCGTTCTCAACCCCGTTGCGGCGTGGGCCGATACTCCGCCGCCGGAGGGCGACGGAGGCGACCCGTTCAAGCTGCCCGACACTCCCCGGGCCAAGGTCGTCAGGGCCTGGCTGCTGGGCGGCAAGGGCGTTCGCGCGGCCGCGGAAGCGGCGTTGATCGGATCTGACGCCGACGTCCAGACCTTCCTCACCGTCACGCTTCCCGCGGAGACGTCGGTGGACAACCGCGTTGCCATCGGCACCTCTCTCGCGAGGGGCGGCAAGGGCACCCGGCGAGACGCCGAGGCGGCACTCAACGGCGGCGACGCCGCCATCGCCGCCTTCCTCGCGGGCGGCTTCAAGACCGCCATCGCCGAAGACCTGCGCGTGGCCACCGGAATCGTCATGGCCACCGGCGGCAAGGCCGTGAACCGAGCCGGGAACGATGCCCTGAACGCGGGCAACCAGGCCGCGTTGGAGACGTTCCTCACCGACGGTCAGTACACGGCCCGCCAGGAGGACATGCGCGTCGAGGTCGCCAAGCTCACCTTCCAGGCAGGTCCGGAGGTGAAGAAGTACGCCAACCGTGCCATGTCGGGCACTGCCGCCGACATCGAATGGTTCCTGGAGACCGGCCAGCACATCGCGCGCGCCCGCGACCAGGAGGCGACGAAGATCGAGGAACTCGTCGCGGTCGTCGAACGCGAGGGCAAGAAGGCCGACGCGATGACGAAGCAGGCCGAAGAGGCGTCCGCCCGCGCCGTCAAGGCGGCGGCACAGGCCAAGGAAGCCGCGGAGAAGGCGGCCTACGAAGCCCAGCAGGCCCAGGCCGACGTGGCCAAGTCCGGCAGGGCGGCCCGCAAGGCCGCCGAGGCCGCCAAGGGCGCGGCCGACTCGGCGCGTGTCGCGACCAGCGCTTCGCACGCCGCCGTTCAGGCTTCCCGTCGCGCCGCCTACGCCGCCGCCGCGGCGAGCCAGGCCGCAGCCACCGCCGGCTCCGCCGCCGCCCAGGCATACGGCGCCGCCATCGCCGCGTCCAAGGACGCCTCCCAGGCGGCCGCCGCCAAGGACGCCGCCGTCTACGCTCGCAACGCCGCGGCCAGGGCGCGCAGCGCGGCGACCGCCGCCGGCTACGCTGCCGATGCCGCGACCCAGGCGGCGGGTGCCGGCTCCGCCGCCGCGTCGGCCGCACGCAACGCCGCCTCCGCCGCGAACTCTTCGGCCGCCGCGGCCGAAGCGGCCGGCGTCGCCCAGTCCGAGGCCGCGGAGGCCAGGCGCGAGGCGCAGATCGCCAGCACCAACGCCCAGATCGCCACCAATGCCGCCGGCATGGCACAGAGCCTCGCGAACACGGCGGCGACGGCCGCCCGCACTGCGCGCGACGCGGCGAACAGTGCGGCCGACCACGCCGAGAAGGCCGCGGCCGCCGCGGACTGGGCCGTCCAGTACGCGGGCCAGGCACTGGAGTACGCGAACAAGTCGACCGAGTTCGCCAACGAGGCCAGCAAGGCCGCGAAGACCGCCACCGACGCCGTCGCCGAGGCGGTCGCGGTCGAGAAGGCCGCGCGTGAGGCCGAATGGCAGCGCCTCGACCAGGACGCACAACAGGCGGTCGAGGAGACCCGCCTGCTCAAGCGGATCGAGGACCTGGAGCGCGCGGAGCTCGCGGAGAAGCGCACCCAGGCCGCGCAGGCCGTACAGGCCCACAAGGACCTGATAGCCCAGGCCGAGTCGGCGCTCAAGGCGGGTGACACGAACCTTGCCGCCGCGCTCGGGCGCAAGGCCGCCGTCACCACGATGCGTTCCACGGGCACCTGGTCGCTCGAGGCCGCACGGTTCGCCCTGTCCGGAACGGACTCCGACGTCCACCTCTGGATCGACGCCTCCCGGCAGATCGCCCAGCGGCAGGACGACCGGGAGACCAGCCTCTACCTCGCGCGGACCTGCGCCCCGGACATCGCCGATGCGGCGACCAAGGCGCTGGCCAGCACCGACCTGGACGCCGCCACGAAGTTCCTCGGCACCGGCGCCGTCCAGGCCGCCGCGACGGACAACCGCGTCACGGTCGGCCGTATTCTCGCTGCCAACCCCGGCAAGGCGGTGAAACTGGCGGCGAACGACGCGATGAACGCCGGAACCGCTCAGGCCCTGCACGAATTCATCAACATCAAGCACGAGGTTGCGCAGCGGGAAGACGACGCTGTCGCCACCGCAGCCCTCATCGCCTCGGGGGGCCGGTACACCAAGGCCCACGCCCAGGCGGCGATGGAGGGCCCGGAGTGGATGCGACGCAACTTCATCGCCTCCGTCCAGTACAAGACCGCGCTGCTCGACTACGATTCCGCCACTCACATCGCGGCCATGCAGGGCGCGATCGCGGCAGCCGCGAAGATCGCTTACAAGGCTCAGGAGAACGCCCAGCGCGCCCAGCAGGCCGCGGCGCTCGCCCGTGACGCCGCTGTCGAAGCGCAGGAGTGGGCGAACAAGGCGGACGCGTCGAAGCGGCAGGCCGCCGCCTCCGCGCAGCAAGCGAACACGTACGCCGACGACGCCGAGAAGTCGGCGGTGTCCGCGCAGTCCTCGGCGGACCGGGCCAAGCAGGCGGCCGCCACCGCACGTACCGCCGCGCGCTCGGCGAACTACTCCGCCAACCGCGCCCTGGATTCCGCCCGGAGCGCGGTGGCCTCGGCCAACGCCGCCCAGGCGTCGGCCGCTTCAGCCCACGCCTCGGCGCTTCAGGCCGGTCAGGACGCGAGGACGGCGGCGGTCGCGGCGAGCGATGCGCAGCGGATCGCGACGGACAAGCGGACGGCCGAGATCGCGGCGGCCGCCAAGAAGGCGGCCGACGACGCGCGCGCGGCCAAGGACGCCGGGAAGAACCCGGCGGACACGTCCGACAACGACACCGTCAAGAACGACGTTCCCTGGTGGAAGGACGCCAAGTGGTGGGCGAACGCCACGAACTGGGCGAGCATCGGCACGGGCTTCCTGTCCGCCGGCTTCGGTGTCGCGGGCATCTTCTTCCCGCCTCTGGAGGTCATCGCCGGCGGACTCGCCTGGACCTCCCTCGGGCTGTCCGCCATCAGCACGGTGCTCACCGGAATCGGCTACGGATGGACGAGCGGCGAGTTCAAGACGTCCCTCGGGGGGACCGCCCTGGGCCTCCTCACCTTCGGCCAGTCCAAGTGGATCGGCGCGCTCGGCAAGATCGACGGCAAGGTGGTGGCTCCGATCGCGACGAAGATCTCGCAGTTCGGGCACGACCTCATCTCACCGGTCACCGGCCTCCTCGGAACCCTGGGGTTCTAGGGAGGTAGAAGGACGGGTCCGGGTTCAGGGCCGGCCGACGCACCTGCGGTCGGCCCTGAACCGGTTCCCGCGAACCCGTACCGGGCGCTACCGGGCTCGACCACTCGAAGAGGACATCCCGCATGTGATCAACTGATCTCATGGGAAATACGAGTGCGGCCCTGGGACCACTGGAACTGGTCGGAGGCATCTGGGTGGTAGGGGATTCCCGGCGCCCCGGCGGAACGTGGCTCGAATTCCGCGCGGAGGGGCTGTACCGGCAGAGATCAGCCGGGGATGGCGAGCTGATCCCGTGGCCCAGGATCATGCTCGGCGTCGGGGTGTACATCGGACGCGGGTATCCGCGTACAGGGCAGTACACGCTCGCGGGAATGCTCGGCAACCTCCCCGGTCCCTTCAGGGGGCACGGTGGCGGTCACCTCGACATGACGCTCCGCCACCCCTATGAAGACCGCAAGCTGACGTTTGACCGGCACGCACGCGCGTACCGGCTCCTCGACACCTTCCTCTTGGAAGAACTGCTGTCGCAGATCGTCGCCGCGAACGAAGCACACCGTCTCGGTGACCCTGATCTGCTCGGACAGGTGGTCGGCCGCCTGACATCGTTGAGCCCCTGGATGACGCGCCGCCGGCTCAGCGAAGCGGTGGCGGAAGCCTGGCGGGGCTCCCATGGCCCTTTGGGCAGTCGGCCCTGAGCCTGAGCCGACTCGGACGCCCGAGCATCGCGAGCCGGCTCGTCGTGCGGTCCAGGTCACGGGTCAGGGCCTGGCCTTCGGGGAGGGCGGTCAGGGGGGCGGCGCCGATGAGGACGAGCCGGATGTCACGGTCGCAGGCGACGTCGACGAGGTTCGCGAACCGCTGCCTTCCGTCCGCGGAGGCCTCGGTCAGCGGGGGGGGGTGACCCCGTCCAGGACCAGCGTGCCGAACCGTTCGGCGAGGGCCGGGTAGTCGGGCACCCCCGTCGCGGCCTCGCACAGGGCGTCGAAGGCGAACCAGACCATGTCACCGCGCACCGCGCGGGCCGGCAGCTCCCGCAGGTGGGCCTGGACGGGGGTGGCGTCCCCAGGCTCCGGGGCGCCGAGGCCGAGCTCCTCCAGGCCCGCGTCACGCGGTGGCAGACACAGGCCTGTCGCGAACCGGCGGCCCGCCGCCGCGGGCGCCGCCACGCGGCGGAGGTCCACCGGACCCGAGACGTCCAGGACGTCCATCCGCTCCTCGACGAGCCGGATGGTCGGCTCGAACAGGTGGTGGTAGAGCGGGTCCGGCATCAGCCCGGCGGGCGGGTAGTTCGAGGTGGTGACCAGGGTGATCCGGCGGTCGAGCAGAGTACGGAAGAGGCGTGCGATCAGCATCGCGTCGCCCGCGTGGAACTCGTCGAAGATCAGGATCCGGCTGTCCCCGATCAGCTCGTCGAGAGCGCTGTCGACGGCGCTCTGCCCGTCGTTACGGGCGCCCGGCCCGGTCACTCCGTCGTGCAGCCGGCGGACGAAGTCGTGGAAGTGCAGGCGACGTTTGCGCTCCGTGGGCAGCCCTTCGTAGAAGGTGCCCACGAGCCTGGACTTCCCCCGGCCCACCGGGCCCCACACGTACAGGTCGCGCGGCCGTCTGGGGAAAGTCCAGGCGGGCCGGACGAGTTCGGCCGCCAGGTTGGCCAGCCGTTCGACGGCGGCCTCTTGCGCGGGGGCGACGCGGAAGCCGCCACCGCAGTTGATCGGACGGGCAGCGCACGTCATGGAGCTGGGCGGAGCGGATGTCTCACGGTGGGCGCAGCTGAAAAGCAAACCCATGCCCTGCAATTTCTCAGCAACTGCGCATTAGATGCAATAGAGCGGATTGGCGGGGAGGGGCGCGCAGATGCACGACGGGGAGTGTGGGGGACCGCGGGAGCGCCGGGTACCGCCAGCCGAGGGCGTTGATACTGGGCCGGGGTTGTTCTACCCAGGTGGCCAGCCCGTTGGGCTTGGCCCTCGCCGACGCCCGCCAGTCCCGGGCGCCACGTGAACCAAGATCCGGACCATTTCCGGACCAGCCCCCTACAGGAGGCTGCAGGTGATGCCGTTTTCCCTGGTCAACATGGGTGCAACTGCCGTACCACCAGGAGACGAAGAACCTCCTCGTCTCGCACTCCCCGAAGAAGCTCGGCTTCTTCTAGAGCCATGGAGTCGGGTGCCTGGACCGGATGCTGCCCAGTCCAGGCGCCCGCCCCTTCGGACACGTACCGAACTCAAGGTCGCCGATCCGCAGGTTGAGCCGCTTGGGCACGGTCAAGCGCCGGAACTACCCCACCGGGGTGTCATGGCGGCGGATAGTTCTCGGGCGGGTACTCGTACGACTCGGGCCGCGGCTCCATCCGGGCCACCAGCTCCGTAAGCCGCTCGCAGACCCGTTTGATCTCCTCATGGGTTCTGTCGCGTTCGGTGATGACGGCCGCGATAAGGAGAGCAGTCAGCGCCGTCGTGCCGTTGAAGGCCTGGAGCGTGACCATGTCGGCAAAGACGTCCGCGCCGGCGAATGGGCCTCTGTCGCCGGCGGCAGCCATAATCGCCAGCGTCGACACCACGAGCGCGCACGGCGCTGCGCCGGGCAGCCGGAAGCGGAATGCCGCCCAGATCAAGAACGGCGAGACGAGGAAGAGCAAGTTCGAATCGGGCGTGCGCGTCACCAAGAGCGTGACGAAAACTGTACCGAGTGCCAGCGCCACCGCCTCGACCCATCGGCCGGGGCCTGCCCGCAACGGCCACCGGGCCTTGCGCAGCACGAGCAGGAAGGGTGTGACGACAAGGATTCCCATCGCGTCACCGGTCCACCACACCGACCATGTCGGCCAAAAGTCACCCGCATCCAGTGCTCCGGAGAGGACCAGTACGCCGCTGCCGATGGTCGAACTGATCAACATCCCGGCGAGCGCGCCGAGGAAGACCAGCGCCAGTACGTCCCGCAGGCGGTCCAGCTCGTTCCTGAACCCGGCTCTGCGCAACATCAGACAGGCGCAGACCGGCGCCAGGGTATTGCCCGCGGTGATGGCCAGTACGGAGATCAACGACGGTCCGAGGAACACATTGGCCAGGAACGCACCCAGTGCGATCCCCGGCCAGACGCGCAGCCCCAGCAGGAGCAGCCCGGCCAGCGCGACGCCGGTCGGCGGCCACAGGGGGGTGACCTGGTCACGCACCAGCTCCTGGAGAAGGCCGACCCGTGCGGCCCCGTAGTAGACGGCGGCGACGGCGAGGATGCGCAGAGCGGTGGACCCGTGACGACCCATCTCTGCGCTGCGCACGACAGCAGTCTGCACCCAGATCCCGCCACCGGCGACCGCAGCGACGCTCATCGGTCAGGCCGGCTCCTGCGGGCCGTCGTAGCGGACGACGAGGACAGCGGCATCGTCGCGGTGTCCCGTCAGGTCGGCCACTTTGACGACGGCGGAGGCCAGCACGTCGGGATCGGCGTCGAACCCCGCGCGCACCAGTTTGACCACCTCGGCCAGACCGGACTCCATCGGGTAGTGCGGGCCTTCCACCACTCCGTCGGTGAACAGCACGAGAACCCCTGCCTCTGTCAGACGCCGGTGGGTCACCGGATACCGCTCACCCGGCACGATGCCGAGCGGCGGCCCGCCGCGGTCTAGTGCTACGCCGTAGCGGCCTCCGGCTGTGGCCCAGACCATCGGGACATGGCCGGCCCTGGAGTCCGTCAGATCGCGACTGACCGGGTCGAAACGAAGGAAACAGCACGTCGCGAAGAGGCCACACCCCATGGCGATCAGCAGATCGTTGGCGCGGCCCAGCACCTCGCGGGTGTCGCTCGTCGCCTGTGCGAGGGCGCGCAGGCTGGTACGCACCTGCCCCATGAAGGCGATGGCCTCCACATCATGGCCCTGCACATCGCCCACCGTGAGCCCCAGTGACCCGTCATGCATGACGAAGGCGTCGTACCAGTCGCCGCCCACGTCCAGACCGCCTCGTGACGGCGCGTACCTGGCGGCCAGATGCAGCCCGGGCAACTTCGGCAGCCCGGGCGGGAGCATATGGCGCTGCAAAGCCATGGCCAGCTCGACCCTGGCCCGCTGGTACTCCATCCGTTCCAGGGCCTGATCGACGAGCTGTCCGAGTGCGACCAGAAGTTCCTGAACACTGTCGGGCGGCTCAGGACGGGGTCCACGCATCACGGCTCCTGGCTCTCCCACAGCCTCCTCACCTCACCCTAGCCGCCGCTGCCGCATGCCTCCACAGGGCTGAAACGGCGGGTCGGAGCCGGCGTCGGTGGTGTCGTGACGACTGATGCCCGAGCGCAAGCCGCACGGATCGGGGCCACCCCTGGACCTTGAGACACTTGGCGTAATCGGCCGGCAACCCTGAGCGAACCCCGTTGCGTTTCAGGCGTCGCCACCGTCGATGCCAACCTCCTTCATGGCCTCCGCGACGGCGGGGCCTCCCGGCTTGCAGGCCGGGACGGCAAGGCGAGGTTGAAGGCGCTCATGCGGTCACTGCTCGATGAGCCCGGTCCTGGAGCCTGACGGCGTACCCGTGTCCGGATCTGACAGAACGTGGTCATTGCGGCCCTCGCGGCGGGGCGAAATGATCGGCACATGCTCCAACCGCACAGGGTCGTCATCGCCGCCTTCCCCGGCGTCGAACTGCTCAACGTCACGGGTCCGGCCGAGGTGTTCTCGGTCGCCACGCGGGTCGCCGGCACCGGCCGGCCCGGCTACACCGTCCGCATCGCCACCGCCGATGGTGAACCGGTGGCCACCTCCAGCGGGATCCGGCTGATGGCCGACCTGACGCTGGACGAGGTGAACGGCAACGTGGACACCCTGCTCGTGTCGGGTGCCGTCCGCGTGGGCGACCACGGGGTGGAGCCGGTGCTCGACAGCGGGATCATCAACTGGCTGCGTGAAGCGGCGCCTGGAACACACCGGATGGGCTCTGTCTGCTCGGGCGCGCACCTGCTGGCAGCGGCGGGCGTACTGGACGGCCTGTCCGCCACGACCCACTGGCAGACGGCCGCGCGGCTGGCCGCCGACCACCCAGGTGTCACCGTCGATCCGGACCCGATCTTCATCCGGGAAGGCCGTCTCTGGACTTGCGCCGGTATCGCCTCGGGGATGGACATGGCGCTGGCCATGGTCACTGAGGACCACGGACCCGAACTCGCCCTGGCCGCCGCCCGCACGATGGTCATGTACGTCAAACGCGCCGGCGGCCAGAGCCAGTTCAGTGTCCCGCTCGCACCTCCGGCTGCCCCCGGCGACCGGATGGACGACCTGCGCATGTGGATCGGTGAGCACCTCGCCGAGGATCTCTCCGCCGAAGCCCTGGCCGCACGGCTGCACCTGAGCGTGCGCCATTTCTCCCGGCTGTTCCACCGGCGCACCGGCACCACCCCGGCCGCGTACGTCGAGTCCGCCCGGCTGGAGGCCGCTCGCGGGCTGCTCCAGGACAGTACCCACGGCCTGCCCGAGATCGCCGCCATCAGCGGCCTGGGCTCCGTGGAGAGCCTGCACCGTTCCTTCCGGCGCCGCCTCGGGACCACCCCCGCCCAATACCGGCGCCGCTTCCGCTGAGCCCAGCCCGTCCCCACCCCCGACCGCCCGCAGACCACCGCGCGGCGGAAGACAGCCATGCCCGCCCGAGCGGCGTCAACCAACACCACCAGGGAGAAAACGGTGTCCCGAACCAAGGTCGTCCCGATCCCGGTCATGGGCCGGCACAACATCAACGCATACCTGCTGCTGGGCCGCCAGCCCGTCATCGTCGACGCGGGGACACCCGGCAGCGGCCGAAGGATCCACGAGCAGGTCGCCGCACACGGTGTGGACCCCACCAACGTGGCGCTGATCATCGTCACGCACGGCCACATCGACCACTTCGGCTCCGCTGCCGAACTGCACCGGCTGACCGGGGCACCGGTAGCGGGACACATTGCCGACCTAGGTCCTTTCCGAACCGGCCGGGTCCGCGAACCCTACCTGCCCACCGGCCCGATGGGCCGCCTCATGGCCAGGAACAAGGACCTGCACGTCCAGGCCGAACCGTTCGAACCCGACGTACTCGTGACCGGCGAGACCGGCCTGGAGGACTTCGGGATCGCTGCGCGCATCATGCCCACCCCCGGACACACCGCCGGATCGGTCTCCGTCCTCACCGACCAAGGAGACCTCGTCGCAGGAGACCTGATCGCGAACTCCTTCTTCGGTCTCGTCCGGGGCCGGCCGGCCAATCCTCCCTTCCACGACGACCCGCTGCTCAACCTCGCCAGCCTGCGGAGGATGCTCGACCTGAACCCCACCAGACTCCACGTCGGGCACGGCACCCCACTGGAGCCCGACCGGGTCCGACGCTGGGCCTCCCGGGAACACGAGCGACTGTCCCGGCTCGAAGCAGCCGGACGAATCCCCGTCCGTATGGAAGACGACACGGCCTGACCGACAGGCACGGCCCGGGCGCCGCCGCCCGTCAGGCTGGATGGCACGGCCTTGCGGAGCGTGCCGGAGAACGCGCGGAGCACGGAGGCTGCGTCCGGTGGTCAGGCGCACCCACGCCCCCACCCGCGCCTGGCAGTGAGCCGGGGCGCCGACCCGGTCACATCGGGGTGCCGCACGGTCTACGAAGACTTGCGGGTCTCATCGGCAAAGGCCACGACCCGGTCTGCGTACGCCGTCGGGTGCGTGACGTGGGGGATGTGCCCGGCCCCTTCGAACGTGTGGACCTTCGACTCGGGCAGGGCCTCCGAAAGCCGGGAGACGATCGACTCGAACCAGGGCGGGCTCTCGGTGCCCTTCGTCAGCAGCGCAGGACCGGTGTAGCCGGACAGACGCTCTACGTCGAGACTCGCCCACTGCGGGTCGGCCTGCTCGTCGAGGAAGGTCGGGGCGTTGGTGAGGAACGTTTCCCGGACTTCGTCCGGAAGCTGGTCCCAGGCGCCGGGACCGAGGGCGACCTCCTCCACGAATTGGCGGGTCCCCGCAAGCGTCTCTCCGTCACGCAGGTGGGCGAGGACGGATCCGATCTTCTCGCCGGTGGCCGCCATCAGCAGTCGCAATTGCGGATCGTCGGCCGCGATGCCCATGAGCGGGGGCTCGTGGGCGATGACGCCCCGGAACAGCTCGGGCCTCCGGGCGGCCAGGCCGAGTGCCGCCGATGCGCCGAAGGAATTCCCCGCGACATAGGCCGGTGCGAACCCCATTGTTTCCATCAGCGCAGCCAGGTCCTCCTCGTCCTCGAACCGCGAGCCCTGCTGCGGCGGACGTTCGCTCTGGCTGTGTCCGCGCCGGTCGTAGACCAGCACGCGGAACCTCAGCGCCAGAGGGTGGAGGACCGGGGCCCAGTGGTTGTGATCGGCCCAGGAGCCGTGGACCAGGACCAGCGGATCGCCGTCCCCTCCGACCTCGTAGAAGAGCCCAACGTCGTTCACTTCGACCCGTGGCATGCAAGCTCCTTGATGAAAGGCGTCAGTCCTCGGTCCATTCAGGCACCTGCCGACTGACAGGTACAACCGTCGGCGGCCCAACATCACGCGTCCGGCCCAGGGGAGAGACTGGGGCGGATCAACCGTGTTTGGGCCTTCGCCCTTCTCCCCTGCCCCCGAGGCCCTGATCACGCGGGGGGCTTCCTTCGCCCGTCTGCCTCGCTCCGCACGACACCGTCCCAGAGGTAGGGCAACGTCGTGCGGAGTGCACGGAAAACCCCCTTCGCGAAGAGGCGCGCATGGACGAGGCCGAGCGGTACGAGCGCTACGTCGGAGGCAGCCCGGAGGCCGAACGGCTGGACTTCGAGCGACTCGCAGGTGACCTCCTTCGAGTACAGCTGAAGGTGAAGAAACGCAGCGGCTCCCCCGCTCTCGAACGGACCTTCCATGCCAAGGCGGTCCTCGGCGTGGAGAACGCCCGTCTGAGGTTCCACGACGACCTCCCCGAGACCCTGCGGACGGGTTTCGCCACGCCCGGAGCCGAGTACCCGGTCACGGTGCGGCTGTCCAACGCGAGTGGTGTCCGTCAGCCCGATTTCGCACCCGATCTACGCGGGGCGGCGCTGCGGGTCGAGGTGGGCCCCGACGAGACCCACGATCTGCTGATGACGAGTTTCCCGGTCTCCCATGCCGGCAACGCACGTGAGTTCGTCGCCTTCGCGCAGGCCATGGCGGGCGCCGACTCGCGGCTCGGCAAAGGGTTCGCCCTGTTCGTCAAGCTGCCCCTGGCGGTCGGCTGGTCCACGGCTGCCCGCATGCGGCGCAACGTCGTCGCGGGAACCAGGCGCACGGTGTCCAGTCTGGCGCTGGAGACGTACTGGAGCCGCGGCGCGATCCTGTGGGGCGACTCCGGACCCGTGCGCTATCTGCTGCGGCCGGCCGCAGACACCTCACCAGCCCCGGCAACCCCGCCCACCGATCCCGATCGCCTCCGGCGTGAGCTTTCACAGCGGCTGCGTCAGACGGATGTCGTCTTCGAGCTCTGCGTGCAGCGCTACGTCGACGCCCGGCGCACCGCCATCGAGGACGGCGCGGCTGAGTGGAGGGAGGAGGACACGCCCGTCCTGCCAGTGGCCACGCTGACCATCCCGCGCCAGGACATCCACACCGCCGAAGCCCGCGCCTGCGCGTCGCGGGTCGACCTGCTGGCATTCAACCCGTGGCACACCACCGAGAGCTTCCGCCCCCTGGGCAACCTCAACCGTGCCCGCAAGCTCGCTTACGAGGCAAGCAGCGCTCACCGCCTGGGGCACCGCTTCCTGACCGTCGAGCCACGGCGCAACACTCTGCTCGGGGCACCACTTCGGGCCGCCTTCCGCACCGTGAACCGCTTCGTCCCATGGCACCGGCTGCCCACCCCCCTCGGCCTGCTCAACCTCATGGCGTTCCGACAGACATTGCGCCGACACAACCTCATCGACACCGAAGCCCATGAGGCTCCGCCCGAGGCCCAGCCGGTGGAGACCCCGCTCGACGAAGAGTTGCTGGTCAGGCGCAGTTACGACGGCACCTACAACGATCTGTCGGCGCCGCGGATGGGCGCTGTCGGCGCGACGTTCGGCCGTACCATGCCCCCTGTCTACCGCCCGGACCAGTTCGACACCCCCAATCCGGTGACCGTCAGCAGGCAACTGCTCCAGCGTGACGTGTTCATCCCCGCGACGTCGCTGAACATCATCGCCGCCGCGTGGATCCAGTTCCAGGTGCACGACTGGGTCAACCACAAGAGGCTTCCCGTCGCCGCCAAGAGCGTCGACGTGCCACTGCCGCCCGGCGACAGCTGGCAGAACACCCCGGGCGGACCGCGGGAGAAGGTGATGCGCTTCGGCGAGGACGAGGCGGTGAATCCAGCCGGCAGCGGGCGGCCGCCGATCCTCTTCGCCAGCGGCGTGTCGCACTGGTGGGACGGTTCGGAGCTCTACGGCAGCAACCGGTCCGTCGCGATGTCGCTTCGTGAACCCGATGGCGGCGCCGGGCTCCGACTGGAGGAGGGGCATCTACCGAACGGCTCGAACGGTATCCCGCTCACCGGATTCACCGACAACTGGTGGCTGGGCCTCAGCGCCATGCACACCCTGTTCGCCCGTGAGCACAACGCGGTGTGCGAAGCCCTGCGGCACGAGTATCCGCGCATGGACGAGGATCGGGTGTACCACACTGCGCGGCTGGTTGTCTCCGCCTTGATCGCGAAGATCCACACGATCGAGTGGACTCCCGCGATCCTCGCCACCAAGACGCTGGACATCGGCATGAAGACCAACTGGCAGGGACCGCCGAAGAACTGGCTCGACCAGCTGGGCGTCTGGCTGCTGGAGGCGAACGGGCAGAAAGGCATCCCCAAGACGCTGCCCGACCACCACGGCGCCCCGTACTCCCTCACGGAGGAGTTCGTCACCGTCTACCGGATGCACCCCCTGATCCCCGACGACTACGAGCTCATCGACCACCGGTTCGGCCGTCGGCTCGACACCCTGGGTTTCACCGACATCCAGGGCGCCGCCGCGGAGCCGCTCATCCGCAAGACCGGTCTGGTGAACACCCTGTACTCGCTGGGAATCGCCCACCCAGGGGCGATCACCCTGCACAACTTCCCCCGCTCCCTGCAAGCGTTCAAGCGGGACGGTGAGGTGATCGATCTCTCCGTGGTCGACCTGGTGCGCACCCGGCGCCGCGGCGTCCCGCGCTACAACGACTTCCGCGCCGGCCTGCACAAGCCGCGGATCCGGCGGTTCGAGGACCTCTCCCCCGATCCGGAGACGGTCGCGCGGCTTCGGGACGTCTACCGCTCGGTGGACGACATCGACACCATGGTGGGGCTCTTCGCCGAGAATCCGCCCACGGGCTTCGGCTTCAGCGACACCGCGTTCCGCGTCTTCATCCTGATGGCCAGCAGACGGCTGCAGAGCGACCGCTTCCTCACGGTCGACTTCCGGCCAGAGCTCTACACGCCCCTCGGCATGGACTGGATCGAACGCAACGGCATGACGAGCGTCATCCTGCGGCACTGCCCCGAGCTGGCGGCCATCCTGCCACGCGCGGCCGGAGCGTTCACGCCCTGGCGCCCGGTCCAGCCCGTCCGGAACAACAGCGGCCCCGGCCGCGGCTGAGCGGGAGAAGGCCATGTCCGCACCCGACCGTGCAGGTGCAGGCCACCCCGGCCTGGAAGCCCTTCTTTCCCGTCCTCTGTGGGAGACGGTCTTCAAGCGGCGCACCCACCGCGTCAGCAGGGGAGCGTCCGTGCCGGCCGGGTCGATGAGCCATCGGTCCGCGCACCGGCCGGAGCCGCTGGGCGAGCTGGAGGAGGCGGTGCTGATCGCCCTCACCGGCTCCTCGGGACTCACCATGCCCGACCGTCCCTTCGAGGACCCGCGCGATCACAAACCCATCATGGCCAAGCCGAACCTGAACATGACGGGGCGAACCGCCGGCAGTCCCGACAACGCGCAGGGCACCCACTTCTTCATGATCAACGACAGTGGGACGTACTACCTGAGGAAGCTGCCTCCTTCGCCAGTCCAGGCCTTCGATCCCGACACGCTGATCGAGCGTGCCCGCCAGTCGAAGGTACGGGTACTGGACCGCCGCCTGGACGTCGCCGAGGGGATGCGCGACTTCCCTGCGTACCTCGACTCGAACCGGTTCCTGTCCAATCTCCCGGGCACCACGCTCTTCCTGCCGGTGGTCGATCTCTCCCATCAGTACATCAACGCGCTGATGTACCTGCTCACCCAGCCCGAGGGAGCCCGGCCCACGCTCGTCGACGACCGCAACTTCTACCGCCCGGCCGGGGTACGGAAGTGGGTGAGGAGCGGCTTCCTCAACTCCGCCATCAAGCTGCCGCTCGGTTCTCTGGGGCCGATGCGCACCCAGGTCGAAGCCGACCTGCTGCTGCAGAACATGATGCTGGTCGCCGACGCCATGGGACTCGGTGCGTGGATCCACGCGACGGTCAGCCCCCAGATCATGTTGGGCGACCCGAAGTTCTCGCGCACGTACGGCCGCATGCTGGGCTTCGACTTCGTCACGCCGAAGTTCCGCCCTGCCGACATCCTGCGCTGGCAGGTGCCGCTGCCGAAGTACGCCGAGCTGCGCGCCCACCCGGTGGGACTGCGGGCCGGCGGTGATCACCTCATCAAGGGCGCCTGCCCGCCCAACTACCCGTCGATGGGCGACGCCGTCGACTCCGTCGTCCGCTCCAAGTTCGGGGAGAACGGCATCTACGCGGACAAGGACGTGTTCACCCGCATTTACAAGGACGACTACGCACAGCGGTACCTCGCTGAGGCCAGTGAGTACGACCGGCAAGTGATCGAATGTGCGCGGGACATCTGCGTGTACATCCACGAGACCCACGGGCGGTTTCCGGCACACACCGACGCCATCCATGTACCCGGCGTCTGGCTGCAGGCACACCACGTCGAATCCGAATACTACGACCGGTTCTTCCGCGACGGCCTGACCGAAGCCCACCGTCGTCACGCTTCGCGCTGGGACGGGTAAAGGAGACCCGATGAGAGTCTACGAGGCCATCGTCAAGGGACTGGAAGGCATCGGGGTACGAGCAGCCTTCGGCGGTGCCGGGGAGAACGCGGCCGGTCTGATGCTGGCGTTGAAGCACTCGCGACAGATCCGGCCGGTCATCACCCGACACGAGCAGGCCGCGTCCTTCATGGCGTGCGGCTATGCCATGTACACCAACCGGCTGGGCTTCTGCTTCGCGACGGCCGGGCCGGGCGCGTTCAATCTGTTCTCGGGGCTGGCCGTGGCCCTGTCCGACTCCTATCCGGTCCTGGCCGTCTCGGGGTACGCAAGCATGGGATGGCGCGGCTGGGGCTCACTCAACGAGACCTCGGGAGTGAACCGCACGCCCGACTCCCAGGCCATGTTCGCGGCCACGACCAAGAAGTCCTTCCTGCTCACCGACATCGCCGACACGTGCGACGTCCTTGAGGAAGCGGTCAACATCGCATTCGAGGGAAGGCCCGGGCCCGTGCACATCCACGTGCCCGAGGACCTGACCCACCGAGGCGTCGAGGTCACCAACTTCCGGCCGCTGAAGCTCGACGTGAAGCCGGTCCTTCCGGACCCGGCGCGGGTGGCGGAGATCGCGGCGGTACTGGCGGACGCCCTGGCACGGGGAAAGCGGATCGTGGCGCTCGTCGGATTCGGCGCGGTGCGGAGCGGGGCGGGAGCGGAGATCAAGCGGCTGATCGAGCGGTTCCAGATCCCCCTGCTCACCACTCTGGACGGCAAGGGCATCGTCTCCGAGGGACACCCGCTCGCGGTCGGTGTCTTCGCCGACAGCGGCCACTCCAGTGCGTGGAAGGCCTTCCGCCAGGCCGACGTCGTGCTGTGCATCGGCAATTCCCTCAATCAGCACGCTACGTTCAACTACCGCGAGGACCTGTTCGAGGACAAGGTGCTCATTCATGTGAACATCTCCGAGGGCGAGTTCCACAAGGCCTACAAGCCCGACCACACCCTCTTGTCCGACGCGCGCCCCGCGGTGTCCGCCCTGGTCGACGCGCTGGAGCGGATGGTCGGCGAGGTACCGGCGGTCGAGGTCGACGGCCGGGACTACGAGGCCCGGAAGATCATCCACCTGACGGGGAAGATCCACCCCGGAGAACTCGCGCAGTCCATCGGGCGCATGCTGCCGCCACAGGGAGTTCTGCTCGCCGACGCGGGCGCCCATCTGGCGTGGCTCGGGTATTACGTGGAGCTCGAAGAGGGGCAGAACTTCCGCAAGGCCGGCTCCTTCGGGCCGATGGCCGGACACGTCAACGGAGCCATCGGCCTGAAGGTCGCCCACCCGGACCGGACCGTTGTCGTGGGCTGCGGCGACGGATGCTACTCGCTGTCCGGTTTCGAGCTGATGACCGCCGTCGAGCACGAGATCCCCGTCATCTGGGTGATCTTCAACGACGGGGAGTTCAAGCTGATCAAACTCTTCCAGATGGTCACGTACGCCGAATCCGGCCTGGTCGAGTTCCAGAACCCGGACTTCGCCGCGTACGCGCGTGCCTGCGGCGCTGACGGCTACCGCGTGGAGACGCTCGATGAGTTCGAGGAGGCGTTCCGCGCGGCCCTGGCCTCAGGCCGGCCCACGCTCATCGACGCCAGGATCACGCGATGGGCCGTACCGCACTACAGCCCGTCACCCGACGGCGTGATCGACGGTCTCGTCGAGAACCTCGAAGCACGCTTCCGGGGCTGACGGCCCGTCGGCCCCCGCCGAGACGCGGTGGGGACGTCCGGAAGGCGCTGCTCGATCTCGGGGCCTCAGACCGCCGGCCCACCCCCGCAAACCACCGCTAGGGGGCGAGCCGGCCGGTCAGTTTCCTTTCCCAGAAAACTTCATCGCGCCATGCACCGTCGGCGTAGAAGTGGTCGTGGGCGATGCCCCAGGAACTGAATCCGTGCTTGCGGAGGATCGCCTGGGACGCGAGGTTCTCCAGTTGGGTGTGTGCCTCCAGCCGATGCAGGTTCAGCTCGTCCTCGGCGATCCGCAGTGCCAGGCCGACGGCGCGGCTCGTGTGCCCGAGTCCCTGATGGACAGAGGAGACCCAGTAGCCGAGGAATCCCTTCTGGAACGGGCCGCGCAGGATCGAGCTGATGGTGACTTGCCCGATGACGGTCTCATCGGAGACCACGACGCCGGGCCACGTGAGCCCCTTGTCATGGGAGGCCAGAAGGGATTCGACGACCGAGGCTTGCCCGTCGGGCGTGTAGAACTCTGCCGGCCTCGCGGGCAGCCAGCGCGCGTACGCCTGCCTGTCCCGGGAGAGCAGGCCGGCGAGTACGGGGCCGTCGGAGGGCTCGATCAAGCGAATCGACGTGGAGCTCACGGCTGTTCTGCTGCCTTGTCAGTCGCAGTAGTCGGACGGGTGCGCGGGAGTCTTGCCGGGGTCGCGCTCGATGATCGGCTCAAGGATACGGTCGATGCGCTCGACGGCCTCGTCATCCAGCTCGATCCCGGAGGCCGAGGCGCTCTGAGCGATCTGCTCGGGCTTGGTCGCGCCGACGATCGCGGACGCGACGTTCGGGTTGCGCAGCACCCACGCGATGGCCAGCTGCGACATGGACAAGCCGAGATCTCGACGGACTCTCGGCGCACGTTCTCCAGAGCGCGACCGAGCACAACTTCCGCTCGAGTTCCGCTGAAGGGTGCCGGCTCACCGAACTCCAGGTCAGCAGCCGCGTGGAACACCTCTCCCACGAGACTGTCCTTGCCGACCCCGCGCTTGTCGTTCTCCGTCAGCCGGGGGCCCGGATCCGTGTCCGACCACGCGCCCCCGCCGAAGTTCCCGATCCCGAGCCAGTAGGCGTGCGCCGCTCCGTGGTAGTCGAGGTGCGCCGCGCCGAAGCCCTGGTCGTCCGGCTCGTCGCGCCGCCGGGCCCCTCAGCCCGGCGGCGCCGCCCGGTCCCTCATCAGCACCGGTCGTACGTGTGGAACCCCCGGCCGGTCTTGCGGCCCAGCAGGCCCGCCTGCACCATGCGCATCAGCAGCGGGGGCGGCGCGCAGAGGGGTTCCTTGAACTCGTCGTAGAGGGATTCCGCGATCGCGGCGACCGTGTCGAGGCCGATCAGGTCGGCCAGCTTGAGCGGTCCCATGGGGTGGGCACAGCCCAGTTCCATGCCCGCGTCGACGTCGGCCGCAGTGGCGAAGCCGGACTCGGCCATCCGAATGGCCGAGAGCAGGTACGGGACGAGAAGGGCGTTGACGACGAAGCCGGCCCTGTCCTGGGAGCGGATCGCCGTCTTGCCCAGGGTGTCGCGGGCGAACGCCTCCACCGTCTCCGCGGTCTCCCGGGTGGTGTGCAGCGAGGAGACCACCTCCACCAGCGGCAGGACGGGGACCGGGTTGAAGAAGTGCAGGCCGATCACCCTGTCGGCCCGGCCGGTGGCCATGCCCAGGCGCATGACGGGCAGGGAAGAGGTATTCGTGGCGAGGATCGCCTCCGGATCGGCGACGACCTTGTCGAGGGCGGTGAAGGTCTCGGTCTTGATCCCGGCGTTCTCGGTCACGGCCTCGATGACGAGCTGCCGGTCGGCCAGGTCGTCGAAGCTGCCGGTGAACACGAGCCGGGTGAGGGCGTCCTCCGCGGAGAGCCGGTCCAGCTTGCCTCGCTGGACGGCGCGTTCGAGGGAGACGGCCACGCGCTCGCGGGCCGCGCGGGCGGCAGTGGCGTCGGTTTCGCAGACGACGGTGTCCAGTCCGGCGCGGGCGCAGACCTCGGCGATGCCGGCGCCCATCCGGCCGCCGCCGACCACCCCGACCCTCCTGATGGCGGTGCTCACGACCGCACCTCCTGGCGGCGGACGAGGTGGCGGCTGTAGGCGTCGGGGGTGAAGAAGGCCGGCAGGTCGCGGCCCAGGGCCGTCCGTTCCAGGACGGCCCTGGCCTGCGAGACCAGGGCGCCGGGCTGCTGCGCGGCGAACGCCGCGCATTCCTCGTCGAGGACGGCGATCAGCTCCTCGCGACCGACGGTCCGGTGGCGCAGCCACTGCCACAGCTGGACGCGGGCGATCTCGGCGGTCGCGGCGTCCTCCATCAGCCCGTACAGGGCCACGACCCCGTGGCCGCGCAGCCAGGCGTCGAAGTAGCGGAGGGCGACGGCGACGTTGGCACGCACCCCTTGCGCCGTGGGCGGCGCGCCGATGCGGCGGACCGCGAGGAGGTCGGCGGCGGTGACGGCGACGTCGTCGCGCATGCGGTCGAGCTGGTGGGGCCGGTCCCCCAGGACGCCGTCGAAGGCCTCGCGGCAGACGGGGACCAGGCCGGGGTGGGCGACCCGCGAGCCGTCGAAGCCGTTCTCGGCCTCCCGCTCCTTGTCGAAACGGACCCTGGCCAGCGCCGCCTCGTTCGCCGCCGGGTCCCCGCTCGGGACGTGGGCGGCCATGCCGCCGACGGCGTGGGCGCCGCGCTTGTGGCACGTACGGACCAGCAGTTCGGTCCAGGCCCGCATGAAGGGCACCGTCATCGTGACCTCGGTGCGGTCGGGCAGTTGGAAGTCGGTGCGGTGCCCGAAGGTCTTGATCAGGCTGAACAGGTGGTCCCAGCGGCCGGCGGTGAGGCCGGCGGAGTGTTCGCGCAGCTCGTGGAGGATCTCCTCCATCTCGAACGCGGCAGTGATCGTCTCGATGAGCACGGTGGCCCGGATCGTGCCGCGGGGAATGCCGAGAAGGTCCTGGGCGAGCAGGAAGACGTCGTTCCACAGCCGGGCCTCGAAGCGGTTCTCCAGCTTGGGCAGGTAGAAGTACGGCCCGTGCCCGGCGCCGATCTGCCGCTGCGCGCAGTGGAAGAAGTACAGCCCGAAGTCGACCAGCGAGGCGGACACTGCGCGCCCCCCGGTCTGGAGGTGCTCCTCGACGAGGTGCCAGCCGCGGGGCCGGACCATGATGGTCGCGGGCTGCGCCGCGAGGCGGTACTCCTTGCCCCCGGCTGTGGTGGAGTCGATGCGGCCCCGGCAGGCATCGAGCAGGTTCAGCTGACCGCCGATGACGTTGTCCCAGGTGGGTGCGGTGGCGTCCGCGAAGTCCGCCATCCACACCTGCGCGCCGGAACCCAGCGCGTTGACGGCCGTCCGCCTGTCCGGCGGGCCGGTGATCTCCACTCGGCGGTCAGTCAGGCCGGGTGCCGGCGGGGCCACCCGCCAGTCGGGGTCCGCGCGGACGGAAGACGTGGCGAGGGGGAAATCCAGGGGTGAGCCGGCGGCGAGCCGGTCCGCCAGACGGCGTCGCTCCTTGAGGACCTCCAGGCGCCGGGGCTCGAAGACCGCGTCGAGCCGGGCGAGGAACTCCAGGGCGTCGGGGGTGAGGATCTCGTCGTGGCGGTCCCCGGGGTACGCGAGGACGCGGAGGGAGCGGGTCGGGGCGCTGGCGGTCATCGGCTTTCTCCTGGGCTGGGAAGGGAGCGGGGGCGGGCGGGGACGGGTCGCCCGGCCACCCGTTCGGCCGGCCGGCGTACCGGGTGGACGCCGGAGGGCGGTTCAGTGGAACTGCTCCTCCTCCGTGGAGCCGGTCAGCGCGGTGGTGGAGGAGGCCGGGTTGACGGCGGTGGAGACCAGGTCGAAGTAGCCGGTACCGACCTCGCGCTGGTGCCTGACGGCGGTGAACCCGTGCTGCCGGTCGGCGAATTCCCGCTCCTGGAGGTCCACGTACGCGGTCATGCCGTGCTCGGCGTAGCCGCGGGCGAGGTCGAACATGCCGTGGTTGAGGGAGTGGAAGCCGGCGAGGGTGATGAACTGGAACTTGTAGCCCATGGCGCCGAGTTCGCGCTGGAACTTGGCGATCTGGTCGTCGTCCAGGGCGGCCTTCCAGTTGAACGACGGGGAGCAGTTGTACGCCAGCATCTGATCCGGGTACTGCGCGTGGACGGCCTCGGCGAACTCGCGGGCCTGGGCGAGGTCAGGGGTGCCCGTCTCTACCCAGATGAGGTCGGCGTACGGGGCGTAGGCCAGGCCGCGGGCGATGACGGGCGCCATGCCGCTGCGCACCCGGTAGAAGCCTTCGGCGGTGCGCTCTCCCGTCGTGAACTGCGCGTCGCGCTCGTCGACGTCGCTGGTGAGAAGGTTCGCGGCCAGGGCGTCCGTACGGGCGATGATCAGGGTCGGCACGTCGGCGATGTCGGCGGCCAGCCGGGCTGCGTTGAGGGTGCGGACGTGCTGGGAGGTGGGGACGAGGACCTTGCCGCCGAGGTGGCCGCACTTCTTCTCGGAGGCCAGCTGGTCCTCGTAGTGGATGCCGGCCGCACCTGCCGCGACCATCGCCTTGGTCAGCTCGAAGGCGTTGAGCGGGCCGCCGAAGCCGGCCTCGGCGTCGGCGACGATCGGGGCCAGCCAGTCGGTGGTGTCCGCGCCGCCCTCGGAGGTGGCGATCTGGTCGGCCCGCAGCAGCGCGTTGTTGATCCGGCGCACCACCTGGGGCACGGAGTTGACGGGGTAGAGGCTCTGGTCGGGGTACGTGTGCCCGGCCTGGTTGGCGTCGGCGGCCACCTGCCAGCCCGAGAGGTAGATCGCCTGGAGGCCGGCCCGGACCTGCTGGACGGCCTGGCCGCCGGTCAGGGCGCCCAGGGCGTGGACGTAGTCGAGCTCGTGCAGTTGGCGCCACAGTCGCTCTGCGCCGCGCCGGGCGAGGGTGTGCTCCTCGCGGACACTGCCGGACAGCCTCACCACGTCCTCGGCGCTGTGGGTGCGCTCCACACCCTCCCACCGCGGATCCGTCGCCCACTGCTCCTCCAGCCGCTGCGCCGCCGCCGTGGTCGTGTTCGCCTCTGCCATGACCGTCACCGTCTCCATGAGTCGCTTGATCTGCCAAGACTCATGTCCGTCACGACGAGCCTTGGCACTGTGTGCCTTAAACGAGGGTTGCGGCTGCCGGCCCCGCCCGGCTGCGGAGCTGAGCAACCATGCAGGTCAACCGAGAGTGGTTGCCGGGATCTCCCATGTCAGGGCGCGAATTGGCCCGGACTGGCCATCTCGGCCGCCGGGGTCCGGCGGGCCGCACGACAGACTCTGACAGCGGCACGCAGTGCCATCAACGGGGGACACATGCCAATTTCTGCGAATCTTCCGCCGCACTTTTGCCAAGATTGCAAAGGTCGGCAGGAGCAGAATCCTGCGTACTCTGGGACCCGGCCGAAGGGTGGGGGAACGCGGGTGGGCAAGACGTACGCCGGAGCGCGGCTGCGGCGGCTTCGCGAGGAACGCCGCCTGAGCCAGACTGACCTGGCCCGGGTGTTGGCCATCTCACCCAGCTACCTGAACCAGATGGAGCACGACTCGCGCCCGCTCACCGTCCCGGTGCTGCTGCGGCTGACCGAGGCCTTCGGCGTCGACCCCGGCTTCTTCTCCGAGCGGGACACCACCCGGCTCGTCGCCGACCTGCGCGAGGTGCTGGCCGGCGAGGTCGCGGAGGCCCGGGTCTCCCCCTCCGACCTGGCCGAACTCGCCACCCGGATGCCCGCCGTCGCCTCCGTACTGCTCGACCTCGGCCGGCGCGGCCAGCTCCTCGCCGAACGGCTCGCCGAGACGGCGGACGGACGGGGTGGCGGATCCGGCGCACCGCGCTCGCCGCACGAGGAGATCCGCGAGTTCTTCTACCGCCGCCAGAACTACCTCCACGACATCGACATCGCCGCCGAGAGCCTCGCCCAGGAGGTCGGCATCCGCCCCGGTGAGGTCGTACGCGTCCTTGAGGAACGCCTCTCCGAGCGGCACGGGATCCGCCTGGCCGGCGGCAGCGACCGGTTGCACCACTTCGACGAGCGGGCACGGGTCCTGCACCTGTCCGGCCGGCTCAGGCCCGGCCAGCAGGCGTTCCGGATGGCCACCCAGCTGGCCCTGCTGGAGTACGGGGAGGAGCTGGACCGGCTGGCCGCCGAGGACTTCCCGCCGGGCTCCCCGGCACACGGCCTCGCCCGGATCGGCATCGCGAACCACTTCGCCGCCGGACTGATCCTGCCGTACAGGGTCTTCCACACGGCCGCCGAGGAGTTCCGCTACGACATCGAGCGGCTCACCGACCACTTCGGGGTCGGCTACGAGACGGTCTGCCACCGCCTGAGCACCTTGCAGCGGCCCAGGCTGCGCGGGGTGCCGTTCTCCTTCGTCCGGGTCGACCGCGCCGGGAACATGTCCAAGCGGCAGTCCGCCACCGGATTCCACTTCTCCCGGGCCGGCGGCACCTGCCCGCTGTGGAACGTGTACGAGGCCTTCGCCTCCCCCGGCCGCATCCACGTCCAGGTGGCCGCCATGCCCGACGGGCAGCGGTACCTGTGGACGGCCCGGGCCGTCACCCGCCACCGCGGCGGCTGGGGCGAGCCGGGCAAGACCTTCGCCATCGGTCTCGGCTGCGAGCTCCGCCATGCCCCGCGCCTCGTCTACTCCGACGGCCTCGACCTCGGCAACGCCTCCGCCGCCACGCCCATCGGCATGGGATGCCGGCTCTGCGAACGCCTGGACTGCCCCCAGCGAGCGGTTCCGCCGCTCGGCCGAGCCTTGGCGGTCGACGAGAACAGCAGCACCTTCGTGCCCTACCCGGTCGCACCCGAACACGGCTGAGCGGCCCCTCGGTCCGCACGCGAAGGGGCGCCTGACGGGGCCTGCCCGTCAGACGCCCCTTCCGGCGGAATCCGTGCCGCCCGTGGCTCAGTAGACGCGCTTGAGCTGCCATGCGTTGTTGTTGAAGCTCGGGTTCGACGAGTACACGCAGCTGCTGCTGTAGTACGAGCTGGTCTGCACCCAGCCGTCGGGCTGGTAGGTGGAGGCACAGGCCTGCACCACGGTGCCGACGGGCAGTCCGGTGAGCTGCTTGATCTGCTTGATGTTCGGGCTGAAGCTCTGCGTGCCGCAGCTGTTGCTGTAGCCCCAGCTGACGTCGACGTAGCCGGCGGGAGTGACCACGCTCGCGCAGGAGGTTCTGACGTCACCGGGGGCGGCCTGGGCGGGCGCTGCGGTCAGGGCGAACATCGCCGCGGCACCGGCCAGGGCCATTGCGGTGGTACGAAGTCGAGTCATGGTGGTGGCTCCTTTTGGTCACGGACGGCCGGTCAGGCCGAGAAACCATTACTACGCGTTCATGATCACCTTCGAACAGCGACTTTTCGGACGTGCCGGTGCCGCGATCGCGTGGCCGAACTCACTGCCGTCGGGGGGCAGGTGGTCGTTCGCGACCGCCAGGGCGTGATCTCGCCTGGCCCGTCCCTGCCGCGCCCCCCTGGACCTGCACATCGGCCCCGGTGCCACCGCGGCCAGGGCCCGGCGGCTGCGGGACGAGCTGTACCTCCAACTCCTCACCCGGCGGCCCCTCCTGGGAACGCTGGCACGCACGTCCGGCGCGGTCGGCGGGAATCTCCTGGCCAACATCTGGCTCACGCTGATCCAGGTCCTGGTCGTCGGACTGCCCCGCCGGGTCTACGGTCTGTGGCTGAGCAGGCGCCGCTGCCTGCGCTGGGTGGGCTCCCGCTGCCCCAGCGGCGGGAACTTCCTGCGGATGGCCCTGGCCATCACCCAGGGCGGAAGCGCCCGGAACAACGAGGCCCTGGTCCAGCGCATGCTGCTCATGGCCCTGCTCAACGACCTGTCCGGCGCGGCGTCGCCGTCCCGGTTCTGGGTCCTTCGCGCCCGCCGCCGGCCCTTCGTCCTGCTCCTGCCGGAGGTCGGCCAGGAGGGGGCGCCGATCCGCCGGCTCCTCGACACCTACGCGGACATCTCCCGCACCGAGCCGGCCGCGCCGCTCATGGTGCTGGGGGCCGTGGCCGGCGAGGCGCCGTCGTACGCGCAACCCGTCGCCGCGGATCCCCGCAGCCTGACCGGTCTGGCCGACCGTGTCCGCGCGCTGTACACCCGACGCTCCGCGTCCGCGGTGTATCTCGTCCCCCTAACCGACGGACGTGTACGCACGGCTCTCGAATCCGGGCGTCCAGGACTTCTCGGGTGCCTCCGGCCTCATCTCGCTGGACATCCGCCACAAGTACCCGCCGAACGCCGCCGTTTACGTCCTGGAGTCGCAGGTGGACAAGAGCGTGACGACGTGGCTGGCGTGCGGCGCGCTGCCCGGCTGGCCGCCGCACCTGAACAACCCCACGACGTGGGGCCGGCCGGGCAGGACACGCCCCCTGCCCGTAGGCAACCGTGACTTCACCCGTCCGCCCGGGAGCGGTTCCCCGGTCCGGATCGGCCCGCCCGTCAGAATCACGTCGTCGAGGCGGGTCCGCCAGCACGGTCCGGGAGGAGATCCGATGACCCAGCCGGCCGGTACGGCCGCCGAGGGTGCCCGCCGCGTCGCGCGGCTCCTCCCGGGCCTGGCGGTGCTCCGGTCGTACCGACGCGGCTGGCTGCGTACGGACCTCGTGGCCGGAGTCACGGTCGCCGCGTACCTGGTGCCGCAGGTCATGGCGAACGCGACGGTTGCAGGCCTGGATCCGGTGGCCGGGCTGTGGGCCATCCTGCCCGCGCTCGTGGTCTACGCCTTCCTCGGCTCGTCCCGGCTGCTTTCGGTCGGACCCGAGTCGACGACCGCCCTGATGACGGCCAGCGTGGTGGGACCGCTGGCGGCCGGGAACCCCGAGCGCTACGCCGTGCTCGCGGCGGCGCTCGCGGTCATGGTCGGGTTCATGTTCGTGATCGCCTGGATCGCCCGGCTGGGATTCGTCGCGGACCTGCTCTCGCTGCCCATCCTGATCGGCTACCTCGCCGGGGTTGCGCTGATCATGATGGTGGACCAGCTGACGAAGCTCACCGGCGTCGAGACCGAGGGTTCCCGCTTCTTCCCGCAGCTGTTCTCCTTCCTGCGGAACATCTCCCAGGCCCATCCCGCGACGGTGGTCTTCAGCGTCGTGACGCTGCTCTTCCTGTTCCTCGCACCCTTGTTCCTGCCGCGCGTCGTCCCGGTCCCCCTGCTGACGCTCGCCCTGGGTACGGCGGTCGTCGCCGCGTTCGGCCTGGAGGCGCACGGCATCCCGGTGATCGGGGAGATCCCGACCGGGCTCCCGCCCTTCTCCTTCCCGTCCCTGAGCGAGTTCCAGCAGCTGGTGTGGCCCGCCATCGGCGTGCTTCTGGTGGGCTACACCGACGTGATCCTCACGGCGCGCGCCTTCGAGTCCCGCGGCAGCGGCGAGCGGCTGGACGCCAACCAGGAGCTTCTGGCGCTGGGCGTGGTGAACTTCGGTTCCGGTGTCCTGCAGGGATTCCCGGTCAGCAGCAGCGCCAGCCGCACCACCCTGGCCAAGTCCGCGGGCGCCCACTCGCAGGTGTACGGGCTCGTGGCGGACGCGGTCGTCGTGTGCGTGCTGCTGTTCCTCGGCCCGGTGCTCTCCCACACGCCGTCGGCAGTGCTGGGCTGCCTGGTCGTCTACGCCGCGGTCCGGATGATCGACATCGCCGGCTTCCGCCGGCTGGCCGCGTTCCGCCGCCGGGAACTGCTGCTCGGACTCGGATGCCTGGTCGGCGTACTCCTCCTGGACATCCTCTACGGCGTGCTGGTGGCCGTGGCGTTGTCGGTGGCCGAGCTGCTGACCCGGGTGGCGCGGCCGCACGACGCGGTGCTCGGCCTGGTACCCGGGGTGGCGGGCATGCACGACATCGACGACTATCCCGAGGCCCGGACGGTCCCGGGACTGCTGGTCTACCGGTACGACTCGCCGCTCTTCTTCGCCAACGCGGAGGACTTCCGGCGCCGGGCGCTGGCCGCCGTGGCCGAGCAGCCGGTTCCCGTGCGCTGGTTCGTGCTCAACGCCGAGGCGAACGTCGAGGTGGACATCACCGCCCTGGACTCGCTGGAGGCCCTGCGGGACGAGCTGACGGAGCGCGGCATCGTCTTCGCCGCCGCCCGTGTCAAACAGGACCTGCGCGACGAGTGGGATGCGTACGGGCTCACCGAGTCCATCGGCGAGGACCGGATCTTCCCCACGCTGCCGATGACCGTGGCGGCGTACCGGTCCTGGAGCGGCGGGACGGCGGACCGGACGGGCGACGCGGACACGTGACGGCCGGTGGCCGCTGCAGTGCTCTCGTTCCCCCGATCGGCGTACGCGCCCCCAAGCCCGGGTTGCGGCACCGGGTGGGGCGGCACAGGCTCGGATCCAGGCTCCGTGCGGCCTGACCCGACGACGCGGCGAGGGGACGGAGCGGCCGGGAGCCACCCGGCACCCGGCGCTCTCGGCATCGGCCGCGCCCCGCAACGGGAACGAGGGATGGTCCTGTCATGGCAGACCGGCGAGCCAAACGCATCGCGAAGTTCATCAAGCCGCTGCGCGTGAAGCCCGGGTCGCGTGTGGACTTGAGCGAGCTCGACCCCCGGCACACGGCGGGGATCAAGAAGCGCGAGGGCGTGGAACTGCTGGAGGCCGGCGTGTCGCTGCTGGCCGAGTACCAGGCCCGGCTGGCCGCCCAGGACAGCCACGGGGTGCTGCTGTGCCTGCAGGCGCTCGATGCCGGAGGCAAGGACGGCACCATCCGCCACGTCATGAGCGGCGTCAATCCCCAGGGCGTCCGTGTCAGCAGCTTCAAGGTGCCGTCCACCGAGGAACTCGGCCACGACTACCTGTGGCGCTACGCACGCAGGCTGCCCTCGCGCGGAGAGATCGCGATCTTCAATCGGTCGCAGTACGAGGAGGTCCTCGTGGTGCGCGTGCACCCGGAGGTCCTCGACCGGCAGCGGCTGCCGGACTCCACCTTCGGCTCCCGTTTCTGGGACCGGCGCTACCGGGAGATCAACGACTGGGAGCGCTACCTCACCGACAACGGGTTCAAGGTGGTGAAGGTCTTCCTGAACCTCTCCAAGGAGGAACAGCGCACCCGTTTCCTGAAACGCATCGACCTGCCTGAGAAGAACTGGAAGTTCTCCGCGGCCGATGTCCGGGAGCGCCACCACTGGGACGAGTACCAGGAGGCGTTCTCCGAGATGCTCTCGGCCACCAGCACGCACTGGGCGCCGTGGTACGTCGTCCCGGCGGACCGGAAGTGGTACGCACGCATCTGCGCCGCGGCGGTGCTCGCCCACACGCTGATCAAGATCGACCCCCAGTACCCGGTGGTCGGCGAGGAAGCCCGCCGGGACCTGCTGGTCGCCCGGCGGGAGCTGGAGGCGGAGGCTCCCGAAGGAGCGCCGGCCGACCCGTACGAGGCCCGGCACGGCCGCGCCGGCGGGAAGAAGCAGCGCTCCGCGGGCGCGCACCGCGCGAAGGGCGGCAAGGGCGCATAGGCCGCCGGCAGAGCCGCGCGGACATCCAGATCGGAGACAGCGAGAAGATGACGGCCGAACCCGACCCCTCCGCAGCCCAGCCGCCCGAGCGGACGGACTGGTACGCACGCGATCCGCAGGAGGTGGCACGCGCCCTCGGCGTGGATCCCGACATCGGGCTCCCGGCCGCGCGGGCGGCCGAGCTGCTGGCGGAGCGCGGCCCGAACGCCCTGCCGGAGGAGGAGGCGAGGCCCGCGCTGCTGCGCTTCGTGGACCAGTACCGCAGCTACATGCAGATCATCCTGGTGGCGGCGGCCGTGGTCTCGCTGGCGATCGCGCAGTGGAGCACCGCGATCCTGCTGGTCCTGCTGACCTTGCTGAACGCGGTCGTCGGCCTGCGCCAGGAAGGCAAGGCCGAGAGCGCGATGAACGCGCTGAAGTCGATGATGAAGGCCACCGCACGGGTACGCCGGGACGGCTCCGAGTCTCAGATCCCGGCCGAGGAGCTCGTCCCCGGTGACGTCGTGCTCATCGCCGCCGGTGACCAGGTGCCGGCCGACGGGCGGATCGTCGCCGCGAGCGCGCTGCAGATCGACGAGTCCAGCCTCACGGGCGAGAGCACGCCCGCCGCGAAGCAGTCCGCCCCGCTGCCCGCCGCGCGGCTCGGGCCCGGCGACCAGACCAACATGGCCTTCATGAACACCCCGGTCACCCACGGCAGCGGGGTTCTGGTCATCACCGGCACCGGCGCGGACACCGAACTCGGCAAGATCTCCGGGATGCTGTCGGCCACCGCCAAGGAGGAGTCGCCGCTCACCCGTGAGCTGAACAACCTCACCCTGTGGATCGCCGGTGCGGCCGGCCTGACGATGATCGTGATGTTCGCGCTGGGCCGGACCCGCGGCCAGGCCTGGGACACGCTGTTCATCAGCGCGGTCTCGCTCGCCATCGCGGCGATCCCGGAGGCGCTGCCGACCGTGACGCAGGTGATCCTCTCCGTGGGAAGCCTCAACCTGGCGAAGCGCAACGCGATCGTGAAGGAGCTGCCCTCGGTCGAGACCCTGGGCTTCACCTCCGCGATCAACTCCGACAAGACCGGCACTCTGACGATGAACCAGATGACCGCGGTGGAGGTCATCACCCCGACGGACCGCTACACGGTCTCGGGCACGGGGTACCGCCTCGAAGGCCGGATCCACCACGCGGCGGGCTCGTCCGCCGGGATCGAGGACGCGGTCCTGCCCTACCTGGTCGCCAGTGACGCCACGCTCGTGGACGGCACGGTGGTGGGCGACCCCACCGAGGGGGCGCTGCTCGTACTCGGCCACAAGGCCGGACTGGACATCGACGGCACGCGGGAACGGCTGCCGCGGCTGGCCACGCTGCCGTTCGACCCGGACTACAAGTTCATGGCCACCTTCAACGCCGCGAAGGACGACTCGGGGCGGGCGGTCGTGCGCTGCTTCGTCAAGGGAGCCGCGCCCGCGGTGATGGCCCGTGCCTCCAGTGCGCTCTCGGCGGGGGAATCGGTGCCGTGGGAGGGCGAGCTGAGCCGGCGCGCCCAGGAGCAGACCGAGCGGATGGGCGGCGAGGGCCACCGGGTGATGGCGGCTGCGACCCGGGACCTGGACCCTGCGGAGTTCGACCCGGACGGCGACCTGCTGGCGCTGGTCACCGGTCTGCGGATGACCAGTCTGGTGGGCATGGTCGACCCGCCGCGGGCCGAGTCCAAGGCCGCCGTGGCGAGCGCCCACGACGCCCGCATCCGGGTGCGCATGGTCACCGGGGACGACGTCACCACCGGTGCCGCCATCGCCCGTCAGCTGGGGATCCCCGGCGAAGCCGTCCTCGGTGCCGACTTCGCCGCGCTGCCGGAGGACGAGCAGCTCGCGCGGATCGACGGCATCGGAGTGGTCGGGCGGGTGGCGCCGGAGCACAAGGTCCTGCTCGCCGCCACGCTGAAGAAGAAGGGTGACGTCGTCGCCATGACCGGTGACGGCGTCAACGACGCACCGGCGATCAAGGCAGCCGACATCGGCATCGCGATGGGCAGCGGCACGGACGTGGCGAAGAACGCCAGCCGGATGATCCTCTCCGACGACAACTTCGCCACGATCGTGTTCGCCGTGGAGGAGGGGCGCAAGCTCTACGACAACCTCACGAAGTACATCCGCTTCGTACTGCTGCTCCTGGTCACGTTCGTGCTGACCTTTCTAGGCGCCACGATCTTCAACATCGCCGCCGGTGAGCCGTTCCCGCCGCCGCAGGTGCTGTGGATCCACTTCGTGGTCAACGCCCCGTTCGGCTTCGCGCTCGGCTTCGACCAGGCGAGCCCGGGGCTGATGCGGCGCAAGCCGCGCCCCCGGGGCGAGTCGGTCCTGACCCGCCCGCTGCTGGTCACGGTGTGCCTCTCGGGCCTGCTCCTCACCGTGATGCTGCTCGGTCTGATCGGACTCGGCGACATCCGCTTCGGCAGTGTGCACATCGGCAGTTCGATGGCGTTCACCGCCTTCTCGCTCTGCCTGATCGTGGCGGCGTTCGAATGCCGCAGCGAGACGGAGTCGGTGCTGACGACGACCACGTTCGACAGCAAGACGATGAACGTGGCCGCGCTGTCCGAGTTCTTCCTGGCCGTGCTGGTGACCCAGATGGACGCGTTCCGCCGCATCCTGGGCACGGCGGAGATCAACCTCCGCGAGTTCGGGTGGGCGCTGCTGGCCGCCGTGGTGTTCCTGCTGCTCTGGGAGCTGGGGAAGCTGGCGGCGCGCAGAACGCGGGCGGCCACGGGCTGAGCCAGGGGAATTGACGAGTGCGAGCGGGCGTCTTCACGCGGGACGGGGGTAGACCCTGGACTGCTTCACGCTGCCGAACGCGAAGCTCGACTCGATCGAGGCGATGCCGGGGATGGCGTGGATGCGGTGGCGGACCAGCGCCTCGTACGCCTCCAGGCTCTCGATGACCACCCGGAGCAGGTAGTCGCTGCTTCCGGCCATCAGGTAGCAGTCCTGGATGTGCTCGATGACCGCGACGTGTTCCTCGAAGACACCGACCGCCTCCTTCGTGTGGCGGTCCAGGCGTATCCGGACGAAGACGGTGATCGGCAGGCCGAAGGCGACCTGGTCGACCATCGCCGTGTAGCCGCGGATCAGGCCGGCCTCCTCCAGGCGCCGCACCCGGCGCAGGCACGGCGACGGGGACAGCCGCACCCGGTCGGCGAGGTCCTGGTTCGACAGCCGTCCGTCGGCCTGCAACTCACGGATGATCTGCAGATCGACTGCGTCCATCACCACTCCTTGGCAGATTCTGCCTCAAACGTATGCCCGAGGGGCAGAACTGGCAATCGGCTGCCCCGGCAGAAGATCTAGCGTTGCCCCATGGCCGGATCCGGCCCCCGAGGCTGGAGGAGCCCCCTTGGTCACCACGAATGCCGGGCCCGTGACAGCGCCCGCGCCGGCCCCCGGCACGGGCCGCACGAGCCTCTCCCCGCAGGCACGGGGCACCCTCGCGCTGGTGGTGACCGTACTGATCTGGGCCGCCTTCGCGCTCAGCGCCCGGGCCCTGAGCACCTCCTCCCTGCTGCCCGCCGACGCTGCCCTGCTGCGCTTCGGCGTCCCGCTCCTCGTCCTGGCGCCCGCGCTGTGGCGGCGGCGCCGGCGGATCGCCGCCGTGCGCCCGGCCGCCGCGCTCAAGATCGCGTGCGGGGCGGGGGTGCCGTTCTTCCTGGCCGCGATGTACGGCGGCTCTCTGACCTCGGCGGCGTTCGTCGGCTCGATCGTCCCCGGGATGGTCCCGCTGTTCGTCTCCGCGCTCATGGTCGCCGGCGGCCGGGGCGCCCCCCGGGGCACACAGGCTGCCGGGCTCGGCCTGATCGCGGTCGGCGTGGTCGCCCTGGTGTGGCGCTACGTCGTCCCGCTGAACACGCAGGTACTGGCCGGCGCCGGCATCCTCCTGGTCGCCAGCGGACTGTGGGCCCTGTACACGGTCGGGCTGAAGGAGGTGGACCTCGATCCCGTCGGCTCGATCGGCCTGCTGTGCCTGCCCTCGTTCGCGGTGATGGCGCTCCTGGTCCTGACCGGGGTGCTGCCCACCGGCCTGGCGTCGGCGGCAGGGAGCGACATCGCCCTGTTCCTGGTGGTGCAGGGGCTGGGGGTCGGCCTGTGCGCCGGCCTGCTCTACGCCTTCGCCATCCGCAGCCTCGGCGCGGAGCGCAGCTCCACCGTCGGCAGCCTCAGCCCGGTCGTGGTGGTCCTGCTCGCCATCCCGCTGCTCGACGAGTCGCCGACCGTGGCCGTGCTCGTCGGCGTCCCCCTCATCACCGCGGGCGTCGCCCTCGCCAACCGGCGCCCCCGCATCCGCACCCAGCCCGAGGTTCCCGCCCATGCTTGAGCTCCTCCTCCCGCCCCCCGTCGACCCGCTGTGGGACCTGACCGAGGCTTACGGCGCCGACGCCCGGCCCGAGCGCCTGAACCTCGTCCTCGGCGTCTACCGCGACCAGACGGGCGGCACCCCGGTCATGGCGGCCGTGCGAGAGGCCGAGATACGGCTGGCGGAGCGCTCCGCCTCCAAGGAGTACCGGGGGCTCTCCGGCAACACCGCGTTCAACCGGGCGATGCTGTCGATGGTCTTGGGCTCAGGCGGGGCGGCCGAGCGCGCCGTGGCCGTCCAGACGGTCGCGGGCAGCGGCGCGCTGCGCCTGCTGGCCGATCTGATCTGCCGCACCCGGCCGGGCACGACGGTGTGGATCAGCGACCCCGCGTACGTCAACCACCGGCCCATCCTGGAGGCCGCCGGGCTGACCGTGCGCACGTACGGCTGGCTCGACGCCGAGGGCGGTTTCGACACGGAGGGCCTGCTGCGCGACCTCGGGGAGGCGCGGCGCGACGACGTCGTGCTGCTCCAGGGCTGCTGCCACAACCCCACCGGGGTCGACCCGTCCGCGCAGGCCTGGGAGGCCGTGGCCGAGCTCGCCGCGCGAAGCGGATGGGTGCCGTTCGTGGACCTCGCGTACCACGGACTCGGCGACGGGCTGGAAGCCGATCTGGCGGCCACGCGGCTGCTCGCGGAGCGGGTGCCGGAGATGCTCGTCGCCATCAGCTGTTCGAAGAATTTCGGGCTGTACAGCGACAGGACCGGCTGCGCCGTCGTGCTCGGGGCGTCGCGGCAGTCGCTGCGGCACGTGGAGACCGCTCTGCAGAACGCGGCCCGCACCCTCTACTCCATGCCTCCGGAGCACGGCGCCGCGGTGGTGGCGGCAATCCTTGAGGACGACGGGCTGCGGGCCCTGTGGAGCGCCGAGCTGGACGGGATGCGGAGCCGGATCGAGGCCAACCGTCGCGGGCTGGCTGCCGAACTGACCGCCCTCGGGTGGGACGCGCAGGCCGATGTGCTGGCTCGGCAGAAGGGGATGTTCTCGATGCTGCCGCTCACACCGCCCCAGATGCTGCGGCTGCGCAGCACGTTCGCCATCTACGGGACGACGGCGGGGCGGATCAACATCGCGGGAATCCCGGCGCACCGGATCCCGTGCCTCGCGCAGGGCGTCGCGGCGGTCCTCGGCGAGGGCGGCGAGTAGCGGCCGGGAACCCGCAGGAGCCCTGGTGACGGCGCCGGCCGTCACCAGGGCCCGCGCGTGCCCGGCACCCGCCCGCCCTGGGTCTGACATTCCATCAGGTCACTTGTCCCGGACTATTGACTCTGTTCGCACCAGTCGCGATTCTCGTCGCAATGCCTGCGCGGGACATGACAATTCACCGGCCTCTCGGACCGTCTGCGTCCTCGACCGCGCCTTCCGCCGACCGATGACGTGAGTGATGACCATGACCCGAGCCCCGCACAGCCGGCGCAGGCCCCTCGCGCTGCTCGCCTTACTCCTCGCCATGGTGGCCATGGCCCTCGGCCCCGCGCCCGGCGCGGCCGCCGACGGCGACGCCGGGTGGTGGAACCCCACCGCCCGCCCCGCGCCCGACTCGCAGATCAACGTCACGGGCGAGCCGTTCAAGGGCACCGATGCGAACGGCAAGGTGCGCGGCTTCGTCGACGACCACGTCCACCTGATGTCCAACGAGGGTTTCGGCGGCCGCCTCATCTGCGGCAAGCCGTTCTCCCAGGACGGCATCGCCGACGCCCTCAAGGACTGCCCCGAGCACTACCCCGACGGCTCCCTCGCCGTCTTCGACATGATCACCAAGGGGGGCGACGGCAAGCACGACCCCGTCGGCTGGCCCACCTTCAAGGACTGGCCCGCCCATGACTCGCTGACCCACACGCAGACGTACTACGCCTGGGTCGAGCGGGCCTGGCGCGGCGGCCAGCGCGTCCTCGTCAACGACCTCGTGACCAACGGGGTCATCTGCTCGGTCTACTTCTTCAAGGACCGCAGCTGCGACGAGATGACCGCCATCCGCCTGGAGGCGCGCAAGACGTACGAGATGCAGGACTACATCGACAAGATGTACGGCGGCCCGGGCAAGGGCTGGTTCCGCATCGTCACCGACTCCGCGCAGGCCCGCGAGGTCATCAAGCAGGGCAAGCTCGCCGTCGTGCTCGGCGTCGAGACCTCCGAGCCCTTCGGCTGCAAGCAGATCCTCGACATCGCGCAGTGCAGCAAGGCGGACATCGACCGCGGCCTCGACGAGCTCTACGGGCTCGGCGTGCGCAGCATGTTCCTGTGCCACAAGTTCGACAACGCCCTGTGCGGGGTGCGCTTCGACTCCGGCGCGCTCGGGGTGGCCATCAACGTCGGCCAGTTCCTGTCGACCGGCACCTTCTGGAAGACCGAGGAGTGCACCGGCCCGCAGCACGACAACCCCATCGGCCTGAACGCCGCCGCCGCGCCGGAAGCCGTGAAGATGCTGCCCGAGGGCGTCTCGCTGCCCGGGTACGCGGCCAGCGCGCAGTGCAACTCCCGCGGTCTGACCGACCTCGGCGAGTACGCCCTGCGCGGGATGATGAAGCGCAAGATGATGCTCGAACTCGACCACATGAGCGTGAAGGCCGCGAGCCGGTCCCTCGACATCATGGAGTCGGAGAGCTACCCGGGCGTCATCTCCTCGCACAGCTGGATGGACATGGCCTGGACCGAGCGGCTCTACAAGCTCGGCGGCTTCATCGGCCAGTACATGAACGGCTCCGAGGGCTTCACCGCCGAGGCGCGCCGCACCAAGGCGCTGCGCGACAAGTACCACGTCGGGTACGGCGTCGGCACAGACATGAACGGCGTCGGCGGCTGGCCGGCCCCGCGCGGCGCGAACGCGGCGAACCCGGTCCGCTACCCCTTCCGCAGTGCGGACGGCGGTTCGGTGCTCGACCGGCAGGTCACCGGCGAGCGCACCTGGGACATCAACACCGACGGCGGTGCCCAGTACGGCCTGGTGCCGGACTGGTTGGAGGACATCAGGGTCACCGGCGGCCAGGACGTGGTGGACGACATGATGAAGGGCGCCGAGTCCTACCTGACGACCTGGGGGTCCTCCGAGAAGCACAAGTCCGGGGTGAACCTGGCCGCCGGCGCCGCCGCTTCCGCCTCCTCGGCGGAGTGGTGGAACCCGTTCGTCAACTACTCCCCCGGCCGGGCCGTGGACGGTGACCACGGCACCCGCTGGGCCAGCGAGTGGAACGACGACCAGTGGCTCCGGATCGACCTCGGGTCCCCGGCCCTCGTGAAGCGCGTCACCCTCGACTGGGAGCGCGCGTACGGTAGGTCGTACCGGATCGAGGTCTCCTCGGACGACGCGAACTGGCAGACGGTGTGGTCCACGACGTCGGGTGACGGCGGCCTGGACACGGCGCAGTTCGCCGGCGTACCCGCCCGCTACGTCCGCGTCCACGGAGTGGGGCGCGGCACGCAGTGGGGGTACTCCCTGTACGAGGTCGGCGTCTACAGCAGCTGACGGCACCGAGGCGGCGTCCCGTGGCCGGGGCCCGGCCGGATCGGCTCGTTCGATCCGGCCGGCCCCGGCCACGGCTGTCCCCGGCCGTCCGCGAATCCGCCCGTCCGCCCGGTGCGGTACTCGAACGAAGGGAACCGAATCCGCATGGCACGCATGCCGTTGGCGCAGCGGCGCCGGCAGCTGACCGAGGCCGCGATCCGCGCGATGGCCCGCGACGGCGTCCCCAGGACGACGACCCGGTCCATCGCCGCCGAGGCGGGCGTGTCACTGAGCGTCTTCCACTACTGCTTCGACTCCAAGCAGGCGCTGCTCGAATCCGTCATCGAGACGATCACCGAGCACTACCTGACGGTGGTGAAGGAGGCGATCCGGCCGCGCACCACCCTCCTGGAGACCGTCCGGGCCGGCTTCCAGGCCTACTGGGACCACGTCTGCGCCCACCCGGCCGAGCACATGCTCACGTACGAGCTCACGCAGTACGCCCTGCGCGAGCCGGGTTTCGAGCACCTGGCGCGGCGCCAGCACGAGCTGTACTGCGCGACGTACGCCGAGCTCATCGAGCAGGTCCGGCTCGGCATGGAGTTCGAGCTCCGCGTCCCCGTCCCGGTGCTGGCCCGCTATCTGGCGGCGATGACGGACGGGCTGACCCTGAACTTCCTCGTGCTCGGCGACGGCACCGGCGCGGCGGCGATCCTCGACATGGTCGCCGACCACGTCGCGGGCCTCGTCCACGGCGAGCGGATCCTGCCGCTTTCCGGCCGCATCCCCACCTGAAGGCCGTCCTCAGTCCTCCGCGCGCTGGGTGACCGGGGCGCTGCTCTCGTCGCCGAGGAACTCGTACCAGCGGCGCTGGAGGCACAGGTAGCGGGTGTCCGCCTCGGCCAGCGCCAGGAAGGAGTCCACGGTGGCGGCCAGCCGTTCGCGCAGGCCCTCGTCGGCCAGCCCGCCGTCCTCGCGGAAGGCGGAGTGCGCCATGGCGAGGCTGAACATGTCGGGGTACACGCGCGCGCCGAGGTGTTCGAGCGGGATGCGCAGGGCCCAGAGACCGCGGTTGCCGCCGACCATCGACGGCGAGGCCGAGGCGAGCAGCGTCTGCTTGTCCTTGAACGGCTGCGGCCGGAACCGGGAGACCCAGTCGATGGCGTTCTTGAGCACGCCGGGCACCGAGGCGTTGTACTCGGGCGAGGCGATGACCAGGGCCTGCGCCGCGATCAGCCGCTCGCGCAGGTCCGCCGCCCCGGGCGGCGGCCCCTCGCCGGCCTCGACGTCCCCGTCGTAGGCCGGCATCTCGAAGTCGCGGATCCGCGCGAGGTCCGCGACGGCACCGGACCGCTCGACCTGTCCCGCCACGAGGGCGGCCAGCCGGGCGTTCACGGAGCCTTCCCGGGAGGACCCCGCGAGGACGAGGACGCGCAGGGCGCCCGGCCCTCCGCTCGCGGTCACGTCCGTCACGTCGTTCGCCTCGGTCACACGGGGACCGTACGGCACCCGGGGCGCGGGAAGCCTGCGGCAGCCGGACCGCCCGTACGGGATCACCCCAACGGTGGCGCCGGCCGCCGCACGGAACACTGCGTTCTCACCCGAGGACCGGGTGGGCCTCCGGGTGGGCGTTCCACCACGTGCGGTGGAAGGGGTTGTTGTCCACGTTGGCCAGGTACGCGCCGGCCGCCGCGCAGTAGAGGGCGTCCGCCTGTCCGGCGGAGACCGTCGAGCGGTTCCAGGCGAGGCGGATGCGGCCCGTGATGGGGGTGCCGAGCAGCGGGCGCATCACGGTGCCCTCGACCGCGGGTGCCGTGGGCTGGGTGAGAGAGATGGCGCGGCCCGCCGCCACCAGGTCGTGGCGCATCTTGCGGTCGGTGATCCGGTGGCGCAGGGAGGGGACGAATCCGGCCTTCGCGCAGGCCTCGACCAGGGCCTCGGGGCCGCCGTCGTCATCCTCCACCAGGGTCATCCACTGCTCGTCGGCCAGATCGGCCAGGTCCAGCACCTCCCGGTCCGCGAGGGGGTGCCGTGCGGACATCCGGATGCAGAACGGTTCCTTGGGCACCAGGGTCCGAGCCAGGGTCCCTGGGGGCAGCGCGACCTCGTGGTCGTTCACCTCGCCGTACACGACGACGTCGTAGCGGCCCGCGCCGAGCATCCGTACCAGCGCGGTCACCGAGTGCTCCACGTCCACGGTGATCTCCCGCCCGGACACGGTCAGGTCCGTCCGCGTGAGCAGGCCGTCGATCAGGACGAGCAGGATGCAGCCGAGCCGCAGCGGCGCGTCGGTCGCCATGGCGCGGGTCTCGGCGCCGAGGGTCTCCATCTCGGTGAGCACACGGCGCGCCTTGGCCAGGACGAACTGGCCCAGCGGAGTGGGTTCCACCCCGTGCCGGCCGCGGACGAAGAGCTCGCCGCCGGTGACCCGCTCGATCCTGCGGAGCTGCGCGGAGAGCGCCGGCTGGGAGACCCCCAGCCGGCGGGCCGCGCCGCCCAGACTGCCGGACTCCGCTATCTGGCACACGGCTTGCAGATGTCTCAACTCCAGCTGCATTCCGGCAGCTTACGCAGCGTGACCCCACCGCACCATAACGCGGGTCTTATGCGCGCAGAGATGTCCCAATCTCGCCATGTCCACGCCCATACTCGGCGCGAACAGCCAGCCGCACCCCCCACACACGATCGGAGTGGACTCTTGCAGCCCACCAGATGGATGGCTTCCGTCGCGGCCATGGCCCTGGCCGCGAGCCTCGCCGGCACCCTGGCCGGCACCGCGTCCGCCTCACCGCAGGCCCAGCCTGCACCGTCTCCGCAGGCCTCGTCCGCCGAGCGCGCCGTCGCCGCCGCCGACGCGGCGGTCCGCAGCGGTCTCGACACCCTGGTCAACTCGCCCCAGCAGCAGTACGACCGGCGCCAGGTCACCCCCTGGCTGCAGGACCTGTACTCCGTCTCCTACGAGCGCAGCTACCGCGGCCTGCCGGTCGTCGGCGGCGACGCGGTCGTCCTCGCCGACGGCACGGGGCACGTCCGCGCCGTCCAGTCGGCCTCCTCCACCGCGATCGACGTGGCGACCACCCCCTCCGTCACCGCCAAGGCGGCGGAGGCCACCTCGCGTGCGGAGCTGGCGAAGGTCGACAAGGTGCTCGACAGCCGGCTCGTCGTCAAGATCAAGGACGACAAACAGGTCCTGGCCTGGGAGACCGTCCTCGCCGGCAGCACCAAGACCGCGCCCAGCAAGCTCCACGTGTTCGTGGACGCCCGCACCGGGAAGGTCGTCGACCGCCACGACGAGGTCGTGGCCGGCAGCGGCAACAGCAAGTGGAACGGCCCGAACCCGCTCACCATCGACACCACCGCGTCGGGCGGCTCGTACACGCTGAAGGACCCGAACCGGCCCGGACTGAGCTGCGCCGACTACAGCACCGGCAGCGTGTTCACGAAGTCCTCGGACTCCTGGGGCACGGGCAACGCGACATCCAAGGAAACCGGCTGCACGGACCTCATGTTCGCCGCCCAGAAGCAGTGGGACATGCTGAGCCAGTGGCTGGGCCGCAACGGGGTCAGCGGCAACGGCCGCAGCTTCCCCGGCAACGTGGGCCTCTCCGACCTCAACGCCTACTGGGACGGCAGCTCGGTCACCATCGGGCACAACAGCGCCAACGAGTGGATCGCCGGGATCGACGTCGTGGGCCACGAGTACGGGCACGCCATCGACTCCAACACCCCCGGCGGCACCAGCGGCCAGGAGGCAGGGCTCGGCGAGGGCACCGGCGACATCTTCGGCGCGCTCACCGAGGCGTACGCCAACGAGCCGGCCCCGTACGACACTCCGGACTACACGGTCGGCGAGATGATCAACCTCACGGGCAACGGTCCGATCCGGAACATGTACAACCCGCCGGCCGTCGACAACGACCCGGCCTGCTACAGCTCGGCGATACCGGGCACCGAGGTGCACGCGGCGGCCGGGCCCCTGAACCACTGGTTCTACCTGCTGGCCGAGGGCAGCAACCCGGGCGGCGGCAAGCCGAACAGCCCCACCTGCAACCAGTCCGCGGTCACCGGCGTGGGCGTGCAGACCGCCGGCAAGATCTTCTACGGCGGCATGCTGCTCAAGACCAGCAGCATGTCCTACAAGAAGTACCGGACGGCGACCCTCAGCTCCGCCAAGTCGCTCGACCCGGCCGCCTGCAACCTGTTCAACAAGACCAAGGCCGCCTGGGACGCCATCAGCGTGCCCGCCCAGTCCGGTGACCCGACCTGCACCCCGAGCGGCCAGAACGACGACTTCTCGATGGCGCTGAACCCGTCGTCGGGCACCGTCCAGCAGGGCGCCTCGGTCACCACCACCGTGACCACCAGCACCACAACCGGCCAAGCGCAGCAGGTGACCCTCACGGCCACCGGCCTGCCGTCCGGCGTGACCGCCTCCTTCAGCCCGGCCACCGTGCAGTCAGGCCAGTCCTCGACGCTGACCCTCTCCGCCACGTCCAACGCGGCGCCGGGTTCCTCCACGGTCACGGTCAAGGGGCAGGGCCCGAGCCTCGCGCACACCGTCGACTACGCGCTCAACGTCGGCGGCACCCCGCCCCAGAACGACCCCCCGAACATCAACGTGGCCAACGTCCAGGCGCATCTGACCCAGCTGAACACCATCGCCTCGCAGAACGGCGGCAACCGCCGGGCCGGCAGCGCCGGGTACACGCAGTCCGTGGCGTACATCAAGGGCAAGCTGCAGGCGGCCGGCTTCACCGTCACCGAGCAGAACTGCACCTCCTGCACCTACCCGTCCGACAACCTGATCGCGGACTGGCCCGGCGGCCCGGCAGATCAGACCGTCATGTTCGGCGCCCACCTCGACAGCGTCTCCGCGGGCCCCGGCATCAACGACAACGGCTCGGGCTCCGCGACCCTGCTGGAGAACGCGCTGGTCCTCGCGCAGAAGAACCCCACCCTGACCAAGCACGTGCGCTTCGCCTGGTGGACCGATGAGGAGCAGGGGCTGAACGGCTCCGAGTTCTACGTGGGCCGGCTCAGCAGCACCGACAAGGCCGCCATCAAGGGCTACTACAACTTCGACATGGTCGGCTCGCCCAACGGCGGCTACTTCATCAACAACCTGAACTCCACCACCGCCGCGCCGCTGAAGGCGTACTGGACCTCGCTGAACCTCGCTCCCGAGGAGAACACCGAGGGCCAGGGCCGCAGTGACGACTACTCCTTCCAGCAGGGGGGCATCCCCACCTCCGGCTACGCGGCCGGCGCCAGCGCCCGCAAGACCTCGGCGCAGGCCACCAAGTGGGGCGGCACCGCGAACGCGGCGTACGACTCCTGCTACCACAGCTCCTGCGACACGGCGAACAACATCAACGCGACGGTCCTGGACCGCAGCGCCGACGGCGTCGCCTACACGATCTGGAAGCAGGCCGTCGGCGGCGACACCCCGGCACAGGACTTCTCGATCAGCACCTCGCCCGCCGCGGGCTCCGCCGCCCCGGGCGGCAGCGTCACCTCGACGGTGAACACCACCACCGTGAGCGGCAGCCCGCAGACGGTCGCCCTGTCGGTCTCCGGCGCCCCGTCCGGCGTGACCGCGACGCTCAGCCCGGCCTCCGTGCAGTCCGGCAGCTCCTCGACGCTCACCGCGCAGGTCGGCGCGGGCACCACGCCGGGCACCTACACCCTGACCGTCACCGGCACGGGCACGGTCGGCCACAGCACGACCTACACCCTCACCGTCGGCGGCGGGGGCACGTGCACCCCGCGCCAGGTCGTCGTCAACGGCGGCTTCGAGAGCGGCAGCAGCCCGTGGACCGCCACCGCCGGGGTCGTCACCAACCAGTCCGGCCAGGCCTCGCACAGCGGCTCGTACATGGCATGGCTGGACGGCTACGGCGCCTCGCACACGGACAGCGCCTCGCAGTCGCTCACCCTCCCCGCCGACTGCGCCACGGCGCGGCTCTCCTTCTACCTCCACATCGACACCGACGAGGACGAGAACGTGGTCTATGACCGGTTCACCGTCTCGGTGGGCGGCCAGACCCTGGAGACGCTGTCCAACCTGGACGCGGCCCCGGGCTACGTGCTCAAGAGCTACGACGTGTCCCGGTTCGCCGGCCAGACCGTCACCCTGAAGTTCCAGGGCGTGGAGGACCAGTCCCTCCAGACCTCCTTCGTCGTGGACGACGTCACGCTCCAGGCGGGCTGACGCCCGTCCGGTCCCGTTCCGGGCGGCACGCACCACGGTCTCGCGGCCGGGGTGAGTGCCGCCCGGCCGCGTTTCAGTAGGGGCGCGGGGACATGACCTGGGGGGCGGCGTCCGGGGCTTCGAGGACGCAGCGGGGGACGCCGGGCCCGGGTGTCGTGCGGACGGACACCGGTGTCGGCGGCCGGGTCGGCAGCTCCACCTGCACGGTGACGGGCCGGTCGTGGTGCGTGGTGCCGTGGCCGGTCTCCTTGCCGTCGACCAGGATCTCCACCTCGACGTGGCGGCCGGTCTCGACGGTGGCGCTGACGGAGTGCCCCGCATGATCGATGTGGAAGTGATGGCGTCGTCTCATGTGGTCGCCTCCGGCGGGCGCTGCGCATCGTCCCCCTTGCCCAGGGTAGTCGCCGATGCCGCGGGCCGCAGCGGATGCCGTGGCGGGCCGCCGCACGGGGCAAGGTCGTCGGGAACCGTTTTCATCTCCAACGGTTTGGCTTGGCGGTCGATCCTCAATACGATCCGGCGATGATCACAAGAAAATGGGTGGCGGCCGGGGCCTGCGGCCTGTTGGCCACTCTGGCGGTCGGGCTCTTCCCGGCGAATGCCGCCGCCGGCGAACCGGTGGCGAAGGAGTCCCCCAAGGTCGAGCTGGTCCTCGACGTCAGCGGCTCGATGCGGGCGACCGACATCGACGGCAAGTCCCGGATGGCCGCGGCGAAGCAGGCGTTCAACGAGGTACTGGACGCCACACCGGACGAGGTGCAGCTCGGGATACGCACCCTGGGGGCCACCTATCCCGGTGAGGACCGCCAGCTCGGCTGCAAGGACACCAAGCAGCTCTACCCGGTCGGCAAGCTCGACCGGACCGAGGCGAAGACGGCGGTGGCCACCCTGGCCCCCACCGGCTGGACACCGATCGGGCCGGCCCTGCTGGGCGCGGCCGAGGACCTCAAGGGCGGGAACGCCACCCGGCGGATCGTGCTCATCACCGACGGCGAGGACACCTGCGCCCCGCTCGACCCGTGCGAGGTGGCGCGCGACATCGCGGCCCAGGGCATCCACCTGGTCATCGACACGCTCGGGCTCGTCCCGGACGCCAAGACGCGCAACCAGCTGGTCTGCATCGCCGAGGCCACCGGCGGCACCTACACCTCGGTGCAGCACACCGCCGAACTCTCCGGCCGCGTCAAGCAGCTGGTGGATCGTGCGGCCACGCCGGTCGTCACCCCGGTGGCCACCGAGGGAGCCAAGCAGTGCGCAGGCGCCCCGCAGCTCGGCGCGGGCCTGTACACCGACCGCGAGACGTTCGGCGAGCACCGCTGGTACCGGGTGGACGTCAAGCCCGGCCAGGAGCTGCGCGCTTCGGTGAGCATCGCCGCCGACCGGGCCGTCAACAACGACTACGGAGTCATGCTGCGGGCGACGACCGTGCACGGACGGGAGATCGTCCGCGGCTCGGAGGCGGGCGACGGACGCACCGACCTGCTCTCGACCGGTCTGCGCTACCCGAAGGCCGAGCTCGACGACGACGGAGCGGACGGCGACGGCAAGCAGGCGGCGGAGACCGTCTGCCTCCAGGTCAGCAACTCCTTCTCGGCACCCGCCTCGGTGAAGACCACGCCGGGCCTGCCCGTCGAGCTCACCATCGACCTGGTCGACGGGCCCGACGACGCGTCCGACGCGGCGGCGTTCGGCCTCGGCCGCGGCTGGTGGCTGCTCGGCGTGCTGGTGCTCGCCGGTCTCGTCACCGGTCTGCTGTGGGGCTGGATCTCCCGCTGGCGAATCTCGGTCTGGAGGACGAACTGATGCGTACCGTACGCATACTGACGGCCGCGGCCCTCTCCGTCGGGGGTGTGCTCGGCCTGGCCGGCGCGGCCGCCGCGGACACCCCGGCCGCGAGCGCGAGCGCGAGCCCTGGCGGCAAGGCGTCCGGGCCGACCGAGGCGGGCACGGCCTTCCGTACCGCCACGGCGATCCGGCCCGGCCAGCGGGCCACGGCCGAAGCGTCCACCGGTGACTACCTCTACTGGGTGGTCCCGCTGGACTCCGGGCAGCGGGCCACGGTCAAGGCCACGGTGAAGCTGCCTCCGGCGGCGAACCGGCACGGTGCCTCGACCTGGCAGCTCGACGTCTACGACGGGCTGCGCCGCCGCCAGGCGTGCACGTACGGCGCGCAGCAGGCCGCGGCGGCCAAGGAGGCCGACTCGGTCGAGCTGTCCTGCACCCTGCGCACCGTCCGCCCCGGAGCGGAGCCCTGGGCCAACGACCCGCTGCCCGGCAGCTACTACGTCCGGCTGACGGTCGTCGCAGTGGCGGAGGAAGACCTCGGTCTGCCGGTACGCGCCGAGGTCGAGGCCGCCACCAGGGACACGGGAGGCGCCTTCGCGGTGGACGGGGCCCTCGCGGCGCCGCTCGTACCCGGCATCGGCAAGACCGCGCAGGCGGGCTCCGGGAGTTCGGCCAAGCAGCCGGCGGCCGTCGGCGAGCCGGAAGGCGGCTGGTCCGGTGGCCGCTGGTCCGACCGCTGGGTCTGGACCGCCGCGGGCGGGCTGCTCGGCGCCCTCGCCGGGATCTTCGGGTACTCCGTCACCCGCGGCAGGGGCCGGCCCTCCCGGGTACCGCCCGGCGCCTGACCGCCCCGGCGGTCACGGCACCCGCCGTGGCCGCCCGCGCAGCCCCCGGGCGCGGGCCCGGGGGCTGCGGTCCGAGGTGACCCGCGAGTAGGCGGCTAGCCTGGTGGAGGGGCCGCGCGTCGAGGTGGTGGGCCATGTCCGAGAACGACAGGTACTGGAGCTCGGGGAACTGGCACGTGTCGCAGGGCCGGGAGGACGAGTTCATCGAACGCTGGACCGCCTTCCTGACCTGGACCAATGCGGCGAGCAACGGGTTCCTCTCGGCCAGGCTGGTCCGCGACACGGCCGACCCCGGGCATTTCGTCTCCTTCGCGTCCTGGCGGGACCCGGAGGCCATGGGCGCATGGCAGCAGAGGCCCGAGTTCGGCGAGCTCTTCGGTGAGTGCCGCGCCCTGTGCGACAGCGTCGAGGCGGGCGGATACGTCCTCGCCGCCTACGTCCGGCCGTAGGGTCCGTTCTCAGTCGCCCGGCTCCGAGTAGCCCGCCTCCGCGTGGCCCGAGTCCGCCGAGATGTCCAGCCGGCCCGGCGCTGCGGGATCGGCCAGCCCGGCCGCGACGTCACAACGGCCCGCTCCGGCCTTGGCCGTGACCCGGAAGCGGGTGGCCGTCGGCACGGTGAGCCGGAGCCGGCCCGCGCCCGCCCGTGCGGTGACCCGTTCCGGCGGGGCGACGAAGCCGGCGACGGCCGAGCCCGCACCGGCCCTGATGTCCGCCTGCGGCGAGGTGAGCCCGGAGGCTTCGAGCGAGCCGGAGCCGATGCTCGCCCGCAGCGGTCCGCGCAGCGCGTTCAGCCGGAGCACCCCGGCACCGACCTCGGCGTCGACGGCGCCGCCGAGTCCGCTGATCACGGCCGTGCCGGAACCCGCGGTCACCTTCACCGGGACGTCGGCGGGCACGGTGACGGCCAGATCGACCGAGCAGCCGATACCGGCTTCCACGAGGGCGCCGACCGCCGGACAGCGCGGCGTCAGCTTCACGGTGTCGCCGAGCCAGCTCTCCTCGATCCTCGGGGCGGCCGCCGACCAGCGCACCGCGGCCTGGTAGGTCACCTGCCGGTCGGAGCGGGGGCTGACGTGTACGTCGGCGCTGCCCGCGTCGATCTCCACGGCGGACACCCGCCGTTCGCCGCTGTCCCCGCTCAGCGTCCCGCTCTCGGTGGACGTGTACGCCCAGACCTGCCAGGCGGCCGGGGCGACGACGAGCAGGGCGCTCAGGACCGCGGCCACGATCCAGGCCACCCGCTGCGGGCGGCCCCGGCCGCCCCCGCTCACGAGGCGCCGTCCAGGAAGCGCAGGACCGCGAGGACCCGCCGGTGGTCGCCGTCGGCCTGCGGCAGGTCGAGCTTGGCGAGGATGTTGTTGATGTGCTTGGCGACGGCGCTCTCGCTGATGACGAGCCCGTCCGCGATCCCCGCGTTGGAGCGCCCTTCGGCCATCAGTGCGAGCACGTCCCGCTCGCGCGGGGTCAGCCGCTCCAGCGGGTCGACGCCCCCGCCGCGGCGCAGCAGCAGCTGCGAGACGACCTGCGGGTCGAGTGCGGTGCCTCCGGCCGCGACCCGCTTGAGGGCGTCGATGAACTCCTCGACGTCGGCTACCCGCTGCTTGAGCAGGTACCCGATGCCCCCGGTCCGACCGGCCAGCAGATCGACGGCGTAGCGCTCCTCGACGTACTGCGAGAGCATCAGGACCGAGGTCCCGGGCCATTGTTGGCGGATCATCAGGGCGGCCCGCACGCCCTCGTCGGTGAAGCCGGGCGGCATGCGGACGTCGACCAGGGCGAGGTCCGGCTCGTGTGCGGCGACGGCGGCGAGCAGGGCCTCGGCGTCCCCCGTCTCGGCGGCCACCTCGAAGCCGGCCATTTCCAGGACCTTGACCAGGCCTATTCTCAGCAGCACCGAATCCTCGGCGATCACAGCCCGCACGGCAGCTCCACAGTCACGACGGTCGGGCCCCCGAGGGGGCTGTTGATCAGAATGGTTCCGTCGACCGACCCTACGCGTTTGCGCAGGCCCACCAGTCCGGTGCCCCCGGCCGGATCCGCGCCGCCCACGCCGTCGTCGGTGACGGTGATGCGCAGCAGGTCGGCGTCCCGGCGCACCTCCACTCGGCAGCGGGAGGCCTTGGCGTGTTTGGCGACGTTGGCGAGGGCTTCGGAGACGACGAAGTAGGCGACGGCCTCGACGGTGGGGCCGGGCCGGTGCGACAGCTCCACGGTCAGTTCGACGGGCAGCGGCGCCCGGGCGGCGATGCCGGAGAGGGCCGCGTCGAGTCCCCGGTCCTCCAGGACCGCCGGATGCAGGCCGCGTACCAGGCTGTTGAGCTCCTCGATGGCCTCCTTGGCCTCGCGGTGGGCCTCGTCGATCACCGCCTTCGCCTCGGGTGGCAGATCGGTGAGCGTGGCGCGGGCGATGCCGAGGTTCATGGCGAGGGAGACCAGGCGCTGCTGGGCGCCGTCGTGCAAGTCCCGTTCGATCCTGCGGCGTTCGAGGTCCGCGGCGTCGAGGACGCCGGCCCGGCTCTCGGCGAGGTCCTCGACGCGGCGCTCCAGCTCCTTGGCCCGGTTGGGCCCGAGGAGGGCGGCCGCGGCGAAGGTGTCGAGCCGGGCCAGGGCGGCGGCGAGCCAGGGGGTGGCCAGGAGCAGCAGGCAGCCGAGCACGGTGGCGGCGTCGAAGCCCTGGGTCCAGCCCAGGCTGCGGTCCTCTACGGGCAGCAGCCACGCCCAGGCGTAGACGGTGGTCCCGGCGACCCCGTACGCCCAGGCCAGGACGATCAGCGCCCCGCCGGCCCCGGCGAGCGGGCTGACCAGCAGGTGGTATCCGTACTGCCGCCAGGTCGACTCGGAGCGCAGCCGTTCGAGGAGCCCGCGCGGGCGCAGCGGCCGGTGTGCGTACCCGACGGCGGGTATCTCCAGCTCCACCAGCTCCCGGAACCGGCTGCGTTGTAGCAGGGTGAGCAGCGGACTCAGGAGCAGCATCACGAGCAGCGCGACCAGGGCGCCGCCCGGGGCCACAGCCATGAACGTGACCGCGGCTGCGGCGGGCAGGGCCATCGGGATCGCGGATACGGTGAAGACGGTGGTGCGCCAGGCCCACGCCGACCAGGGCGCGTGGTCGGCGATCCAGCTGGTGGTACGCCTCAGCGCCCCGGAAAGTCCCATGTCAGTACGGTAATCGCACTGGTCGGGGGCCGATCCACCCCCCTGATGCCCGCTCGGGGGTGTAGCCAGTGCCACCCCCGGTTCGGACAGTGCCGCTACTGATTCCGGTCCTCCGCACGGCCAGAGTGGTCACCGTACCCGGGGGACGGACCGCCGGGGCCGGAAGGAGCTCCACCGCCATGACTCTCGTCGCCCCGCGCTTCCGGACCCGCCGCTCGCCCCGGCTGGCGACGCTGCTCACCGGCGCCGGGACGGCCCTGCTGCCGTGGATGCTGGTGCTGGCGAAGACCCTGCCGCAGACCGCGGAGGTCTCCAACTGGTCCACCGCCTGGATCGGGCTGGACGCCATGCTGGCCGCCGGCTTGTGCGGTACGGGCCTGCTGTTGAAACGACACGATCCCCGCGCGGCGCCACTGGCCGCCGCCACGGCCGCGCTGCTGGCGATGGACGCCTGGTTCGACGTGACGACCACGGCTGCGGGCAGCGCCCAGGCGACGGCCGTCGCGCTGGCAGTGTGCGCGGAACTGCCGCTCGCGGCAGCCTGCGCGGCGGTGGCGGTCCGCCGCCCGCGGCACGCGTAAGGACCACTTCCTAGACCGGGTGGCCGTCGGCGTCGGTGGGTTCCCGTTGCGTGGAGAACCTGGAGACGAACACGTCGAAGAGGCCGTCCGGGCGCCGGGTCAGCGTGGCCCCGTCCTGCCAGGTGCCGTTGTCCGGCCACCACTGGCTGCCGTACGGATCACCCTGGTTCTGGTGGATGTCGTGCATGCCGAGCCCCTCGTCGAAGGGCGCGCCGAAGATCAGGACCGGCCGGCCCGGGACCAGGATCGGCTCCAGCGCCTGCGAGGCCTCCAGGCAGGAGCCCGACACCCAGGGCTCGGGCGGATTCAGCCTGTCCAGGATCCGCTGGATCCACTGCGGCGGGTGGCCGCCGAGGAGGCAGCCGGGGCGGTCCGCGAGCGCAGGGTGGCGCAGGTAGTCGAGCGCGCCCGATCCGGACGTCCGGGCGAGGTCGTGGTAGCCGGGCGTCGGCGAGGCGACCGGGTCGAGCACCGAGGCGTGCAGGGTGAGGACCTTCCACTGGACGCCGGTCGCGGAGTGCTTGCCGTCCACGTCGACGGCGCACGCGTAGCGGCCCGCGGGCGTGTCGACCTCCAGGTGGACGTGGAACCAACGGCCCTGGTCGTCGGGCCGGTCGCGGAAACAACGGTGCAGCGTTCCGGACAGCACTCCGTAGTTTTCGAGCGGCATGCGGCCAGTCAACCATCCGGCCCGACCGGCGGTGGGCGCCCCGAGGCGTGTCCGCCGCGGTCCCGCAACCCATGGCGAACACTTGACGGAACGTTGACTCCCTCCGGAGCGAGCCGCACCGGGCCCGGTGGCTACGGTCCCTCCCATGCCCCTGCCTCCTCCCCTCCCGGTCCTCCCGTACCGCAAGCCGACCCGTGGGCGCGACTACTGGGTACTGGACGACGTACTGCCGGATCCCGATGCCGTGCGGGAGCGCTGCCTGGCCAAGGAAGACTGGACCGAGGGCTATCCGCACAAGCCCGAGAGCTGGCCGGGGCTGCGCGCCATGCCGGGTCTGGAGCCCGACGAACTGGCCTTGGTGGAGCGGCTGGTGCGCAAGTCGACCGGCGCACCGAAGATCTGGGCCGAACGGGCGGCGGGCGGCGGCACGTTCAACCACAACTGTGTCCAGGTCGTCGGAGAGGGCGAGTCGGAGCCGCGCCCGCACACCGATTCGCGCACGCTCTGCCGCTACGCCGCCGTGCTCTACCTCAACCCGGAGGTGCCGAAGGACTGCGGGACGAGTTTCTACCGCCAGAGCCTGCCCGGCGGCGCCCTCGGCGGCAACCAGGTGATCGCGCCCCACAACAACCTGGTCGACGCGCTGGGCACCCGCTTCGTCTCCCCCGACTCCTTCACCGAGGACGTACGGGTCCCCCACCGCGCCAACCGGCTGCTGCTCTACTCCGCGAACCTGATCCACAGCGCCACCGGCTACTGGGGCCAGACCCTGGAGCAGAAGCGGATGACGGCGGTCTTCTTCTGGAAGGCGTAGCGCCGCCCCGGATCCACCGGCAGGCGGTTCAGCCGCGGGTCGTACGGATGCGCTCCGCCTCGGGCGCCGGCGGCTGGGCCGGGACCGCGGGGACCTCTGCCGGGTACGCGGTGTTCCGGCGGATGTCCTGCACGGCGCGGCCCAGACAGGTGCGCAGGAGGCGGCCCAAGGGTCGCTCTATCAGCCGGTGTATGAGCCAGGCGAGCGCCACCATGAGCGCGGTCACGCCCAGGACGAGGGGGACGGGCCGCACGTCGTGGCGGAAGTGGTGGATGACCGTCAGCCCGGCCATCATGTGGATCAGGTACAGCGGATAGGTGACCGCTCCCGCGTGCCGCAGCCAGCGCCACCGGACGCGGTCGAAGGCGCCGAGGGCTATCCCCGCCATGACGAGGAACCCGCAGGCGATGACGGTGTGGGCCGGCCAGACCGGCGTCTGTGCGGCGGCGCTGCGTCCCAGGTTGCTGATCATGCGGCCGTGGACGTAGCTCTGCGCGAGGACGAACTGGAGGCCCACGATGCCCCACAGGACGGCATTGGGCCCGAAGCGGCGCATCAGGTGGAAGGCGATTCCCGCGATGAAGTACGGCGAGAACGTCGGGATCGCGAAGAAGGACAGCACACCGCTGTCGGCGGTGGGTGCCACCACGCCGGCCACGGTCCAGACCGTGCAGAAGAGCACGCAGTTGCGGTAGGTGACGCCGCGCAGGACGACCAGCGCGAACAGGGCGTAGAACTTCAGCTCGACGAAGAGGGTCCAGTACGCGTCGTCGATGTGCGGCACCTTGATGCCGCCCTGGAGCATCGACAGGTTCACCACGACATCGCTGAACGCCTTGACCCCGCGCACCTCCGGCCAGGCGAACAGGACACCGGCCGTGAAGAGGACGGCCGCCCAATAGGCCGGGAAGAGACGGGAGATGCGGGAGGCGGCGAACTCGCCCACTCCGCGTCCCCAGGCGCTCATGCAGATGACGAACCCGCTGACGGCGAAGAAGATCTCGACGCCGAGCCAGCCGTAGGCGGCGCAGGCGCTCGCGACGGGGAAGACGGTGGTGGCCGGTTCTCCCCAGCCGCTGTCCAGGGCCAGGTAGTGGTAGCAGAGGACGGCCAGCGCGGCAACGATCCGGACGCCGTCCAGGGCGGCCAGGCGGGCGCCGCTGCCCTGCCCGGCCCTCGGCCCGGGGTGTCCGATGGCTCTCGACGCACTCATACCGTGGTTGCCGCTTCCATTGGATGACGATCCGATGACCGGATTTGATCAACGGGCACCCTACAGGTCACCCACAAGAGCCGCCCCTGTCCGCCGGGCAAGGTGTGACGGAAATCTGACGGACACCCGCCGGCCCTGGTGCCGGGACGCCGCCGGTGGTCGAATCGGCCCGTGAGCCCCGCACCCGCACCCCCACCACGGCAACCGGACCCCGACCTCCAAGGCACCCCGATCGGCCGCCGCCTGGTCCTCGGCATGGTCGGGCTCGGCGCGGCCGGACTGGCCGCCGCCCCCTCTCTCCAGGGCGGCTTCGAGACCTTCCTCGGCGCGGCCGCCGTCAAGGACCCCACCGGCCTCACGGGCCTGCTGCCGAACGGCGGCGGGTTCCGCTACTACTCGGTGGCCTCCTCCGTCCCCGAGCGCGGCCCCGAGAACTACCGGCTCACCGTCGACGGCCTGGTCGAGCGGCCCATGGAGTACACCCTCGACGCACTGCAGCGGCTCCCGCAGACCCGGGTCGTACGGGACGTGCAGTGCGTCACCGGCTGGCGGGTTCCCGGCACCCCCTTCGAGGGAGTACCCCTGGCACGGCTGCTGGACGCCGCCGGGGTGCACCCGGAGGCCCGGGCCATCCGCTTCAGCTGCTTCGACGGAACGTACACCGAGAGCCTCACGCTCCCCCAGGCCCGCCGGGACGACGTCATGGTGGCGCTGCGCATGCAGGACAAGCCGCTGGCCCACTCCCACGGGGGTCCCGTCCGGCTGTACGTCGCCCCCATGTACTTCTACAAGTCTGCGAAGTGGCTCTCCGGCATCACCCTCACCCGTGCCGTCGAACCCGGCTACTGGGAAGACCTCGGATACGACGTCGACGCCTGGGTCGGCCGGTCGAACGGACGCGACGATGCCCCCACGGTCTGATCAGGCAGCGGAACGCACCACACACCCTGGGCGGATCCTGCGCTTCAGCCGCTCCGAGCGGTGGATCCACCGTGCCACCGCCGCGCTGATGGGTCTGTGCGTCGTATCGGCGGCCTGCCTGTACCTGCCGCCGCTCGCCGAGCTCGTCGGCCGTCGGCACTTCGTCGTCACCGTGCACGTCTGGTCCGGGCTGCTGCTCGGCGCGCCGTTCCTGCTGGGGCTCGCCTCGCGGGCCTTCCGCGCCGATCTGCGGCGCCTGGGCCGGTTCGGGCCGCACGACCGGGTCTGGCTGCGGGCCGCCCTGCGGCGGGACCGGACGACGACGCGGCCCGCGGGGAAGTTCAACGCCGGGCAGAAGGTCTACGCGGGCTGGCTGGCCGGTGCGGTGCTCGTGATGGCGGGCACCGGCGTGCTCATGTGGTGGACCGGTCTCGTCCCGCTCGTCCGGCGCACGGCCGCCACCTTCGTCCACGACTGGCTGGCCCTTGCCGTCGGCCTCGTGGTCGCCGCGCACATCGGCAAGGCCCTGGCCGACCCCGAGGCGCGGCGCGGACTGCGCACGGGTTCCGTCGGCCGCGCGTGGGCCGACCGCGAACACCCGCTGTGGCAGCCCGAGCCGCCGGGCCGGCCCGAGCCCTGATACGCGATGCGAGATGCGGGCCCGGCGGGGCCGGCCGGCACGGATCGCGTGCCGGCCGGCCCCGCGGAGGCTCCCGGCGTCAGCCGCCGTCGCGCACCGCGACGATGCCGTTGAAGACGCCGGCGTACGCGGTGCCGTCCGGGCCGAGGGTGATCGGCGCCCAGTTGTTGTCGTACAGGGGCCCGGTGCCGGTCAGCTGCCGCCAGCGGCGCTCACCGGTACGGAAGTCCACCGCGGTGAGGTACCAGGCGTCAATCCCGCAGGCATTGGGTTCCTTCTCGTAGAAGTAGAGCAGCCCGTTCCCGGTGGAGAGCTTCGGAACGACGGAGGGTGAGCGGATCGCGCTCTGCCACACGATGTCGCAGCCGCTGCCGTCGGCGCGGACATCGATCCGGCTGACACCGCCGACGACCGACTTTCCGAGCAGCAGGCTGGTGAGGTTCTCGTAGCCGTAGTTGTTCTCGACGACGATGCTGTTCCCCCAGGTGATCAGGGAGTTGTCGGTGGTCGAGGCGCCGCTGCCGAACACCGGGACCTTGCAGACCAGCCGCCGGTCGGCCGGGACGTCCGCGCCCCGCCGGTAGACCAGGACGTTCATCCGGTCGTCGGCGTTGTCGGTGATGGCGACGTATCCGTTGCCGAAGAGATCCGGGGTGGTGCCCGAACCCTGGTTCACGGAGCCGGGCTTGGTCCCCGTACCGCGGTCGTACGTCTGGCGCCACTGCACTTCGGGGGTGCCGTCGGGGGCGGCGCGGAAGCTGTAGAGGGCGTGGTCGGAGACGATCGACACACCGTCCTCGGCCACCGAGAAGGAGTTCTGGATCTCCTCGCCCTCAAGCCGGACGGAACGGATCTGCGCGGTCTGCGGATCCACGGTGCCCACGCGGCCCTGGCGGGTGACCCACCAGATGCGGCCGTTCCAGTCGGGCATCACGGAGGTGACGGGATCGCAGGTGCCGCTGGGCCGCAGGTTGGTCCAGGTGACGCAGTCGTGCGGGACCTGGCCGGTGAGGTCCCAGTCGTCGTCGACGGCGAATTTCCAGCTGCCGTCCGGGTTCTGCGTGTGCGAGAGGCGCAGGATGTGCTGGCGGGAGTCGGCCAGCACGGCCCGGTTCTGGTCGTCGAGATAGAAGTAGGCACCGCCCGAGGTGTCCTTGAAGATCTTCGAGAAATCGAGGGAGGTGATCGCCTCGACCGTCGAGGAGCGCTGCGGGAGCCGGTGTTCCGCGAGCGTGGCCAGCGTGCGGGGGTCGAGGAGCTTGACCTTGAAGCCGGTGAAGGTGCCGCACACCGTGACCAGCCGGCCGCCCGCGTCGAAGGTGGCGGTGGCGCACTCGCCGCCGAGGGCCGCGATCTTCTCGCTGGTCACCCGCGGGTTCCTGCCGAGCGGCCCGGACCAGGGCGAGGTGGCGCTGCCCCCCGCGTCGGAGTGCATGCCGCTGCGGCCGTTGGGCGCGAGGAAGGGGTGCTGGGGCGGCGCTTCGCCGGGCAGCGGGACGGCGGCCGCGGGGGCGCCCTCGTAGTGGCTGACCAGGCGGTGGCCGGGGGCCTGGGGTATCTCCTCGGCCTGGGCCGGGGAGATCCCGTACATCGCGGTGAAGACGATGAGGGCGGGGACCACGGCGCAGTTCAGCGTTCTTCGGAACATCCGGAATTCCTCCGTTCTCTTCCGTTCTGTTGACAATGCGTATGCCATCGCGCCGCCGCCAGACGCTAGATCGGTCGGCCGGAGGAGTCCATGGAAGAGCCGGATGATTCACGAAGGCGCAACAGACGATCAAGCCGGACGGGCGGACGGGCTCTACGGCCGCAGACCCGAGACCGCTTGGGCCGTGGCCGACAGGCCGTCGTGGATGGACGCCGCCATGCTGCTGCTCGCGAGGTGGAAGCCGAGCAGCACGCAGACGAGGGCGTGGGAGAACTTGAGGCCGCCGCTGCGCATGAAGATCCACGCGAGGACGAAGAGCAGCACGACCACGGAGAGCGAAATCACCATCGTTACCTCCTTAGGCGGCGCCATCGTGGCGCAGGAGGGGGTGCCTTCGGGCGAAACCCGTGTCCGCCGTACGGGTGTTGACGGTCCGTGACGGGCGATCGGTGCTTGACGATCCCGTCCCGCCGGGAACGGGAGGAGCCTGCGGAAGCAGCCCGGGGTCGCACGGGTATTGCCGCGCCGCCCACACCCGTGCCATATATGTCTAGACCTTTACGAGGAAGCGGAAGCCGAGGGAGCCCCGTGCGACGCACCGCCCCCCTGCTCGCCCTCTGCCTGGCCGCGACCGGGCTCACCGGCTGCACCGCGGCCGACACCACGCCGCCTGCGGCTCCCGCCGGGATCACCGCGCAGGCCGGCAGTGCCACCTCCGTGCACGTCATGTGGCAGGCACCCGCCCCGGCCGACGGGGTGACCGGCTATCTGGTGTTCCAGGCGGACCGGCTGGTGCGGGAACTCCCCGCCGACAAGACGATGGCGGACGTCACGGGCCTCACCCCGCAGACCGCCTACACCTTCACCGTGCGGGCCCGGGACGCCGCCGGGAACACCTCCGCCCCCGGCGCGGCAGCCGAGGCCACCACTCCGGCGGCCAAGGCCGAGGACCGCCGGGTGCCCACCGCCCCTGCCCGGACGACGGGCCGGGCGGACGGCCCGCGGTCGGCCACGCTGTCCTGGACGGCGGCGACCGACGACACCGGCGTGACCGCGTACGACGTCTACCAGGGCGGCGTCCGAATCCACACGGTCGGCCCCGCCGAGACCGGCACCACCCTGAGCGGCCTCCAGCCGGACTCCGTCTACACCTTCACCGTCCGCGCCCGCGACGGCGCGGACAACTCCTCCCCCGAAAGCCCGGCGGTGGACGTGACCACCCCGCCGTCCGCCGGGCAGGGACCGGGCACCGCACCCGCCGAGTTCACCGCGACCGCCTCCCCCGGGGCCGTCACGCTGACCTGGACCGCCCCGGACACCGGCCGTCCGACCGGCGAGTACGAACTCCACGTCAACGGAAGGCCCGTCACCGTCATCCAGTTCGGCGACGGCGCGGTGCCCCCGTCCGGAGCCACCCGGGTGGAGCACCGGCTCACGGTGACCGAGCCGGCCGGCACGCAGTGGACGCTCAAGCTGCGCGCCCGGCTGCCCGACGGCAACTGGGGGGCCTTCTCCGCGGAACGGAGCATCGTACTCATGGCATGAGGCACACGGCCGACGCCCCGGCAACGTGACAGCAATCCGGACCGAACGGCATTGCCGGACAAGAAGATCGCGCACAATACATTCGTGTTCGGTGAGTACGCGTTCAACAGAAAACAGTCGGATTCCGCAGAAACCGAGGGCGATCCCGAGCCGGCTCCCGGCGTCGTGCCGGGCAACCTGCCGCCCGCCCCGGCGGGCTTCATCGGCCGGGAGAGGGAACTCGCGGAACTGCACTGCCTGTTGCGTTCCCGCAGGCTGACCACCCTCACCGGGGTGGGCGGCGTCGGAAAGTCCCGCCTCGCCCTGCGGGCCGCCACCGACCCCGAACAGGCCCGGCCCGACGGGGTCTGGTGGGTGGAGCTCTCGCCGCTGCGCGACCCCGGCCTGCTCACCATGACCGTCGCCCACGCCGTCGGGCTGGCCGACCACTCCGCCCGCCCCCTCGACGAGGAGCTGTGCGCATGGATGGCCGACAAGGAACTGATGCTCGTCCTCGACACCTGTGAGCACATGGTGGCCGACTGCCGCCACCTCGTGGGTGAACTCCTGCAGTCCGCACCCGGGCTGACGGTCCTGATCACCTCCCGTGAGCCGCTCGGCAGTCCGTGCGAGAGGGTCGTCGAGGTCTGCCCGCTGCCCTGCGAGGGGCCCGACAGCGATGCCCTCGCCCTGTTCCGGGCCCGGGCCGTCGCCGCGACCCCGGAGGCCGCGGCCGCCTTCGAGGACCCCGAACGGGCCGAGCTCGCCGCCGAGGTGTGCCGCCGCCTCGACGGGATCCCGCTGGCCCTGGAACTGGCCGGCGCCCGGCTGCGGTTGTGGACGCTGGAGCAGATGGTGCAGCGCCTCGGCGCCCGCTTCGCGGTGCTTTCCGATACCCGGCCCGCGCTGCAGCCGCCCCGGCACCGGACGATGCGGACCGCCATCGGCTGGAGCCACGAGCTGTGCGAACCGGTGGAACGGCTGCTGTGGGCCAGGCTGTCCGTGTTCACCGGGGACTTCGACGTCGCCGCGGCCCGGGCGGTGTGCGCCGGCGGCCCGCTGCCCGCATCCCGGGTGGAGCGGGTGCTCGCAGGCCTGGTCGCGAAGTCCGTCGTGCGGCGAACCCGGGAGCGCGGCGGGGGCGACCGCTACCACATGCTGGACACCATCCGCGAGTACGGCAACGACTGGTTGAGCGAGCTCGGCGAGGTCCAGACGGTCGCCGACCGGCACGCCCACTGGTACGCGGCGCTCTCCCAGGCCGCCGACCGCGGCTGGCTGAGCCCGGGCCAGGTGGACTGGTACCGCAGGATGACCGCCGAGCACGCACAGCTGCGGACGGCGTTGGAGCACCTCCTGAGCGCCGACCCTGCGGCCGCACTCGAAATGGCCGGAGCCCTCTGGTTCTTCTGGTTCTCCTGCGGGCACGTCCACGAGGGCCGCGGCTTCCTGGAACGGGCGCTGAAGACGGCCCCGGGCACCGGGGCGGCCCACACCCAGGCCCTGTGGGCCCTCGGGCTGACCGCCCTGCTCCGGGGGGACATGGACGCGGCCCGGCGGATCGGCGAGGAGTGCACCCGTGCGGCGGCCCGGCTCGCGGATCCGGAGCCGGAGCTGCGCGCGGCGTATCTGCACGCCGCGTCGGTGCTGATGCCCGGGAATCCCGTACGGGCGCTGGAGCTGGCGGGGCCCCGGGCGCGGGCCGGCCACGGCGGCCGGACCAGCGGCCCGGGCTGGCTGCTGTGCCGGCTGGCCACCAGCTACGCCCTGTGCGACCTGGAGCGCTTCGAGGAAGCCACCGAGGAGGCGCGCGGACTGCGCGAGGCGTGCGCGGAGCTGGGCGAGCGCTGGCTGCGGGCCTACGCGGACTACGTGCTGGCGGTGGCGGCCTTGGGGCTCGGCCACCACGGCGAGGCGGCACGCCACGTACGGGCGATGCTGTCCGGGAAGCGGCTGCTCGGCGACCGGTTCGGCATCGCGCTCGGCCTGGACCTGCTCGCGGCGGCGGTCGCGGCCCTGGGCGACGGGGAGCTCGCGGCGCGCCTGCTGGGCACCGGGCACGCGTGGTGGCGCACGCTCGGCCGGCCGCAGATCGGCTCACCCTCGCTGAAGGCCCTGCGGGACCAGGGCGAGCGGCAGGCCCGCGCGACGATCGGCGACGAGGCCTACGAGACCGCATTCCTGGGCGGAGCGGCGGCATCCACCGGCTGAACCGCAGCCGGTGGGCCGCGTAACGTCGGAGCTCCCGTCAGTACGGGAGGGGTCTGCCCGACGGTGTGCGCAGGTCCAGGTCTCGGGGTGCGGGCTTGGGGACGGGCTTGCGGATCAGCTGCTGGCGCATGCGGCCTCCTTGCTCAGACCAGGGCCGGGCGGCGGGGTTCCACCGCACGGCCGTCGGGAAGCAGCTCACCGGTATCGTCGAAGATCACCAGGCCGTTGCAGAGCAAACTCCAACCCTGTTCGGGGTGGAAGGCCACGGTGCGGGCGGCGTCGTGATCGGCGCTGTCGGCGGACGGGCAGGGGGGCTGGTGGGAGCACATGGCGCACCTCCTCGCAGTGTGGGGCGGGAGGGCCGGTGGTCACCCGGTCGAATCCGCGATCCACGGTGGCGGTGAGTATTACTGATCGCCGCCCCCGGACGGAACCCATATTCGGGGTCCAGTTCAGGGTGTGTATGCCCGCTTACCATGCGCTCATGCCCGGTATCCGGATCGTTCACCGAACGCCCCTCCCGCCCCCCGAGGCGTGGCTGCGGCTGACGGACTGGGAACGACACGGCGCACAGGTTCCGCTCACGCGGACGATCATCGAAACGGCACCGCCCACGCGCGTCGGAACGGTCTTCACGGCACGCACGGGTGTGGGCAGGATCACCTTCGACGATCCTATGGAAGTCGTGCTCTGGCAGCCCCCGGAGGGGGCCGCGCCGGGGCTGGTCCGACTCGTCAAGCAGGGCCGCGCGGTCACGGGCTGGGCGGAGATCGCGGTCCGGCCCGGGCCGGCCGGCGGATCGCAGGTGGAGTGGCGTGAGGAACTGCGCGTACGCGGCCTGGGCCGTCCCTTCGATCCCCTGGTCGCGACGGCGGGCCGGCTCCTGTTCTCCCGGGCCGTCGTCCGGCTGCTGCGGGCGTGAGGGGCCGGGCTAGGGTCACGTGATCACGCCCGTCGATCACCGCGAGACCCAGGAGACACCCTGTGGCCACTCCGCCACCGCACCACGGCCCCGGCCCCGGCCCGTACCCCCCGTACGCCTCCCCGCAGGGCAACCCGTACGGCCCGTACCCCGTACCGCAGCAGGCGGGCCCGTACGGCCCCCACCCGGTTCCGGGAGCCGTGCACGGCTGCCGCTTGTGCGGGGCGCTGCCGGCCGCGCAGGCCACCGTACGCGGGCACCAGGGCATGCTCGTCCTGATGCGGTTCCTGCGCCAGGAAGGGCCGTTCTGCCGCGACTGCGGGCTCGCCACCTATCGCAGGATGTCCGCGGCCACACTGTGGCAGGGCTGGTGGGGCCCGCTGTCCTTGTTCATCACACCCTTCACCCTGCTGCTGAACCTCGGTGCGCGGGCGGGCTTCCTCAGGCTCGCTCCCCCGACGGGCGCCATCCTGCCCACCCTGGACCCGGGCAAGGCGCTGTGGCGCCGCCCGCCGGCGCTGGCCTTCCTCGTGGCGACCGTGCTCGTCGCCTGCACGCCGCCCGTGCTCGTGCTGCTGGGCCTGATGGCCGGGGACGACGAGCCGCCGACCGGCCCGGCCATCGGGACGTGCGTGCGCGAGGCGGACGAGCTGCGCAACGAGAAGCTGGTTCCGGAAGCCTGCGGTTCCCCGCTGGCCAAGTACCGGGTCACCAAGCGGCGGGGCACCCCCGGCGCGGACTGCGCGGACGGCGACCTGATCAGCGTCCCCGGCAAGTGGGCCGAGGGTGCCCACTCGCTGTGCCTCACGCCCGTGCACTGACGGACTCGCGCGTGAGGCACGGCGGCCGGCTAACGGATCGGCATCTGCGAGATCGTGCGGGCGATCACCAGCCGCTGGATCTCGCTGGTGCCCTCGAAGATGGTGTAGATCGCGCTGTCGCGGTGCATGCGCTCCACCGGGTACTCACGGGTGAACCCGTTGCCGCCGAGGATCTGGACCGCCTGGGCGGTGACCTTCTTGGCCACCTCGCTCGCGAACAGCTTCGACATGGAGCCCTCCGCCGAGGTGAAGGGCCTGCCCGCGACTGCCATCCAGGAGGCCCGCCACACCAGCAGCCGGGCCGCGTCGATCTGGGTCCGCATGTCGGCGAGCTGGAAGGCCACGCCCTGGTTGTCGATGATCGGGCGGCCGAACTGCGTACGGGTCTTGGCGTAGTCGAGGGCCACCTCGTACGCCGCGCGCGCGGTGCCGACGGCCATGGCGCCGACCGCCGGGCGGGAGGCCTCGAAGGTGGCCATGGCCGCGTTCTTGACGCGCTCGCCGCCGCCCTGCGCGGCCCGCTCGCGGGCCCGCGCCAGCCGCTCGTCCAGCTTGTCCTTGCCCCCGAGCAGGCAGGAGCCGGGCACGCGCACGTCCTCCAGGACCACCTCGGCGGTGTGCGAGGCACGGATGCCGTGCTTCTTGAACTTCTGGCCCTGGGACAGACCCGGGGTGTTCGGCGGCACGATGAAGGAGGCGTGGCCCTTGGTCCCGAGATCCGGGTCGACGACGGCGACGACGATGTGGACGTTGGCGATGCCGCCGTTCGTCGCCCACGTCTTGGTGCCGTTCAGCACCCACTCGTCCTTGGCCTGGTCGTAGACGGCCCGGGTCCGCATCGAGCCGACGTCGGATCCGGCGTCCGGCTCGGAGGAGCAGAAGGCGGCGACCTTCACGTCGTCCGGGGTGCCGTACATCTGCGGGATCCAGGTGCCTATCTGCTCCTCGGTGCCGTTGGCGAGGACGCCGATGGCGGCGAGCCCGGTGCCCACGATCGACAGGGCGATGCCCGCGTCACCCCAGAACAGCTCCTCCATGGCCATCGGGACGCCGAGACCGGTAGGGTCGAAGAACTGCTGGGCGTAGAAGTCGAGCGAGTAGATGCCGACCTTCGCGGCCTCCTGGATGACGGGCCACGGAGTCTCTTCGCGCTCGTCCCATTCCGCGGCGGCGGGCCGGATCACGTCGGCCGCGAAGCCGTGGATCCAGTCCCGTACCTGCTTCTGGTCGTCATTGAGCTCCATGGTGAACTCCGCCATGTCCCCTCCAGCTGTGCGTCCACCAGTGCGTTACTAGCGGTAACCCTTACGGTGGCCACAGTCTGTTACCGACGAGTAAGCACTGTCAAGCAGAGTCGTCCGCAGTGCAGCCGATTCCTTCGCGAGGGTGTGCGGGGTGTTACGTTGCGTGGGCGTCACGCACCATCGCAAGGGCGGGGAGAGAAACACGTCATGGAGACCACTCAGCAGGCCGGCGAACCGGGAACGGCCGAGCGCCGCAGGCGGGAGCTGCTCGAAGCGGCCGACCGGGTCGTCCTCCGGGACGGCCCCAAGGCGTCCATGAACGCCATCGCGGCGGAGGCCGGCATCACCAAGCCGATCCTCTACCGGCACTTCGGCGACAAGGCGGGGCTCTACCAGGCCCTCGCCGTCCGGCACACCGACGCCCTGCTCGACTCGCTGCGGGCCGCGCTCGACGCCCCGGCCGAGCGCCGCAGCCGGGTGGAGTCCACCCTCGACACCTATCTCGCGGCCATCGAGGCCCGCCCGCAGGTGTACCGGTTCCTGATGCACCCGGCCGAGGACTCGCACGCTGCCGAGCGGGGCTTCGACGTGGGCCTGCACTCGGCCCCACTGCTGCGCCGGCTCGGCGAGGAGCTCGCCGAGGTCATCGGAGAGCGCGTGGACCTCGGCCCCGGCGGCGAGCGCCTGGCCCGCATCTGGGGCCACGGCATCGTCGGCATGATGCACGCCGCCGGCGACTGGTGGCTCAGCGAACGCCCGTGCGAGCGTGCGGAGTTGGTCGCCGGACTCACCGACCTGCTGTGGGGCCGGCTGGCCACGGCCGGCAACCGCCTGGACGGCCCGGGGTTCTAGCAAGCCGGGTCCCCGGCCGGGACCCCGCGCTCAGTTCTGCGCGGCCGCGGCGGCCTGCGCGCCCCACGGCGTCCTGCGGATCGCCCGTCGCAGCCGCCGGGCGCGCAGCCCGGTGACCCGGTCCGCGTAGACCGTGCCGTCGAGGTGGTCGCATTCGTGCTGGAGGCAGCGGGCGAAGAACCCGGTGCCGGTGATCCGTACGGGCGCGCCGTCCGAGGTGACCCCTTCGACGACCGCGCGGTCGAACCGGACCGTGCCCGCCTCCAGGCCGGGCAGCGACAGACAGCCCTCGGGGCCGCGGAACTCGTCCCCGTCGGCCGCCACCAGCCGCGGGTTGACGATGTGCCCGACGTGGCGCACGTCCTCGTCGTCGGGGCAGTCGTACACGAACACCCGCTGCCCGACACCGATCTGGTTCGCGGCGAGGCCGACGCCCTCCGCGGCGTACATCGTCGCGAACATGTCCTCGATGAGCCGGTCGAGGGCCGGGCCGAATGCGGTGACCTCCGCGCAGGCCCCGTGGAGCACCGGATCGCCCAGCAGGCTCATGGTGCGGACGAGGCCGGCGGTACCGGGAATGGGGCGCTGTCGCATGGCCGTAAGGGTACGACGGGCGAATATATGAGGAGATCCGCGGCACCCTGGGGGGGCGCCGCGGTCAGGGCCCCGGCCGGTACTGGATAGGCTGGGGCCGACCGACGCAAGGAGGACAAGGGACGATGGCAGGCAACACAGAGCCGCTTTCGCCGCGGGCCAAGCTGGCCGTGACGGCGGGCAAGGCCGCGGCGGCGGTGTCGCGGGCCGCGGGACGCGGAAGCGGATCGGTGATCGGGGGCAAGGTCGCACTCCGACTCGACCCCGATCTTCTCGGAGCGCTCGCGCAGCATCTCGACGTCGTCCTCGTCTCCGCGACGAACGGCAAGACCACGACGACCCGACTGATCGCCGAGGCCCTGCGGGCCAGCGGTCCGGTCGTGTCCAACGCCCTCGGCGCCAACATGCCGGCCGGCATCACCTCCGCCCTCGCGGGCGGCTCGGACGCCAAGTACGGCGTCATCGAGGTCGACGAGAAGTACCTCGCCGGGGTGGCCCGGGACGTCACCCCCAAGGTGATCGCCCTGCTGAACCTCTCCCGCGACCAGCTGGACCGCGCCGCGGAGACCCGCATGCTCGCGGAGAAGTGGCGCGAGGGACTCGAAGGCTCCAAGGCCGTGATCGTCGCCAACTGCGACGACCCGCTGATCGTGTGGTCGGCCTCGTCCTCGCAGAACGTGGTGTGGGTCGCCGCCGGCCAGGAGTGGAAGGACGACGCCTGGTCGTGCCCCTCCTGCGGTGGCGTCATGCAGCGTCCCGGCGACGACTGGTTCTGCGCCGAGTGCGGCTTCCGGCGGCCCACCCCCAGCTGGGTGCTGTCCGGGGACCACGTGCTGGACCCGCACGGCTCGGCCTGGCCGATCCACCTGCAGCTGCCCGGCCGCGCCAACAAGGCGAACGCCGCCACCTCGGCCGCCGTGGCCGCCGTCTTCGGCGTCCCGCCGCAGGTCGCGCTGGAGCGCATGTACCAGGTGCAGGCCGTCGCCGGACGCTACGACGTGGTCACCTTCCAGGGCCGTGAGCTGCGCCTGCTGCTCGCGAAGAACCCGGCGGGCTGGCTCGAAACGTTTTCCCTGATCGACCCGCCGCCCACCCCGGTGATCCTTTCTGTGAACGCGCGCGGCGCCGACGGCACGGACACCTCCTGGCTGTGGGACGTGGACTACCCGCGCCTGGCCGGCCACCCGATCTTCGTGATCGGCGACCGCAAGCTGGACCTGGCGGTGCGGCTGGAGGTCGCGGGCCTGGACTTCCGGGTGTGCGAGACCCTCGACGAGGCCGTGCAGCTGGCGCCGCCCGGTCAGATCGAGCTGATCGCCAACTACACCGCCTTCCAGGACGTGCGCCGCCGCGTCGGCAACTAGTACTCATACCTCCAGAGGACACAAGAGCATGAGCGACAACAGCCTGCGTCTGGTGTGGGTCTACCCCGACCTGCTGAGCACGTACGGAGACCAGGGCAACGCCCTCGTGGTGGAACGCCGGGCGCGCCAGCGCGGCCTGGACGTGCAGCGCGTGGACGTGCGCAGCGACCAGCCCATCCCCACTTCGGGCGACATCTACCTGATCGGCGGCGGCGAGGACCGGCCGCAGCGGCTCGCCGCGGAGCGCCTGCTGCGCGACGGCGGTCTGGAGCGGGCCGTCTCGAACGGCGCGATCGTCTTCTCCGTCTGCGCCGGCTACCAGATCCTCGGCAACGAGTTCGTCAACGACGTGGGCGAGCGCCAGCCGGGCCTGGGCCTGCTGGACGTCGTCACCGTGCGCGGTGACGGCGAGCGGTGCGTCGGCGACGTACTGGCGGACATCGACCCGAAGCTCGGCCTGCCGCAGCTCACTGGCTTCGAGAACCACCAGGGCGTCACGCACCTCGGCCCTTCGGCCAAGGCGTTCGCCCGCACCCGGCTGGGGCGCGGCAACGGAACGGGCGACGGCACCGAGGGCGCGTACAACGACACGGTCTTCGGGACCTACATGCACGGTCCCGTGATGGCCCGCAACCCGCAGATCGCGGACCTGCTGCTGAAGCTGGCCCTCGACGTGAACGCGCTGCCGCCCATCGACGACCGGTGGTACGAGGCGCTGCGCGCCGAGCGCATCGCGGCGGCCACCCAGCCCGCGTAACAGCTCCGTCACCCGGCGTACGGCCGGGATTCGCGGCCGCTTCGGCCCGGATTCCCTTCGGGAGTCCGGGCCGACGTGCGTTCGCACGGCGGATCTGACCAGCATGTGGAGGATGGTTCAGTCCAGCCCGGTTCCGCTTGTAGGGTGACGGGTAGTTCCAACCGGACGACGTGGTCCGGTCGTCGGCCCACGTTGCAAAGGTTTTTCCTGCCATGCGCATTGGTGTGCTCACTTCCGGCGGCGACTGCCCCGGCCTCAATGCCGTCATCCGCTCCGTCGTGCACCGCTCCGTCGTCGACCACGGCGACGAGGTCATCGGCTTCCACGACGGCTGGCGCGGTCTGCTGGAGTGCGACTACCGCAAGCTCGACCTGGACGCCGTGGCCGGCATCCTGGCCCGCGGCGGCACCATCCTCGGCTCCTCCCGGGTCCAGCCCGCGCACCTGCGCGACGGCGTGGAGCGGGCCCGCGGGCACGTCGCCGACCTCGGTCTGGACGCCATCATCCCGATCGGCGGCGAGGGCACCCTGAAGGCCGCGAACCTGCTCGCGCAGGCCGGTCTGCCGATCGTCGGCGTCCCGAAGACCATCGACAACGACATCGCCTCGACCGACGTCACCTTCGGCTTCGACACCGCCGTCGGGGTCGCCACCGAGGCCCTGGACCGGCTGAAGACCACCGCCGAGTCCCACCAGCGCGTGATGGTCGTGGAGGTCATGGGCCGCCACACGGGCTGGATCGCCCTGCACTCGGGCATGGCGGCCGGTGCCCACGCCATCGTCGTCCCCGAGCGCCCCTTCGACATCGACGAGCTGACGGCGGTCGTCGGCGAGCGGTTCTCCGCGGGCAAGCGGTTCGCGATCGTCGTGGTCTCCGAGGGCGCCAAGCCGCGCCCCGGCTCCATGGAGTTCCAGGAGGGCGGCACCGACCAGTACGGCCACGAGCGCTTCGCCGGGATCGGCAACATCCTCGCCGTCGAACTGGAGCGGCGCCTGGGCAAGGAGGCCCGCCCGGTCATCCTGGGCCACGTCCAGCGCGGCGGCACGCCCACCGCGTACGACCGGGTCCTGGCCACCCGCTTCGGCTGGCACGCGGTCGAGGCGGCGCACCGTGGCGAGTTCGGGATGCTGACCGCCCTGCGCGGCACCGAGATCGAGATGGTGCCGCTCGCGGACGCCGTGCAGACCCTCAAGACGGTCCCGGCGGAGCGGTACGACGAGGCACAGACCGTTCTGTGATATTTCCCCCCTTCTACGCCAATACCCCGTAGTGGCCGCCCCCGGACGAGTTCACGTCCGGGGGCGGCACTACTGTGGTGGGGCACCACAGGTCAAGGGAGTGGACAGATGGATCACAGCGGTCACGGCATGGACATGAATATGGACATGGACCTGCCGCCGTTCACTCTCGGACGCGGGCTGGAGTTCTCCTTCGACGCGTTCTTCCTGATCGGCTCGCTCGTGGGGCTCGGCCTGTACCTGTGGGGCGTGGCGCGGCTGCGCCGGCGCGGGGACGCCTGGCCGCTGGGCCGGACCGTCGCCTTCACCTCGGGTGTGCTGAGCGTCGCCCTGGTGATGTGCACCAAGCTGAACGACTACGGCATGGTCATGTTCAGCGTGCACATGATCCAGCACATGGTCATCAGCATGCTCTCCCCGATCCTGCTGCTGCTGGGCGCGCCGGTGACCCTGGCGCTGCGCGCGCTGCCGCCCGCCGCGCGCGGCCACAAGGGCCCGCGCGAGCTGCTGCTGATGCTGCTGCACAGCCGCTACCTGAAGGTGATCACCCACCCGGCGTTCACCATCCCCATGTTCATCGCCAGCCTCTACGCCCTCTACTTCACGCCGCTCTTCGACTTCCTGATGGAGAGCAAGGCCGGGCACATCGGCATGATGGTGCACTTCCTGGCCGTCGGCCTGATCTTCTTCTGGCCGATCATGGGTGTGGACCCGGGCCCGCACCGTCCCGGCTACGTGATGCGGATGCTGGAGCTCTTCGCCGGCATGCCGTTCCACGCGTTCTTCGGCATCGCCCTGATGATGGCGAGCGAGCCGATGATCAAGACGTACGCGAACCCGCCGGCCTCCCTCGGCATCGAGCCGCTGCTCGACCAGCAGTGGGGCGGCGGCATCGCCTGGGCCTTCAGCGAGATCCCGTCGGTGCTGGTGCTGATCGCGCTGGTCTACCAGTGGTACCACTCGGAGCAGCGGGCGGCGAAGCGCGCCGACCGGGCCGCGGACCGCGACGGCGACCAGGAGCTGGAGGCGTACAACTCGTATCTCGCCTCACTCCAAGCGCGTGGCCAGTAGCGGAGGGGCAGCTTCTCGCGCCACCATGGGGCATGACCGGATCCGTTAAGGCGATGGCCGTCATGACCTTCGCCGCTCTGGTGGCCGTCGCCACCTACTCGGTAGCCCTCGGCAGCAACGGCTGGCTGTGGTTCGGCTGGGTGGTGCTGGGGCTGCTCACCGCCGCGATGGCGGCGTCCCGCCATTCCTGAACCGGCGCATCCGTCACGCCCGTCCCTCCTCTGGCCCGGCTCTTCGGTCCGCATCGCCCGGACCGTGGGCGCCGACGCCAACCTGGTCCCGAGTCTGTCGCAGGTCAGGATCCGGCCAAGGTCATCCTGTGCCGACCGGTCGGATTCAGGTTCGCCATGCCATCTGGCACCGTGTCCGGCACACTGGCCCGACCTCCAGGTGAAGGGAAAATGCCCCGGTGTTCTACCACTTGCTCAAGCACGTGCTGCTCGGTCCGCTGCTGCGGCTGCTGTTCCGGCCGCGCATCGAGGGACTGGAGAACATTCCGGCAGAGGGGGCTGCGATCGTCGCGGGCAATCACCTGTCCTTCTCCGACCACTTCCTGATGCCCGCCATCCTCAAGCGCCGGATCACGTTCCTCGCGAAGGCGGAGTACTTCACCGGTCCCGGGGTGAAGGGGCGGCTGACCGCGTTCTTCTTCCGCAGCGCCGGGCAGATCCCGGTGGACCGGTCGGGCAAGGACGCCGGGCAGGCTGCGCTGCGCGAGGGACTCGGGGTGCTGGCCAAGGGCGAGCTGCTGGGCATCTACCCGGAGGGCACCCGCTCCCACGACGGACGGCTGTACAAGGGGAAGGTGGGCGTGGCCGCGATGGCGCTCGGGGCCGGTGTGCCCGTCGTACCGTGTGCGATGGTCGGCACCTTCGAGATCCAGCCGCCCGGGCAGAAGATCCCGAAGATCCGGCGTGTGACGATCCGCTTCGGCCGGCCGCTGGACTTCTCGCGGTACGCGGGGCTGGAGGGCGAGCGGGCCGTGCTGCGGGCGGTCACCGACGAGATCATGTACGCCGTGCTCCGGCTGTCCGGCCAGGAGTACGTCGACCGGTACGCCGCCGAGGTCAAGGCGGAGGAGGAGGAAGCACGGAAGAAGGCCCGGCGCAGGACGCGCTGAGCCTTCTCCCGTGCTGTGCAGTGCCGTGCCCGGTACTGCTGCGTGCCGCCGCGGGCCTTAGCGGACGGCCGGCAGCTCCTCCAGCGCCGGGAGGTCGGACGCCTGGGACTTGGCGAGCGACTTCGCGGCGGCCGGGGCCGGGGCGACCGGAGTGGCGTGCGGACCACACTTCACGTCCGCGGCGTCGACCTTGCCCTGGAGCAGGTAGGCGTCCACCCGGGTGTTGATGCAGGGGTTCACCAGGCTGGTGACACCGTGCGAGCCGGCGTTCTGCTCGGTGATCAGACGCGAGCCGGCGAGGCGTCGGTGCAGCTCGACGCCACCCGCGTACGGCGTGGCCGCGTCACGCTCGGACTGGACGATCAGGACCGGGGCCAGGCCGTGCTTGGCCCCGACCTCGACCGGCTTGCTCTGCTTGGACTTCCAGGTCGCGCAGGGCAGGTTCATCCAGGCGTTGGACCAGGTCAGGAACGGGTACTTCTCGTTCAGCTTGGTGTTGTCCGCGTCCCACTTGGCCCAGCTGGTCGGCCACTTGGCGTCGGCGCACTCGACGGCGGTGTAGACCGCGTTGCTGTTCTCCGAGGCGATGTTGCCGGCCGTGTCGGACATGTCCGGGGCGATGGCGTCGATCAGCGGCTTCTCGTCACCGGCGGCCCAGGCGCTGAAGGCCTGCGCGACCGGGACCCATGAGGAGTCGTAGTACGGGGCGCCCTGGAAGAAGTTGATCAGCTCGGCCGGGCCGGCGACGCCGCCGAGCGGCTTGGCCTTGGCCTGGGCGCGCAGCTGCTGCCACTTCGCCTCGATCTTGGCGCGGGTGTCGCCGAGGTGGAAGACGTTGTCGTTCTTGGCGACCCAGTCCTGCCAGTCGTTCCAGCGCATCTGGAAGGCGACGTCCTGCTCCAGGTTCGCCTCGTACCAGATGTTCTCCCGCGCCGGGTTGACCACGCTGTCGACGATCATGCGGCGCACGTGGGTCGGGAACAGGGTCGCGTAGACCCCGCCGATGTAGGTGCCGTAGGAGACGCCGATGAAGTTCAGCTTCTTCTCGCCGAGGGCGGCGCGGATGACGTCCAGGTCACGCACGATGTTCGGCGTGGTCATGTACGGCAGCATGGCGCCGCTGCGCTCCTTGCAGCCGTCCGCGTACTCCGCGGCGAGCTTGCGCTGGGCGCTCTTGTCGGCCTCGGTGTCCGGGACCGGGTCGGCCTTGGGGACCTTGACGAACTCCTGCGGGTCGATGCAGGAGATGGGCGCCGAGTGGCCGACACCGCGGGGGTCGAAGCCCACGAAGTCGTACGCCTTGGCGGTGTTCACCCAGAGCGCCGAGTTGGTGGTGACCCGTCGCGGGAAGCGCATGCCGGAGCCGCCGGGGCCGCCCGGGTTGTACAGGAGCGCGCCCTGGTGCTCCTGCTTGGTGCCGGTGCTGACGGCGCGGTCGACCGCGAGGTCGATGGTCTTGCCGAACGGCTTGGCGTAGTCGAGCGGGACCTTGACCCAGCCGCACTGGATCGGGGCGGCGTAGCCCCAGTCGGCGGGGCAGTCCTTCCACTCGATACCGGTACGGGCGGCGCGGGCGGCGGCGAGCTGGACGCCCAGCGCCTCCGGAACCGGGTTGTTCTGGGTGGAAGAAGCAGCGGCTGCCGGCGTTGCCAGCAGCAGGCCCGCGGCCATCGCTCCGGTGATCAGAGTGGCAGCGCTCCCCAGCGCTGCATTGCGTATCACGTGGTTGTTCCCCCTGCATCAGACCCGGCCTGACGAGGCCGGGTCGGTCGGGTGCAGTCGGTCGATTGCAGGTGGATCCTTTCGTCTGACCTACACCTGACAACAGAGCAAGGTCACGTTCTTTGCCAACCCGATAACCGGAAAGGCGTGTACCGCTGAGCGGTGTCTGATTCGTCCCAGGTTTCCTCAGCGGTTACCACGCGTACGTCCGACACGCCGCGTCGAGTACCTCGCGCAGCCGCATCGCGTCGGGTGCCAGGGCCGTCACGAGGACGGCGGGACCGGCCAGCGGAGTGACGGCCGCGAACTCCCCGAGCACCGCGGCGGCCGGCGCCGACGCGGCGAACGCCGGGTCCACCACGAGGAGCTGACCGAGCGCCCGGTGGCCCGCCAGCCCCGCCGGGCCGTCCCAGCCGCCGGGCGCACCCGGTCCGCAGGCCAGCTCCTGGTCCAGCAGCGCGATCCCGCCCCGGGTCACTGCGAGCCTGCTGCGCAGCAGGCCCGGCTCCTCCCCCGTACGGCCCAGCACCTGCTCCTCGCGCAGCAGCAGCCTGGCCGTGGGGGCGAGTTCGACGCGGGTCTGCACCCGCAGGTCGCTGCCGCGTACGGAGACCAGCGGCTCCGGCAGCCACCGTACGGCCGCATCCTCGGCCAGGGTCAGCCGTACGTCGTACCGCGCGGGCTCACCACCACGGCCGGGCAGTGCCAGGGTGGCGGCCGCCGAGGCCAGGACCAGCCGGGCCCCGGGGCCGGCGGCCGCCTCCACCGTGAGGTGGTCCCCGCCGAGCGGGGCGCTCATCGCGCCGACCAGCATCACGCCGGCTTCGGCTCCCGCGCCCCGGGTGCGGCGCAGCGCGAGCGGCCCCTCCCCGGCCAGCAGCGGCAGGGCGGTACCGCCGCGGCCGTCGGCGACGGCGGAGATCCGCGCGGTGGCGCGTACGCCGGCCGGCGCCGGGGCGGGCGCAGGCGCGGCGCGAGGGAATCGGGGAGGCGCTTCCGGGGGCGCGCCGGCCACCGTGGGACTCACCGGGCGGTCCAGGCGGCGATCCGCTCGCGCACCCAGTCGGCCACCGGCGCCACGCCGGTCTCGCCGCGCAGCGACTGGAAGGCGACGGGGAGTTCGCCGCGCTGCTCGGCGGCGTCCCGGGCCATCCGGTCCAGGTCGGAGCCCACGTAGGGGGCGAGGTCGGTCTTGTTCACGACGAGCAGGTCGGCGGTGGTGACGCCGGGGCCGCCCTTGCGCGGGATGTCGTCGCCGCCTGCCACGTCGATGACGAAGATCTGGGCGTCGACGAGGCCGCGCGAGAAGGTGGCGGTGAGGTTGTCGCCGCCGGACTCCACGAGGATCAGGTCGAGCGGGGCGGTCTGCCGGTGGGCTTCCTCCAGCTCCTCCACCGCCTCCAGGTTGGCGGAGATGTCGTCGCGGATGGCGGTGTGCGGGCAGGCGCCGGTCTCCACCGCGCTGATCCGCTCGGGCGGCAGGACGGCCTCGCGGAGCAGGAACTCGGCGTCCTCCCGCGTGTAGATGTCATTGGTGACGACGGCCATGGACAACTCGGCACGCAGGGCGCGGCAGAGTGCGGCCACGGTGGCCGTTTTGCCGGATCCGACGGGGCCACCGAGCCCGATGCGCAGGGCGCGGCGCGAGCCGTCCGCCCGTACGGGCAGGGCGCTGTGGGTGTGGCGCTGGGGGTAGGTCGCGCCGTGGTCGAGGTGCATGGGGGCTCCAGGGGTCGTGGAGACGGTCAGGGAGGCGGTCAGGGAGGCGGTCAGGAGGCGAACAGCCGGACCGGCCAGTCGGCATGGATCTCCGCCGCGATCTCCAGGAGTGGCGAAGAGGCCGCCGGCAGGGCGTCGGAGCCTTCCACCCGGGCCCGTTGCGCGGCCTGCGCGGCCCGGCCGGAGACGGCGTCGAGCTCCGGGGCGAGCCGGGCCAGGACCCCGCTCGCCTCGAAGGGGTCCAGGCCGAGCAGCCGCACCGTCGCGGTCGCCGGTCCGCCGACGCTCTCGTACGCCGCCACGTGCGCGGCCTCCAGCGGCCCGAGCCCGGCCGCCCGGGCGGTGAGCCCGAGCACCACCGGCTGGTGCGCCCCGCGCGGGAAGGCCTCGGCGAGCGCGTCCAGTTCGGCGGCGGGCCAGGTGGCCCGGGCCGCCCTCAGCAGCTGCCGGCCCAGCCGCCGCGCCGCGGTGCGCAGCGCGGGCGACGGGGTACGGGCGTCGGCGGCGGTGTCGAGGACCGCCGGGTCGAGCCCGAGGGCTGCGGCCGCGGCGAGTGAGGCGGCGACGAGGCCGGCCGTGTGGAGCCGGCCCCGGCAGAACTCCTCCAGGGTGGCGGCGTCGTGGATCCGCCCGGCCTTGCAGGCGGCCTCGGCCCCGCCCGAGTGGGCGTGCCCGCCGGCGGGGAAGCGGCCGTCGGCGAGCACGAGCAGTGCGGAGAGGCTCATCAGAAGAGGAAGTATCTCTGCGCCATGGGCAGTTCCGCCGCGGGTGCCGGCTCGACCACCTCGCCGTCGATGGTGACGGTGAAGGTGTCGGCGTCGACCTCGACCCTCGGCATGGCGTCGTTGTTGCGCATGTCCGCCTTGCCCACCTTGCGGGTGCTCTCGATGGCCACGAACTGCTTGCCGAGTCCCAGCCGTTCGGGCAGGGCGTCGTCGAGTGCGGCCTGCGCGGTGAAGTTGATCGAGTTCAGCCCGGGGGCCCGGCCGTGGCTGCCGAACATCGGGCGGGGCAGGACCGGCTGCGGGGTGGGGATGGAGGCGTTCGCATCACCCATCTGTGCGTAGGCGATCTGGCCTCCCTTGATGACCACTTCGGGCTTGACCCCGAAGAAGGCGGGCGTCCACAGCACGAGGTCGGCGAGTTTCCCGGCCTCCACCGAGCCGATCTCCCGCGCGAGGCCCTGGGCCACGGCGGGGTTGATGGTGTACTTCGCGACGTAGCGGCGGGCCCGGTGGTTGTCGGCGGGTCCGTCGCCGGGCAGGAAACCGCGCCGCTTCTTCATCACGTGGGCGGTCTGCCAGGTGCGCATCACGACCTCGCCGACGCGGCCCATCGCCTGGGCGTCGGAGGAGATGATGGAGATGGCTCCGAGGTCGTGCAGGACGTCCTCGGCGGCGATGGTCGAGGGCCGGATCCGCGACTCGGCGAACGCGAGGTCCTCGGGGACAGCCGGGTTGAGGTGGTGGCAGACCATCAGCATGTCGAGGTGTTCCTCGATGGTGTTGATGGTGTGCGGCCGGGTCGGGTTGGTGGAGCTGGGCAGGATGTTCGACTCGGAGACCACGGTGATGATGTCGGGTGCGTGCCCACCGCCCGCGCCTTCGGTGTGGTACGAGTGGATGGTCCGCCCCGCGATGGCCGCGAGGGTGTCGCCGACGAATCCGGCCTCGTTGAGTGTGTCGGTGTGGATGGCGACCTGGGCGCCGGTCTCCTCACAGACGCCCAGGCAGGCGTCTATGACGGCGGGGGTGGCCCCCCAGTCCTCGTGGATCTTGAAGCCGAGCGCGCCGCCGCGCAGCTGGGAGTACATCGCCTCGCGCGACATGGTGTTGCCCTTGCCGAGCAGGCCGATGTTGACGGGGTAGGACTCCAGGGCCGCGAACATCCGGGCCAGGTGCCAGGGTCCGGGGGTCACGGTGGTGGCCTTGGTGCCCTCGGCGGGTCCGGTGCCGCCGCCGACCAGGGTGGTGATGCCGGAGGCCAGGGCCTCGTCGACGACGGTCGGGGAAATGAAGTGCACGTGGGTGTCGATGGCGCCCGCGGTGACGATCTTCCCGTTGCCCGCGATGATCTCGGTCTCGGGGCCGATCACGAGCGCGGGGTCCACCCCGTCCATCGTGTCGGGGTTGCCGGCCTTGCCGATGCCGCAGATACGGCCGTCGCGGATGCCCACGTCGGCCTTGACGATGCCCCAGTGGTCGAGGACGACGACCCCGGTGATCACGGTGTCGGGGGCGCCCTCGGCTCGGGTGGTGCGGGCCTGCCCCATGGACTCGCGGATCACCTTGCCGCCGCCGAACACCGCCTCGTCGCCGGAGTGTCCGGGGCCGCCGCTGAGATCCCGTTCGATCTCGACGAAGAGGTCGGTGTCGGCGAGCCGGATCCGGTCGCCTGCGGTCGGTCCGAAGAGGTCGGCGTACGACCTGCGGTCGAGTTCAGCCATCGAGCGGCCCCCCGGTCTCCCCGCGCAGGCCCGGTATGGTGCGCAGCCCGCCCAGCGGTACGAGTTCCACCGCGACCGGGATGCCGGGCTCGAAGCGCACGGCGGTGCCGGCGGCGATGTTGAGCCGCAGCCCGCGGGCCGCCCCGCGGTCGAAGTCGAGGCCGGGGTTGGCCTCGGCGAAGTGGTAGTGGGAGCCGACCTGGACGGGCCGGTCGGCGGCGTTGAGCACGGTGAGGCGGGTGACGGGCCGGCCCTCGTTCAGGCGCACCGGGCCGTCCCCGTGGACGATTTCGCCGGGGATCATTCGACTACTCCCCTTCAGACGATCGGGTCGTGGACGGTGACGAGCTTGGTGCCGTCCGGGAAGGTCGCCTCGACCTGGACGTCGTGGATCATCTCGGGGATCCCCTCCATCACCTCGGCGCGGCCGAGCACGGTGCGGCCGGAGGCCATGAGCTCGGCCACGGTCCGCCCGTCGCGGGCCCCTTCGAGGATGTGCGAGGTGATCAGGGCGACCGCCTCGGGATGGTTGAGGAGGACCCCGCGCGCCCTGCGCTTCTCGGCCACGTCGGCGGCCACGTGGATGAGCAGTCGTTCCTGCTCGTGCGGTGTCAGTTGCACTCGTATCACCAAGCTTCCAGGACAAGATCAACTTTGCGCCGGGTCGACCCTATTGGCCTTCAACACTTTGTTGACCTGCGCATATCCGAGCCAAGCGTGTCTTGCCCAACGCAGAGAAAGGCTTTCCGTCCCGAGCACCGCCGCTTTACCGGCGGATGGGCGATCATTGACGGAAGGCCGTGGCCGCCACGCTAGGCCCCGCTCTTTTCCGCCGCGTTAACCCACGTTTCGGAAAGGCACCCGGTTCAACCTGGGGGCCTCCCACAGCCTGTTCCGTATACGAACCGGCCCCGGACGATCGCCCGGTCGCCGCCGGAGGGCCCGCCATCGAGGAGATCCATGTTTCCCAACCCGGTCCGCCACATCACCTTCGACGCCCTGGAGCCCTACAAGATCGCCGAGTTCTGGTCCGCGGTGACCGGCTTTCCGATCCACCCGGACGACGAGAAGGACGACGACGAGATCCTCCTGGACCCGGACCGGCCCGGAGTGCCGGGCCTGCTGTTCATCCGCGTGCCGGACGCCAAGGCCGTGAAGAACCGGGTCCACCTGGACATCCAGCCGCCCACGGGAACCCGGGACGAGACCGTCGAACGACTGATCGGGGTCGGGGCGAGGCTGGTGGACGACCGGCGGCGGGAGGACGGCTCCGGCTGGGTCGTGCTCGCCGACCCGGAGGGCAACGAGCTGTGCATCGAGCGCAGCACCGCGGAGCGCGGGCAGGGCTGAGCGCGGGCCGGGCAGGGTGCGGGCAGGGCAAGGTGCGGCTCAACAGCCGGTGGCGCTCGTCGCCGGGGCCCCGACGGGCCAGGGCAGGGCGATCCAGACGGTCTTGCCGCCGTCCTCGGTCGGGCTGACCGAGAGCCGGCCGCCCGCCTCGGCGGTGAGCCAGCGGATGATGACCATACCCCGGCCGTTGTCCTGCTGGACGGCGGCCGGGAGGCGCCTGGGCCAGCGCGGGTGGCTGTCGGTCACCCCGACGCGGAGCCACTCCCCGCGCTCCAGGCGGATGTCGACGGTGAAGGTGGGAGACTGGCCGAACGTGTGCTGCACGGCGTTGGTGGCGAGCTCCGAGACGATCAGCCGGACGCTGTCGGCGGTGTCGGCGTCATCGGGCAGTCCCCATGCGCAGAGCACCTCCTCGACGTAGCGGCGGGCGGTGGCGACCGAGGCGGGATCGCTCGGCAGAGTGACGGATGCTTCCTGGGGGTCTGCCATGGCGACGGTCCCTTTCCCACCGGGGCGAACCGCCCCGGATCTGTGCTGGACGCCAGAGTGCCACCCATCGTCCCGTCGGCGCTGCCGTTCCCCCAAGGTATGCATATATCTGTCGCTCAATGCGGTGAACTCTGCTACGGAAGAGCGTATTTGGACGGCAGACTGGTGCGAGCTGTGCCGGTGGAAGGAGGCGGGTATGCAGCACGGTCCCTCGGTGCGCCGGCGCAAGCTCGGCGAGGAACTGCGCGCCCTGCGCGACCGGACCGGACTCACCAGTGGCGAGGCGGCCCGGATCGCAGGATGGCACCAGTCGAAAATCAGCCGCATCGAGACGGGCCGCAGTGGCGTGAAACTGGAGGACATCCGCCGCCTCCTCGACGTCTACGCAGAGGTCGTCAGCCCCGAGCAACGAGCCCTGCTGGAGGCCCTGTCGGCCTCGGCGGCGGGCCCCGGGCCGGGCGGCGACACCGGGCGCGGCCGCCAGTGGTGGCACGACTACCGGGGCCTGCTCCCGCAGGAGTACCGGGATTTCATCAGCCTGGAGGCGGGCGCCCGCTCCGCCCGTACGGTCGAACTCTCCGTGGTACCGGGCCTGTTGCAGACCCCGGAGTACGCGCGGGCCGTGACCCGGGCGGCGCTCGGCGGGCTGCCGGAGCCCAAGGTCGACGCGCTGGTCGACGTACGGCTGGCCCGGCAGTCGGTACTGCGGGCGGATCCGCCGCTGGAGCTGAGCGCCATACTGGACGAGGCGGTGCTGCGGCGGCAGATCGGCGGCCCCGGGGTGATGGCGGCGCAATTGCGGCATCTGGTGCAGGTGGCACGGTTGCCCCAGGTGCGCTTGCAGGTACTGCCGTTCAGCGTGGGGGGCCATCTCGGCCTGACCGGACCGTTCGTCATTTTCTCATTTCCGAACATCGCCGATCTGGATGTGGTGGTACTCGACCATTTGACGAGTAGCCTCTATCTGGAGCGGAAGGAAGACCTTGAGGCGTACAGCGCCGCATTCCGCACCATCCAGGCGCACGCCCTCCCGCCCCAGGACTCGTCGGATCTCATCAGCTCACTCGCTGACGACGCGTAAGGAGGCACCCCCGTGTCCGCAACCCCCCTCTCCATCAGCGGACTTCTGATCAGCGCGCGGTGGCGGCGGAGCAGCCGCAGCACCGGAATGAACAACTGCGTGGAAGCGGCCGTCCTCGGCGGCGGCCTGCTGGCCGTCCGCGACTCCAAGCGGACGGACGGCCCGGCCGTGCTCTTCACCGGGCCGGCCTGGGACGGCTTCCTCGCATCCGTACGGGCGGACGTGCTCGCGTGACGCCCTAGCGGTCCGTGGCTCCGGCCGGGGCGGTTCCCAGGATCGTCTCGACGGCCCGGTCGATCTCGTCCCCCGTGAGATCGGCCCGTGCGGTCAGCCGCAGCCGGGAGATGCCGTCCGGCACCGACGGCGGACGGAAGCATCCCACGGACAGACCTGCCTCGCGGCAGTCGGCGGCCCAGCGCAGTGCCGCCGAAGCCGACGGGGCCCGTACCGACACCACGGCCGCGTCCGGCCGGGCCGCGGTCAGGCCGGACGCGGTGAGCCGCCCGTACAGTCGGTCGGCCACCTCGCGGGCCCGGCCGGCGCGCTCCGGTTCCCGCCGGAGCAGGCGCAGGCTCGCCAGCGCCGCACCCGCGGCGGCCGGCGCCAGCCCGGTGTCGAAGATGAAGGTCCGGGCCGTGTTGACCAGGTGCCGGATCACCTTGGCCGGACCGAGCACGGCTCCGCCCTGGCTGCCCAGGGACTTCGAGAGCGTGAGAGTGGCGACCACACCGGGCGCGCCCCCGAGTCCGGCGGCGTGCAGGGCTCCCCGGCCGCCCTCACCCAGCACGCCCAGGCCGTGGGCGTCGTCCACGACCAGGGCCGCGCCCTCCTCCCGGCAGGCGGCCGCGTACGCGGCGAGCGGGGCGGCGTCCCCGTCCACGGAGAACACCGAGTCGCTGACCAGCAGCGCCCGGCCCTCGTGCGTGGCGAGCGTCTTGCGTGCGGCCTCCGGGTCGGAGTGCGGGACCACGGCGATCTCGGCGCGGGAGAGCCGACAGCCGTCGACGATCGAGGCGTGGTTGCCGGCGTCGGAGACGACGAGGGTGCCCCGGTCGCTGAGCGCGGTGACCGCCGCCAGGTTCGCGGCGTACCCGGAGGACAGGACGAGCGCGGCCTCGAAGCCGCAGAAGGCCGCGAGCTCCCGTTCCAGCTCGGCATGGAGCTCGGTCGTACCGGTCACCAGGCGTGACCCAGTGGCCCCGGCTCCCCACCGCTCGGCCGCCTCACGCGCGCCGCGCACGGTCTCGGGGTGCCGGGACAGGCCGAGGTAGTCGTTGCTCGCGAGGTCCAGCAGCGGCGAGCAGGCCGGGCGGGGGCGCAGTGTCCGGATGAGTCCGGCCTGCTCCCGGGCCCGCTCCGCGTCATCGATCCAGGCGAACACGTCTTCGGGCTCGGGGCTGTGCTGGGGCATCGGCGGGTCCTCGTGTTTTGTCGGCTGTCCACAGGCGCGTGCCTGACCCTAATAGCCGTCACCTGAGTGCCAGGTGTGGCGATCCACACACTCCGTTCCGGCCATGTTGTGCGATCTCTCCTTGGCCGGGAGTGGTGGTGTGGTCCAGGATCGGCCTCATGGACCTGCTGAACACCCTGGTGGACAAGGGGCTGCGGCGCGAGCTGCCGACCCGCGAAGAGGCACTCGCCGTATTGGCGACCTCTGACGACGAACTGCTCGACGTGGTGGCTGCGGCCGGCAAGGTGCGCCGCCAGTGGTTCGGGCGTCGGGTCAAGCTGAACTACCTGGTCAACCTGAAGTCCGGGCTCTGCCCGGAAGACTGCTCCTACTGCTCCCAGCGGCTGGGATCGAAGGCGGAGATCCTCAAATACACGTGGCTCAAGCCGGAGGAGGCCTCCCAGGCCGCCGCGGCCGGTGTCGCGGGCGGCGCGAAGCGCGTGTGCCTGGTGGCCAGCGGACGCGGCCCGACGGACCGCGACGTGGAGCGGGTCGGCAAGACGATCGAGGCGATCAAGGAGCAGAACGAGGGCGTCGAGGTCTGCGCGTGCCTCGGCCTGCTCTCGGACGGCCAGGCCGAGCGCCTGAAGGACGCGGGCGCCGACGCCTACAACCACAACCTCAACACCTCCGAGGCCACGTACGGCCAGATCACCAAGACCCACACCTACGCGGACCGGGTCGACACGGTGCAAAAGGCGCACGCCGCGGGCCTGTCCGCCTGCTCCGGCCTCATCGCGGGCATGGGTGAGAGCGACGAGGACCTGGTCGACGTCGTCTACTCGCTGCGCGAGCTGGACCCGGACTCGGTACCGGTCAACTTCCTGATCCCGTTCGAGGGCACCCCGCTGGCCAAGGAGTGGAACCTCACCCCGCAGCGCTGCCTCCGGATCCTGGCGATGGTGCGGTTCGTCTGCCCCGACATCGAGGTCCGGCTCGCCGGCGGGCGCGAGGTGCACCTGCGCACCATGCAGCCGCTGGCGCTCCAGCTGGTGAACTCGATCTTCCTCGGCGACTACCTCACCAGCGAGGGCCAGGCCGGCCAGGCCGACCTCGACATGATCGCGGACGCCGGTTTCGAGGTGGAGGGCGCCGGTACGACTACCCTCCCAGCCCACCGGGCGGACGCGGCGGCCGCAGCTGCCGCGGCCCACGGGCCGTGCGGTTCCTCGGCGGCGGAGGCGGGCTGCGGCTCGGCGTGCGGCGGCTGCTCGGGCCACGAGCACGAGGCCGTCCCGGCACAGGCGGCGGCCCAGGCGGCCCAGGCTCCCGCGGCGGCTCAGGCGCCGGCGGGCGAGGTCCGCTCGGACCTGGTGGCAGTCCGCCGCCGGGGCGCGGGAACGGATCTCGCCCCCAATGCCTGACCAGCACCACTCGCTGCCGGCCGCGGAACTGCTCGCGCTGGACCGGCAGCACGTCTGGCACCCGTACGGCCCGATGCCCGGGCGGCAGGAGCCGCTGGTGATCTCCTCCGCCTCGGGCGTCCGGCTGCGGCTGGCCGAGCCCTCCCAGGGGCAGGACGAGCTGGTCGACGGCATGTCCTCCTGGTGGTCGGCGATCCACGGGTACAACCACCCGGTGCTGAACGAGGCCGTGACCGGCCAGCTCGGCCGGATGTCGCACGTGATGTTCGGCGGGCTCACCCACGAGCCCGCCGTCCGGCTGGCCGCCCGGCTGGTCGAGATCACCCCGCGCGGCCTGGAGCACGTCTTCCTCGCGGACTCGGGCTCGGTCTCGGTCGAGGTCGCGGTGAAGATGTGCCTCCAGTACTGGCGCTCCATCGGCCGGTCCGGCAAGACCAGGCTGCTGACCTGGCGCGGCGGCTACCACGGCGACACGTGGACGCCGATGGGCGTGTGCGACCCCGAGGGCGGCATGCACGAGCTCTGGTCGGGGATCCTCCCGCGCCAGCTCTTCGCCGACGTCCCGCCGGGCGGCTTCGACGCACCCGTGGACCCCGCGTACGTCGAGCACCTGCGCTCCCTGGTCCGCGCGCACGCGGACGAGCTGGCCGCGGTGATCGTGGAACCGGTGGTCCAGGGCGCGGGCGGCATGCGCTTCCACAACCCCGGCTACCTGCGGGTGCTGCGCGAACTGTGCGACCAGTACGACGTCCTCCTCATCCTGGACGAGATCGCGACGGGCTTCGGCCGCACCGGCGCCCTGTTCGCGGCGGACCACGCCGGGATCACGCCGGACGTGATGTGCCTGGGCAAGTCCCTGACGGGCGGCTACCTCACCCTGGCGGCGACCCTCTGCACGGAGCGGGTGGCGGCCGGGATCTCCCGGGGCGAGGTCCCGGTCCTCGCCCACGGGCCGACGTTCATGGGCAACCCGCTGGCCACAGCCGTCGCGTTGGCGTCGATCGACCTGCTCCTCGGCCAGGACTGGCAGCGCGAGATCAAGCGCATCGAGGCAGGGCTCCTGGAGGGCCTGGCCCCGGCGCAGGGCCTGCCCGGTGTCCGGGACGTACGGGTACTGGGCGCGATCGGGGTGGTCCAGCTGACCCGCCAGGTCGACATGGCCGCGGCCACCCGGGCGGCCGTCCGGGAGGGCGTGTGGCTGCGCCCGTTCCGGGACCTCCTCTACACGATGCCGCCGTTCGTCACGGGCGACGCCGACGTGGCGCGCATCTGCCGTGCGGTCTGCGCTGCGGCGGCGGAGGGCTGACATGACGGTACTCATGGTCTCGGGCACGGGCACCGAGATCGGCAAGACGGTGGTCACCTCGGCGATCGCGGCGTCCGCGGTGGCGTCGGGCCGCTCGGTGGCGATCCTCAAGCCGGCCCAAACCGGCATGGAACCCGGCGTTCCGGGGGATGCGGCGGAAGCGGTCCGCCTGGCCGGTCCCACGGTCACGGCGGTGGAACTGGCCCGCTACCCGGAGCCGTTGGCCCCGGACACGGCGGCCCGCCGCGCGGGCCTGCCCACCGTCTCGCCGGCGGCCGTCGCGGAGGCGGCGAGCCGGCTCGCCCGCTCCCACGACCTGGTCCTGGTGGAGGGTGCGGGCGGCCTCCTGGTCCGCTTCGACGAGGCGGGCCACACCCTGGCCGATGCGGCCCGCCTCCTCGACGCCCCGGTCCTGGTGGTCGCCCCGGCGGCCCTCGGCACCCTCAACTCCACGACCCTGACGGCCGAGGCCCTGCGGGCACGGGGGCTGGAGTCGCCGGGCGTGGTCATCGGCAGCTGGCCCGCCGAGCCGGACCTGGCCTGCCGCTGCAACCTGGCGGACCTCCCGGCGTCCTCGGGGCTCCCCTTGCTGGGCGCCGTCCCGGAGGCCTCGGGATCCCTGTCCCCGGAGTCCTTCCGCACGGCAGCACCCACCTGGCTGTCCCCCGAGCTCTCGGGCACGTGGTCCCCCGAGTCGTTCCTGACGGCCTGGCAGCCCTGAGCCCGGACCGGGCCCCCGGCCCGGCGATGCCACACCCGGCCGAGCCGGGGGCACCTCCGGGTACGGCCGGTTGGCCGCACCGCAGGGGCCGGGCCTCCCGCTCGGTGGCGCCGCGGGCAGACCCTGCCGGGCTGCCCGCGGCGCCCCGGCTCAGTGCCCGCCGCGAGGCTCGCGGCAGCCGCCCTCCATGTAGACCCCGTGCGCCTGCACCGACACCGGCGGGGTCAGACGGCCCGTCACACACGGCCCGCTCTCCGGGATCGACAGCACGAAGGAGAGATTGCCCGGGCCGGATCCGTACACGTCCCCGGGCTCGACCTTGTACCCCATTCCGGTCAGGAGCCGGCTGAGCTCCTCCGTCGACTGCGGTGCGGCCTTCCCGCCGGAGCCGCCCAGAGCCGCCTTGATCCGCGCGGCGTGCGCGTCCCCCCGGCACTGGCTCCCGGGAGTGAGCGTGGCCTGCTTCTTGTATCCGTGGTTCTCCGCGTACTTGCGCGCCTCGGGATCCGTGGGCAGGTCGTCCGGCGTGTCCGGCCCGGCCGTGGCCGCACCCCCCTTGCCCGCGCACAGGGCTGCCACCTCCGGGAAGAGCTTGTCGTGGCGGGCCACGGCGGCCGCCGCCAGGGCAGCGTAGTCCGGGGTCGAGGAGGGAGCCGGAGCCGGGGTCAAGGGCGGGGCCGGGGACGGGGCCGCGCCGCTCCCCGGCACCGTGGTGCCGCAGCCGGTCAGTGCGAGCAGACCTGCGGCGAACAGCACGGCACCGGCCGGGGTGATACGGGATGTCACTGGCTCTCCACTTTCCCTGGGCGGTCCCCGCCGGGCGGGGCGAATCCTGCGATCTTCCGATTGTCGTAGCACCAGGGCCCCGGGTTCCTGAGTGCGCGTACTCAACCGGCCTGCGGCGCCGGGCAGTCCCGCTGTGCACTGCGGCACCGGCCCGCTCGGCCCGCCCCGGCTGCGCCGGTTTTGCGGGGCGCCCGGGCGGGGAACAGCCCGGCAGGGCAACCGCACCCGCCGCCACCCGCCCGGAGGCCCGACATGCCCACGCCACACCTTGACCCGGACTCGGTCAACCACCCGCTCTTCGCCCGGTTCTACGCCCGGTTCAGCGCCGCCGCCGACACCCGCGGCGGCGTCCTGCCCCTGCGCCGCGAGCTCCTGCACGGGGTCTCCGGCCGGGTCATCGAGATCGGCGCCGGCAACGGCCTCAACTTCGCCCACTACCCCCGCGCCGTCTCCGAAGTCGTCGCCGTCGAACCCGAACGGAGACTGCGCCGGCTCGCGGCGGAGGCCGCCGTCCGCGCCGAGGTCCCCGTCGACGTCGTGCCGGGCGTCGCCGAGGCCCTGCCGGTCAAGAGCGAGGCCTTCGACGTCGCCGTCGCCTCGCTCGTGCTGTGCACCGTGCGGGACCTGCCCCGCTCGCTCGCGGAGCTCCACCGGGTGCTCCGCCCCGACGCCGAGCTCCGCTTCTTCGAGCACGGCCGCGCACCCACCGCCGGCATGGCCGCCGTCCAGCGGACGCTGGACCGGACCGTCTGGCCCCGCCTCTTCGGCGGGTGCCACACCTCCCGGGACCCGGCCGCCGCGATCGAGGCCGCCGGCTTCCGGATCGTCTCGTACCGCACCTTCCGGCTGCCGGAGCGCGGGCCGGCGTTCCCCACCTCGTACTGCGTGATCGGCTCGGCCCGGCGCGGGCCCGCCCAGGCCTAGCCCAGGCCGCCTCTCAGCCGCCCAGCGGCTTGACCCAGCGCGTCCAGTGGTCCTCCGGGTGGTACCCGGCCGCCTCCCACGCTCCGTGCGCCCGCTCGTTGCGGTCCAGCACCATCGCGTCCGCGCGCCGTCCGCCGAGCGCCATGAACCGTTCCTCAGCGGCGGCCAGCAGTGCCGACCCGATGCCCTGCCTGCGGTGCGACGGGTGCACCGCGAGCCGGTAGAGGTGGCAGCGCCAGCCGTCGAAGCCGGCGATCACGGTGCCGACCAGCTCGCCGTCGCGCCGGGCGAGCAGCAGGGCTTCCGGATCGCGGGCGTGGAGCTGCTCGACCCCGGCGAGGTCGTCGCTGATACTCGTTCCCTCGGCAGCGGTCTTCCAGAAGTCGAGCACGGCGGAGAGATCGGCGGCCGGCGCCGGACCGATATGAAGATCACTCATCTCGGGATCCCATCATCCGGGTGCGCTCCACCAAAAGAATGATCCTCCCCCTTTGCTCATCCTTTACTATTGTGGACAGTAGTCGACCGACTCGAACGAAAGGTGTGAGCGTCCGCCCATGGGCGAGCCCCCCAGTACCCGACATCGCGCGATACCCCTCCTCCTGGCTGATCATGGGACGGAGGTGACCGACCGATGACCGAAGTGCTCCTGCTCGTCGTGGCGCTGCTGCTCTGCCTTGCCTGCGGAGCATTCGTCGCGGCCGAGTTCTCGCTGACCACCGTCGAGCGCAGCGAGCTCGAACAGGCCGTGGAGCGCGGCGAGCGCGGGGCGGAGAGCGCCCTCGCGGCCGTCCGCAGCCTGACGTTCCAGCTCTCCGGCGCCCAGCTTGGCATCACCGTGACCGGCCTGGTCATCGGCATGATCTCCAAGCCCTCGATCGCCACCCTGCTCCAGGGACCCTTCGAGGCGATGGGACTGTCGGCCGCAGCCGCCTCCTCCACCGCCCTGGTCCTGGGCACCGTGCTCTCGACCGTCGTCCTGATGGTCGTCGGCGAACTGGTACCCAAGAACTGGGCGATCTCGTCCCCGCTGGCCATCGCCAAGCGGGTGGCCACCATGCAGCGGGTCTTCAGCCGCGCCTTCCGGCCCTTCATCAGCCATCTGAACAGCACGGCGAACCACATGGTCCGCCGGTTCGGCATGGAGCCGACGGAGGAGCTGACCTCGGCGCGCACCCCGCAGGAGCTGGTGGCGCTGGCCCGGCACTCCGCCAAGGCCGGGGCGCTGGAGAAGGACACCGCCGAACTGTTCGTACGGACCCTGAACCTCGCCGACCTGACCGCGGAGAACGTCATGACCCCGCGGGTCCAGGTCACCGCCCTCGATGTGCAGACCACCGCCGAGGACGTGGCGAACGCGACGCTCGCGACCGGGCTCTCGCGCTTCCCGGTCTACCGCGGCAGCCTCGACACCGTCGTCGGCACCGTCCACGTCAAGGACGTGCTCGCACTGCCCGCCGGGGAGCGCCACCGCCGCCCCGTCTCCCAGCTGCTGCGCGAACCGCTGCTGGTACCGGAGTCGCTGACCGTGGACCGGCTGCTGGACCTGCTGTCCGGCCGCCAGACCATGGCCGTGGTGATCGACGAGTACGGCGGCACGGCCGGCGTGGTCACCCTGGAGGACATCGTCGAGGAGGTCGTCGGCGAGGTGCGCGACGAGCACGACCCGCACGAGACGTCGGACCTGGCGCCGGCCGGGACGGACGCCTCCGGGCGCCGCCTGTACTCCGCCGACGGCGCCGCGCGCACCGACCAGCTGGAACGGATCGGACTGCGCGTGCCGGACGGCCCGTACGAGACCCTCGCAGGGCTGATAGCGACCGAGCTGGGCCGGATCCCGGCCGTCGGCGACAGCCTGGAGCTGGGCGGCTGGCGGCTCGACGTGGTGGACGCCGGCGGCCGGCGGGCGGCGCGGGTGCTGCTGCACGCGCCCGTCGAGCCTTCGCAGGACCAGGGTGGGGAGGGAGCCCGATGACGGCGCTCCAACTGCTGATCGGCCTGGCGACCCTGGCCGTCAACGCCTTCTTCGTCGGCGCGGAGTTCGCACTGATCTCCGTACGGCGCAGCCAGATCGAGCCGTACGCCGAGCAGGGCGACCGGCGTGCCCGCGCCGTGCTCTGGGCCCTGGAGCACCTCTCGGCGCTGATGGCGGCCGCGCAGCTGGGCATCACGCTGTGCACCCTGGTCCTCGGTGTGGTGGCCGAGCCGGCCATCGCACACCTGCTGACCCCGCTGTTCGACCTCTTCGGGGTGCCCTCCGGGCTGACGCACGCCATCTCGTTCGTGGTGGCGCTGACGCTGGCGACGTACCTGCACATGCTCTTCGGCGAGATGCTGCCGAAGAACGTGGCGCTGTCCGAGCCGGTGCGCACCGCGCTGCTGCTGGGTCCGCCGCTGGTGACCCTGACCCGGGCGCTGAAGCCGGTGATCTTCGCGATCAACGCCTTCGCCAACCTGCTGCTGCGGATGCTGCGGGTGGAGGTGAAGGACGAGGTCGCGGCGACCTTCACGGACGACGAGCTGGCGCGGATCGTGAAGGACTCCAGCGCGGCGGGGCTGATCGACGACCGGGCGAGCGAGCGGCTGTACGACGCCCTGGAGCTGGGCCGGCGGCCGGTCACCGATGTGGTGCTGCCGCTCGACCGGGTCGTCGTGGCCCGGGAGGGCATCTCGCCGACGGGTCTGGAGCGGCTGTCGGCCGAGTCCGGGTACTCGCGCTTCCCGGTGATCGACGCCCAGGCGGGGATCCTCGGGTACCTGCACGTCAAGGACGCCCTGGACACGGAGGGACCGGAGCGGGACCAGCCGTTCCCGGTGACCGCGCTGCGTCCGATCGCCCAGGTACGGGCGGAGACCCCGCTGGACGACGTGCTGACCGCGATGCGGCGCAGCCGGACGCACCTGGCGGCGGTGCTCGGCTCGGGCGGGGTGATGACGGGGCTGGTCACGATGGAGGACGTGCTGCGCGAGCTGTTCGGCAGGCCGGCTTCGGCCTGACGCGGCTGCCGCCGGAGCGGTGCCCCGCCCCTGCGGGGCAGGGGTACCGCGCGGTAGCATCGCTCCGCCATGGAGATGAATGCGCGTTACACCAGTTTCGTCGCGGTCGGCGACTCCTTCACGGAGGGCATGTCCGACCTGCAGCCCGACGGCTCCTACCGCGGCTGGGCCGATCTGCTGGCCGCCCGCCTCGCGGCGCGCGAGCCCGGCTTCCGTTACGCGAACCTCGCGGTGCGCGGGAAGCTGATCGGGCAGATCGCCGAGGACCAGGCCCCGGTCGCGGCGACGATGGGCGCCGACGTGGTGACGCTGGTCGGCGGCCTGAACGACGCCCTGCGGCCGAAGGTCGACATGGGCCGGGTGCGCGGGCACCTGGAAGAGGCCGTGGTACTGCTGGCGCCCACCTGCAAGACGCTGGTCCTGATGCGCTCGCCGGGGCGCAACGGGCCGGTGATGGACCGCTTCCGTCCGCGTATGGAGGAGCTCTTCGTCATCATCGAGGGGCTGGCCGCCCGGCACGGGGCCCTGGTGGTGGACCTGTACGGGGCCGCCGTGCTCGCCGACCCCCGCATGTGGGACGCGGACCGGCTGCATCTGACGGCCGAGGGCCACCGCCGGGTGGCGGAGGCGGTCTGGCAGACGCTGGGTCTGCCGCCCGAGCAGGACTGGCGCGCCGGACTCCCGCCCGCGGTGGCGCCGGGCTGGGCCGTGCGCCGCTCCCAGGACCTGAGCTTCGCGCGGCAGCACCTGCTGCCGTGGGTCGGCCGCCGGCTGACCGGCCGCTCCTCCGGGGACGGCCGCCCTGCCAAGCGCCCGGAGCTGCTGCCGTACGAGGCCGCTGCGACCGAGCGGCTCTCGTAGCAAGGCACAATCCGAGGCGGGGTCCCTACCTGCGTAAACGCACAGCGGCGGCACAAGTAGAATCCCTACACGTGACAGCCAAGCCCCGCATCCCCAATGTCCTGGCCGGCCGCTACGCCTCCGCGGAGCTCGCCGTCCTGTGGTCCCCCGAGTACAAGGTGACGCTGGAGCGGCGGCTGTGGCTCGCCGTGCTCCGCGCCCAGAAGGACCTCGGCATCGACGTCCCCGACGCCGCCCTCGCCGACTACGAGCGCGTCCTGGAGACGGTCGACCTCGCCTCCATCGCCGAGCGCGAGAAGGTCACCCGGCACGACGTGAAGGCCCGCATCGAGGAGTTCAACGACCTCGCCGGCCACGAGCACGTCCACAAGGGCATGACCAGCCGCGACCTCACCGAGAACGTCGAGCAGCTGCAGATCCGGCTCTCTCTGGAGCTGGCCCGCGACCGTACCGTCGCCGTCCTCGCCCGCCTCGGCAAGCTGGCCGGCGAGCACGCGGAGCTGGTCATGGCCGGCCGCTCCCACAACGTCGCCGCGCAGGCAACGACCCTGGGCAAGCGCTTCGCCACCGCGGCCGACGAGCTGCTGGTCGCCTACGACCGCCTGGAGGACCTGCTCGGCCGCTACCCGCTGCGCGGGATCAAGGGCCCGGTCGGCACCGCCCAGGACATGCTCGACCTGCTGGGCGGCGACGCCGCCAAGCTGGCCGACCTGGAGCAGCGGATCGCCGCCCACCTCGGCTTCGCCCAGGCCTTCACCTCCGTCGGCCAGGTCTACCCGCGCTCGCTCGACTACGACGTGGTCACCGCCCTGGTGCAGCTGGCGGCCGCCCCCTCGTCGATCGCGAAGACGATCCGCCTGATGGCCGGCCACGAGCTGGTCACCGAGGGCTTCAAGCCCGGTCAGGTCGGCTCCTCCGCGATGCCGCACAAGATGAACACCCGCTCCTGCGAGCGCGTCAACGGCCTGATGGTCATCCTGCGTGGCTACGCCTCGATGACCGGCGAACTGGCCGGCGACCAGTGGAACGAGGGCGACGTCTCCTGCTCCGTGGTCCGCCGGGTGGCCCTGCCCGACGCGTTCTTCGCGTTCGACGGCCTGCTGGAGACCTTCCTGACGGTCCTCGACGAGTTCGGCGCCTTCCCGGCGGTCGTGGCCCGCGAGCTGGACCGCTACCTGCCGTTCCTCGCGACCACCAAGGTCCTGATGGGCGCGGTGCGGGCCGGTGTCGGCCGCGAGGCCGCCCACGAGGTCATCAAGGAGCACGCGGTGGCCTCCGCGCTCGCCATGCGCGAGCAGGGCGCCGAGCGGAACGAGCTGCTGGACAAGCTGGCCGCCGACGAGCGGATGCCGCTGGACCGGGCCCAGCTCGACGCCCTGATGGCCGACAAGCTGTCCTTCACGGGCGCCGCCGGTGACCAGGTCTCGGCGGTGGTCTCCCGTATCGAGGCGATCGCCAAGCAGCACCCGGAGGCCGCCGGGTACACGCCGGGGTCGATCCTCTGACCCCCGAAGAGCTGAGCGCCGCCCGTGACCGCGTCCTCCCGGACGTGGTCACGGGCGGTCTGCGTGTGCTGTTCTGCGGAATCAACCCGGGTCTCCTCTCCGCCGCGACGGGCCATCACTTCGCCCGCCCCGGCAACCGTTTCTGGCCCGTCCTGCACCTGTCCGGCTTCACCCCGCGCCGCCTGGACCCCGCGGAGCAGGAGGAGCTGCTGGCCTACCGGCTCGGCATCACCAATGTCGTCGCCCGAGCCACGGCCCGGGCCGACGAGCTGAGCACCGAGGAGTTGCGCGAGGGGGGCCGCATCCTGACCGCCAAGGTGGAACGGCTGCGCCCGCAGTGGCTGGCGGTCGTCGGGGTCACCGCGTACCGCACGGCCTTCGGCGAGCGGAAGGCCCTGATCGGCCCCCAGGACCGGACCATCGGCTCCACCCGCATCTGGGCGCTCCCCAATCCCAGCGGTCTCAACGCCCACTGGACCGCGGAGTCCATGGCCCAGGAGTACGCCCGCCTCCGCGCGGCCGCCGAGTCGACCCCCGAAACCTAGGGCGGGTCGATCACGGTCACCGCGGCCATCAGCTGCGGCGAGTGGTCGGCCCCCCACCGGGCCTCGTAGACGGCGACCCAGCGGTCCCCGGCCCGCCAGAGGTGCAGGTGGTCGCTGGTGTCGGCGATCTCCTGCCACGGCTGCGCCACCTCCCCGTCCTCCGTCCGCAGCTTCAGGCTGTCGAGCGTGAACCGGTCGGGCTCCCCCCAACGCTCCTCCAGCCGCTGAGCGAGGGCCTCGAACTCAGCAGCCACCTGGTCCTCGTGCTCCAGGCGCTCGGCCGCGTCCTCGTCCCCGTACCACCGGCTTCCGCCCAGCTCCGCGAGGTGGTAGCCAGGGCCGCTGGTGCCCACTTCGGACCTGCCCCGGACGTCGGGGAAATCACGCGTCCGGAGCCGGTCGATCGTGTCGAGATGCTCTGCCGTGGTCATGCCGTCAGTATCCCGGGGACCACTGACAACTGGCTCGGCATCACGCGTCCCGCCGGCGCACGGCCAGCCAGCCGCCGGTCACCGCGGCCAGCGCCCACAGCGCCAGCACCCCGAGGCCGCTCCAGGGACCGAGCCGGCCGGTGGAGTCCAGGTGCATCACGAGCTGCCCGGCCTGGTCCGGCAGGAACTCGGCGACACCGCCGGCGGCCTGGCCGATGATGAACGGAGCCATGACGACGAAGGGTATGAGCACGCTCAGGACGACCGCCGCACTGCGCAGCACCGCTGTCAGTCCGGCCGCGAACAGGGCCATGAGCGTGAGGTACACACCGCTGCCGAAGACGGCGCGGAGGGTGCCCGGATCCCCCAGCGAGAGGGCGTACCGGCCCATCAGCGCCTGGCCCAGGACGAAGGTGAGGAGTCCGGTGACCTGGCCCACCAGGAAGGCGAGCGCGCCCACCATGGCGATCTTCGACAGATAGAAGCGGGTACGGTTCGGCACCGCGGTCAGCGTGGTACGCAGGGCGCCGTTGTGGAACTCGGCAGACAGCGCGCTCGCCCCGAGGGCGAAGGCTGCTATCTGGCCGAAGCTGATGCCGTAGAAGGCTCCGAGAAGCGGGTCTTCTGCCATGCTGCCCGCCTCGGCCTGGCCTACCGTGGCGGCCGCCAGGGCCTGTATCCCGGCGGTGGCCACGAGCATGGCGATCAGTGCTCCGAATGTGCCGCGAAGGGACCGTATCTTGATCCATTCCGAGTGCAGGACGGGGACGGTGGGCAGAGCAGCGCTCATGGCGAAGCCTCCTTGAATCTTGGGGAAAGTCAGTGGGTGGCGGCGAACTGGGCGTGGTCGGCGGTGAGGTCGAGGTAGGCCTGCTCCAGTGAGGCGCGTTCGTCGGAGAGTTCCAGCACGGGGATGCCCTCACGGGCGGCCATGCCGCCGAGCTGCTCCGCCCGTATGCCCTCCACGGTCCAGCGCCCGTCATCGGCGCTCGCCATCTCGAAGCCGTCCCGGGCCAGGGCCGCCTGCAGCCGGACCGGGTCGGAGGTGCGCAGACGCACCTTCGGGGTGCTGCGGGCGTCGATGAACTCCTCCATGGAGGAGTCGGCCAGCAGCTTGCCCTGCCCGAGCACGACCAGGTGGTCGGCGAGCGCCGCGGTCTCGGACATCAGGTGGCTGGAGACGAGCACCGTGCGCCCCTCCGCGGCGAGACCCTGCATCAGCTCGCGGATCCAGATGATGCCTTCGGGATCAAGCCCGTTTGTCGGCTCGTCCAGCAACAGCACCTCGGGGTCTCCCAGCAGCGCGGCCGCTATGCCGAGGCGCTGGCGCATGCCGAGCGAGAAGGTCTTGATCCGCCGCCTGGCCGCCGATGCTATCCCCGCCTGCTCCAGTACCTCTTCGACCCGGCGCAGCGGGATGCGGTTGGCCGCGGCGAGGAAGCGGAGGTGGTCCCGGGCGGTGCGCCCGCCGTGGGCCGCCTGGGCGTCCAGGAGTGCGCCGACCCGGTGGAGCGGCTCGGGGAAGTCGGTGAACCGCGCCCCGCCGATCGTGGCCGTCCCGGAGGTGACCCGGTCCAGGCCCAGCAGCAGGCGCATCGTCGTGGACTTGCCGGCGCCGTTGGGGCCCAGGAATCCGGTGACCCGCCCCGGCAGGACATCGAAGGTGAGGCGGTCCACGGCCCGGGTCCGGCCGTATTCCTTGGTCAGTTCTCGGATCTCGATGCTGTTCATGGCTCAAGACTCGCCGCCCGCCCCACCCCCTTCCCTCCCCCATGCGAGGGTGCCGTCTCCCCCACGTGGGGGAGACGCATCGTCGCCGGTCACTGCCACGATGGGGGCATGTACCGACTGCTCCGTGCCCCGCTCCAACCGGTGACCTACTCACGCTGGTTGCACCTGTGTGTGCCCGTGCTGCTGCTCGCCCTGTGGATGTTCATAGAGCCGGCATGGCCGTGGATGCCGTTGGTCATCGTCATACCGTTCGGCCTGGTGCCGTGGGTGCGGCTGGCCGAGGGGCTGCAGGCGCAGTTCCTTCTCACGCCGCACGACCACGGAAACCCCGACAGCACCATCAGCGCTGCCCCGTCGGCACGGTGGGGCGACCGGTGGCGGACACTGCTGTGGCTGGAGATACGGCTGGTCATCGCGCTCGCCGCCATGTTCGCGACCCTGTGGCTGCCGGAAATGACTGTCGAACTGATCGCGGCGGCGATCGGGCACCCGCTCGACTCGGGCCCCATGCTGCCCTTCCTTCCGCCGCGTTGGGCCGCCGCACTGCTCGTTCCGGTGCCGTTGGCCCTTCTCATCGTCATAGTGGTGCTGCTGGGCGAGCTGGTTACCGCGGTCGCGCGCCGGTTGCTGGGGCCTTCGGCAGCCGAGCGGCTCACCGCCCTGGAGGCACGCACCGAGCAGTTGTTGGAGCGCACCCGCATCGCGCGGGAGCTGCACGACTCGATCGGGCACGCCCTGACGGTGGCCGTGGTGCAGGCGGGGGCGGCGCGAGCCGCCGGCAACCCGGAGTTCACCGACCGGGCGCTGAACGCGATCGAGGAGACGGGCCGGGCCGCGCTGGAGGACCTGGAACGGGTCCTGCTGGTCCTGCGGGAATCGGCGCAGCCCGTCTCGCAGCGGCCGACGCTGGCGGAAGCCGACCGGCTGCTGGAGTCGGCCCGGGCCTCGGGGTCGCATGTGGACGCCCAACTGAGCGGGCCGTTGGAACAGTTGCCGGGACCCGTCACCCGGGAGGGCTACCGGATCCTGCAGGAGGCGCTCACGAACGTGCTGCGGCACTGCGGTCCGGTTCCGGTCCGGGTCCAGGTGGAGATGGCCGTCGGCCGGCTGGACATCGAGGTCACGAACCCGTTGCCGGAGGGGCCCACCCTCATGGCCGGCGGCGGGAGCGGACTGCGCGGGATGCGGGAGCGGGCCGCGCTGCTCGGCGGGGAGGCCGAGACCGGGCCGTTCGAGGGCAGTTGGAGAGTGCGCGCACGGCTTCCGCTGGAGCGAATACGCTGACCGGATGCCGGTTACCGTTCTGCTCGTCGATGACGAACCCCTGGTACGCGCTGGTCTGCGTGCCGTCCTTGATGCACAGCCCGACATCGAGGTGGTGGGCGAGGCGGCCGACGGCGCCTCCGTCGTCCCGCTCGTCCGGCAGCTGAGGCCCGACGTGGTCGCCATGGACGTGCGGATGCCGTTGCTGGACGGGATCGAGGCGACGCGGGCCGTGCTGCGGACCGTGGACTCGCCACCGAAGATCCTCGTCGTGACCACGTTCGAGAACGACGAGTACGTGTACCAGGCCCTGCGGGCCGGGGCGGACGGGTTCCTGCTGAAGCGGGCCCGCCCCTCCGAGATCGTCCATGCGGTACGGCTGGTCGCGGAGGGCGACACGCTGCTGTTCCCGGCGGCCGTGCGGGCCCTGGCCGCGGAGTACGGGAACCGGCAGGCGCGATCGGTGCTGGAACGAGCCGCGCTGACCGAGCGGGAGGAGGCGGTGCTGCGGCTGATGGCCAGAGGTCTGACGAACGTCGAGATCGCCCGCGAGCTGATCGTCGGCACGGAGACGGTCAAGTCCCACGTGAGCGCAATTCTGGGCAAGCTGGGGGCACGCGACCGGACCCAGGCCGTGATCACGGCGTACGAGTCGGGATTCGTCGCCCCCGCGTGAGGGGAGCGGCCGGTTCCGGCCGATGGGGGGCTGCTTCTCGCAGCGATCGCGGGGGCGCAGTACGATCCGGCAGACAGGCTCGCCATCTGGGAGGACACACGTTGGGGCAGCTGACCGGCGGGGATCCCTCTCTGCTTCGGCGAATCAATTCGGCCGTGGTGCTGCGGGCACTGAGGGCGGCCGAATCGCCGACACTCACCGACCTCACCCGGGTGACCGGGTTGTCCCGGCCGACCGTCGAAGGGGTGGTCGAGGGGCTGGTCGGGACCGGGCTCGTCGTCGAGGCCGGCGCGGAGGAGGGTGCGCGGCGCCAGGGGCGACCGGCCAGACGCTACCGGTTCCGGGCCGAGGCGGGGCACCTCCTCGGCATCGAGATCGGCTCGCACCGGATCGCGGTGCTGCTGTCCGGGCTGGACGGGCGAGTGATCGGCGCCGGCACCAAGGACGTCGCCGAGACCGCGTCCGCGGACGAGCGGCTGGAGCGGGTACGGGCGGCGGTGGCCGATCTGCTCCGGCGCGCCGGCGTGCCCCGCGACTCGCTGCGCGCGGTCGGTGTCGGCAGCCCTGGGATCTTGGAGGCGGACGGCACCGTACGCCTCGGCACGGCTCTGCCCGGCTGGACCGGGCTGCCGCTCGGTGAGCGGCTGCGGCGCTCGTTCCGCTGCCCGGTGCAGGTGGAGAACGACGCCAATGCGGCCGCGGTCGCGGAGCATTGGAAGGGCGCCGCGCAGGACACCGACGACGTGGTGTTCGTGATGGCGGGGCTCAGCCCCGGCGCGGGTTCGCTGATCGGGGGACGGCTGCACCGCGGGTTCGGCGGGGCGGCCGGTGAGATCGGTGCCCTGCACCTGCTGGGCCGCGACGTCACGCCGGAGAAGCTGCTGTCCACGACGGGCGAACCGCTGCACCCGCTGGACGAGCAGGCGGTGGCCGAGGTGTTCGCGATGGCCCGGCGGGGCGACGAGCGGGCCGTTGCCGCGGTGGAGCGCTTCATCCAGCGGCTGGTGCACGATGTGGCGGCACTGGTCCTGGCCCTGGATCCGGAGCTGGTCGTGGTCGGGGGCTGGGCGGCCGGGCTGAACGGGGTCCTGGACCCCCTGCGACGGGAGCTGGAGCGCTACTGCCTGCGCCCCCCGCGGGTGGCACAGTCCCTGCTCGGCGAGGCCGCGGTGGCCACCGGAGCCCTCCGCTTGGCGCTGGACCACGTGGAGGAAGAGCTCTTCGCGGTGGAGAAGACGGTCACGACGCGGCGCCGCTGACGGGCGCGTCGAGTCGGGTTCCCGCGGCCGGCCGCCCGGGAGGGGCCAGGGACCACTGGCCACGCGCTGCGGGCTCTGAGCGCACCCGCGAAGCACGGGCCTCGTGCCGCGGGCCATAGACCGCGGGCCCCGGAGCGCAGGCCACGAACGACGGGCCACGGACCACAAGCCACGGTGCACGGGCGACGGCTACTGAGCGCAGCCCGCGAACCACCGGCCACGGAGCACAGGCCGCGAACGACGGGCCACAGGCCGCGGTGCACGGGCGACGGGCTACCTGAGCGCAGCCCGCGAACCACCGGCCACGGTGTAGAGGCCGCGGGCCACGGGCCACAGGCCGCGGTGCACGGGCCGTCGGCCGGGTCAGGCCGCGAGCCACGGGCCGTGGACCACGGGGCTCCGGACCGCCGTGCGCCGGACGGCGGAACGCCTGCAGGACCTGCAGAACTGTACGACGGGGCACGGCCATGCCCGAGAGACCCGTACGGCCCCGTCCCGGCAGGTGCCGGGCGGGGCCGTCGTGGTGCGGCGGGAAACCGCGGTGGTCAGGAGGCGGCGCGCGCCTCGTGCGCTATCTCCACGTCGCCCGCGTCGCCGAAGGTCAGGCGGCAGGTGTCCGCGCGGTACGTGGCGACCGAGACGGCGGCCGTTCCCGCGGCGGTGAAGTAACGGGTGGTGACCACGAGCACCGGGGCGCCCGGCAGCCGGTCCAGTTCCTTGGCGTCGTCGGCACGCGCCGAACCGAGCTCCACCGAGCGGTCCTGGCCGTCGAGGACGAGCCGCTGCAGCTCGCGCAGCACGGTGCGGGCGCGGGCGGGTCCGGCCGGGGCGTCGATGGCGGACAGGCCGGGCACGGAGGCGGCCGGCACGTAGAGCAGTTCGGCGGCGACGGCCTGGCCGTGGGAGACCCGGGTCCGGCGCACGGTGTGCACGGGCTGGTCGGCGGCGGCGCCGAGGAGCCCCAGGACGGCGGCGGACGGCAGGGCGGCGTCAGCCACGTCCACGACCTCCCAGCCGTCGGCGCTCTCGCCGGGCCAGCTGTGCCGCGTGCTGCCGACGGCCACGCCGACCCGCGGCGGGGCGACGGTGGTACCGACCCCGCGGCGGCGCTGCAGCCGGCCTTCGAGTTCGAGCTGTTCCAGGGCCTGCCGCAGGGTCGCGCGAGCGACTCCGAAACGGGCGGCGAGCTCACGTTCGTTCGGGAGGACCTCACCCACGGCGAAGTCCTGGTCGAGCGCCTCGCTGAGGACGGTCTTGAGGTGCCAGTACTTCGGTTCCGGCACCGTTTCGAGCTGCGTGGTCCCCACCCTGACTCCTCCTGCCATCGCTGCAATCGCCGTGTTCCAGCGGCAGTTCCGCGCCCTTGTTTATTAAAGGTTCCTGCACTATCCCTGCGACGATAGGACGGCGCACCCCCTTGGTCAAGACCAATCCTCACCCCTTACCGGGCAGATCGGGCATACGCATCAAGCCGTTCATGCGATGTTCTCGCTCGTCCCGACACACGCGCCGGAGGCTTGTCCCACCGGGCTACCGGACGGTAATCATGACGGTAGTCATTACTGACAGCCTGTCTTACACGCGTCCACCCGACGAGGAGCAGCATGACCGCCACGGTCTCCTTCCCGATCGAATCGCCGCTGGGCCCCCGCACCGCCACCGTCGCCTACGAACGCAAGGGCGCCGGCGCGCCGCTTCTCCTGCTGCATGGCATCGGCCACCATCTCCAGGCCTGGCACCCCGTGACCGACATCCTGGCCGCCGAACACGACGTGATCGCCGTCGACCTGCCCGGCTTCGGCGCCTCGGAGCCGCTGCCCGAGGGAGTCCCGTACGACCTGGAGACCTTCGTCCCCGCGCTCGGCGCGCTCTGCTCCGCCCTCGGCGTCGAGCGGCCGCACGTGGTCGGCAACTCCCTCGGCGGCCTCCTCGCGCTCGAAATGGGCCGGAGCAACCTGGTCCGCTCGGTCACGGCGCTCTCCCCCGCCGGCTTCTGGACCGAGGCCGAGCGCAAGTACGCCTTCGCCACCCTGCGCGCGATGCGCGTCGGCGCGCTCGCCCTGCCCCACTCCACCCTGGAGCGGCTCTCGCGCAGCGCCGCCGGCCGGGCCGCACTCACCGGCACCATCTACGCCCACCCCGCCCGCCGTTCACCGCAGGCCGTGGTCGCCGAGACCGTGGCCCTGCGCGAGGCCACCGGATTCGAGGAGACCCTGGCCGCGGGCCGCTCCGTACGTTTCACCTCGGACGTGCCCGGCCTGCCGGTCACCATCGCGTGGGGCTCCCGCGACCGGCTGCTCCTGCCCCGGCAGGGTGTACGCGCCAAGCACGCCGTCCCCGACGCCCGGCTGATCCGGCTCCGGGGATGCGGTCACGTCCCGATGAACGACGACCCGGCGCTGGTATCCCGTGTGGTTCTGGACACCGTACGGGCCACAACCGGCCAGAGTTGCTGAGCGGCTGACGGCTGTTCATCCACGGTTCCCTTGCGCGACGCGGGCGGGCCGGTGTACGGCGGCACACTGGTCCGACCCGTCCCCGCCGGCCCCTGGAGACGCTCCGATGACACCGATGCCGCACACCCGACGGTCCCTGCTCGGCGGTTCACTCGCCGTTCCGGTGGGCCTTGCCCTGTCCGGCGCAATCGCCGGACCCGCGATCGCCGCGCCCGCCACCGCCCCGGCGTTCACCCGCTCCGGCCGCCCCGGCGCGCCCTGGGGGCCCCAGTCCGGTGAGATCACCGCGCACTCGGCCACCATCTGGACGCGCTCCGACCGGCCGGCGCGGATGTACGTCGAGACCTCCCCGAGCGAATCGTTCCGCTACGGCGTCCGGCGCCACGGCGGCCCGTTCCTCGGCCCCGCCACCGACTTCACGGGCACCACCACCCTGCGCGACCTCCCGCCCGGGCAGCAGATCCACTACCGGGTGGTCCTGTCCGACCCGGACGACCCGCGCCGCACCGGCGAACCGGTCCACGGCACCTTCCGGACCACCCCCGTGTCCCGCCGCCACACCGTGCGCTTCCTGTGGTCGGGAGACCTCGCGGGCCAGGGCTGGGGCATCAACCCGGATCTCGGCGGCTACCGCGTCTTCGACGAGATGCGCCGGCTCGACCCCGACTTCTTCCTCTTCAGCGGGGACACGATCTACGCCGACGGGCCGATCCAGGCCTCGGTCCCGCTGCGCGACGGCAGCATCTGGCGCAATGTCACCACCGAGGAGAAGGCCAAGGTCGCCGAGACCCTCGACGAGTTCCGCGGGAACTTCCGCTACAACCTGCTCGATCGCAACCTGCGCGACTTCAACGCCCAGGTGCCGGTCCTCGCCCAGTGGGACGACCACGAGGTGCGCAACAACTGGTACCCCGGCCAGGTGATCGAGGACCCTCGCTACACCGTGCGGGACATCGACACCCTCGCCGCCCACGCCCGCCAGGCCTTCGGCGAGTACTTCCCCGTCACCGACCTCCGGGGCGGCCGCGCCGAGGGCCGGATGTACCGGGTGATGCGGTACGGGCCACTCCTCGACGTCTTCGTCCTCGACATGCGCACCTACCGGAACGTCAACTCCCCCGACCGCCAGACCGTGGACCCCATCGGCATCCTCGGGCAGGAACAGCTGGCCTGGCTCAAGCGCGAGCTGTCGCGCTCGCGCGCCACGTGGAAGGTCATCGCCTCCGACATGCCGCTGGGCATCGTCGTGGCCGACGGCACCGCGAACTTCGAGGCCGTGGCCCAGGGCGACCCGGGCGCGCCGCTCGGCCGCGAGCTGCAGATCGCCGAACTCCTGCGCCACATCAAGCACCAGCGCATCACGGGCACCCTCTGGCTCACCGCAGACGTGCACTACACGGCCGCGAACCACTACGCCCCCGAGCGGGCCGCCTTCACCGACTTCGCACCGTTCTGGGAGTTCGTCTCCGGTCCCGTCGGCGCGGGCGGGTTCCCGGCCGGCAAGCTCGACGCCACCTTCGGCCCCGAGACCGCGTACGTCCAGTCGGCCCCGCTGGCCAACATGTCACCGTCCGAGAACCCTCCGTACTACGGAGAGGTCGAGATCGACGGCGAGCGCGGGGAGCTCACCGTCCGGTTGCGACGCCAGGGAGGCGGCGTACTCTTCACCACGACGCTCCAGCCCGGGCGCGTGGGCCAGTAGGGACACCCCGGCACCCCGGCACCCCAGGACCCCGGGGCCGCACGGCTCCGGGCCGCACGGCTCTGGGGCCGCAGCACCCACACCCGCACCCGCACCGGAAAACAGGGCGAAATCGGCCAGACGGACACTTAACCAGTCGGTCACAGATCGTTCGTGATCACGCAACACCCCTGCGTCACAGTGGCATGCATGACTGAACGCAACCACGCCCCCGCACCCCGCCACCACCGCCACCACTGGCGCCGCGACATCGTCGAACTGGCCGCGCTGTTCTGCGCCGTCGCGGTCGCCGACGGCATCGCCAATCTCGTCGCGCACGGACCCAAGGGCCCGGTCCTGCTCATCGCCTCCGCCGTCGCACTCCTGGTCACGGCGGCGTTCCACACCTGGTGGGCACGCCGCCACAGCCATGCACCCCCGCCGCCGCCCGGCGCAGCGCCCTCCGATCCGGCCCCGGGCGCTGCGCCGGCCGAGTCCTCCTCGGAGACCGCGTCCGCCACCACCACCTCCCTGTGGCGGATGAGGACGACCGTACGGGACGAGCCCGGCAGCCTGGCCGCGATCTGCACCGCGCTGGCCCACCACGCCGTGGACATCCTGACCCTCCAGACCCACCCGCTCCCCGAGGGCGGCACCGTCGACGAGTTCCTGCTGCGCTCCCCGCAGAAGCTGCCCTCCGCCGACCTCGCCCGAGCCATCGCCGGAGCGGGCGGCCGCAGCACCTGGATCGAGCGTGCCGACGCGCACGACCTGGTCGACACTCCGACCCGCGTGCTGGGCCTGGCCACCCGCACCGCCCTGGACGCCGCCGAACTGCCCCTCGCGCTGCGCCAGCTGCTCGGCCGCTGCACCATCCACTCGATCCCGGCAACCACACTCTCCGGCCGCCCCAACGCGGGCGCCGACGCCCCGGTCGAGGGCGTCCTGGAGGCAACGGTGATGCGGCTGCGCGACCCCTCGGGCGGTGCCATCACCGTGGAGCGCCCCTATCTGCCCTTCACCCCGACCGAGTTCGCCCGGGCCCGCGCCCTCGTCGAGCTCGACGCCCGGCTCGGGCCGCGCGTCCCGCGCAGCCAGGACGTGCTGACCCTGCCCGAGGGCAACGAGATCACCGTGCGCCGCGCCGACGGCTCCGACCTCGCGGCCGCCCGCGCCATGCACGACCGCTGCTCCGAGCGCACCCTCGGCCTGCGCTACCACGGGCCCGTCGCCGACGCCGACCGCTACCTCGCCCATCTGCTGAGCCCCCGGTTCGGCCGCACCCTCGCCGCCACCACCGCGTCCGGCAAGCTCGTCGCCCTCGGCCACCTGCTGTGGGACGGGGACGAGACCGAGGTCGCGCTCCTGATCGAGGACGACTGGCAGCGCCGCGGAATAGGCTCCGAGCTGCTGGGCCGCCTGATCGCGATGGCCGTCGAGGCCGGCTGCGACAGCGTGTACGCCGTCACCCAGGCCGCCAACACCGGCATGGTCGCGGCCATGCGCGGCCTCGGCCTCCCCCTCGACTACCAGATCGAGGAGGGCACCTTGGTGATCACGGCCCGGCTGGACGCCACACCGGTCGTCTCCCGGGTTCCGTACGAGCTGCCCCGCGCGCAGCACCCGTACGGGCCGCAGCAGCACCGGCGCTGAGCCGGGCGCACCGGAATCCGGCCGGGGCGGCGGGAAGTCGCCCCGGCCGGACCGGTGATGGTGCCGGTGCGGGAGCCCGGTCCGCCGCTCCCCTGCACGTCAGGAGGCTGACAGCGAACGGTGATGACGCGGGGGCGTCCCCCGTACGAAGATGGCCGCATGTCAGAGACCCTTCGCAGCGACAGTGCTTCCCGGCTGCCCCGCCAGGTCGCCGACGCATACGTCGACGACCTCATCGCCATCGACCCGATCACGGGCACCTATCTCGGTGTCGCCGCGAGCTCCAGCCGGCTCCCGGACTTCTCCCCGGCCGGCCGCGCGGCCGCCGCCGACCTGTCCCGCTCCACCCTCGCCCGCCTCGACGCCGCCGAGCGGCTGCCCGGCGCGGACAGCGACGCCGAGCGCCGCTGCGCCCGCCTGCTGCGTGAGCGCCTCACCGCCGAACTCGCGGTGTACGAGGCGGACGAGGACCTGCGGGCCGTCAGCAACATCCACTCGCCCGCGCACGCCGTCCGCGACGTCTTCACCCTGACCCCGGCCGACACGGACGAGGAATGGGCCGCGATCGCCGAGCGGCTGCGCGTGGTACCCGCCGCCCTCGCCGGCTACCGCGAGAGCCTCGCACTCGGTCTGGACCGCGGCCTGTACGGAGGTCCGCGCGCCACCGCCACCTTCATCGGCCAGCTCACCACCTGGGCGGGCGAGGACGACGACAGCGACGGCCAGGGCTTCTTCGGCGAATTCGCGTCCCGCGGCCCGGATGCGCAGCGCGCCGGGCTGGAGGAGGCGGCCGCCGGTGCGACGGCGGCCGTGGCCGGGCTCCGCGACTGGATGCGCGACGTGTACGCGCCCGCCGTGGCCGACGCTCCGGACCCGGTGGGCCGCGAGCGCTACGCCCGCTGGTCGCGGTACTTCAACGGCACGGACCTGGACCTGGACGAGGCGTACGCCTACGGCTGGTCGGAGTACCACCGGCTGCTCTCCGAGATGAAGACCGAGGCGGCCAAGATCCTGCCGGGCGCGGGCCCTTGGGAGGCGCTGGGGCACCTCGACCAGCACGGCACCCACATCGAGGGCGTCGAGGAGGTCCAGGCCTGGCTGCAGGGGATCATGGACGAGGCCATCGAGAACCTGGACGGCACCCACTTCGAGCTCGCCGAGCGTGTGAAGCGGGTGGAGTCCATGATCGCCCCGCCGGGCGGCGCGGCGGCCCCGTACTACACCAACCCCTCGGAGGACTTCTCCCGCCCGGGGCGCACCTGGCTGCCGACGATGGGCCAGACCCGCTTCCCGGTGTACGACCTGGTCTCCACCTGGTACCACGAGGGCGTTCCGGGCCACCACCTGCAGCTCGCGCAGTGGGCTCACGTCGCGGACCAGCTCTCCCGCTACCAGGCCAGCGTCGGCCTCGTCAGCGCCAACGTCGAGGGCTGGGCGCTGTACGCTGAGCGCCTGATGGACGAGCTGGGCTACCTCAAGGACGCCGAGCAGCGCCTGGGTTACCTGGACTGCCAGATGATGCGTGCCGCGCGGGTCATCGTGGACATCGGCATGCACCTGGGGCTGGAGATCCCGGCGGACTCGCCGTTCCACCCGGGCGAGCGCTGGACGGTGGACCTGGCGCAGGAATTCTTCGGCCTGCACAGCGGCCGGCCGGCGGACTTCATCGAGAGCGAGCTGACCCGCTACCTGTCGATGCCGGGACAGGCGATCGGCTACAAGCTGGGCGAGCGGGCCTGGCTGCTCGGGCGGGACAACGCCCGCGCCGCGCACGGCGACTCCTTCGATCTGAAGGCGTGGCACATGGCGGCGCTGTCGCAGGGCTCGCTGGGCCTGGACGACCTGGTGGACGAGCTGTCGAAGCTCTGATCAGGGGCAGCCATGCGTACGGGCCGCTCGTCTCCTGCGCGGAGCGAGCGGCCCGTACGGTGTTCCGGCGCGGCTTCAGCAGCCGCAGTCGTCGGAGTCGGTCGGCGCGGTCAGCGGGTCCGCCTCGGCGCGCTGCCGGCCGCCCTGCCAGGTCTCGACCTCGAAGCCCTCGCGGATCCAGTACTCGATGCCGCCGAGCATCTCCTTGACCTGGAATCCGAGCTGGGCCAGGGCGAGGGCGGAGCGGGTGCCTCCGTTGCAGCCGGGACCCCAGCAGTACGTGACGACCGGAACGGCCTTGTCGAGGAGCCGCTCGGCCTGCTCCGGGATGAGGGCCGTCGGGAGGTGGATCGCGCCGGGTACGTGGGCCTGGTCCCAGGCCGGGGTCGAGCGGGAGTCGATCAGCTGGAAGCCGAGTTCGGCGCCCTGCTCGCGGTGGGCCTTGAAGGCGGCGGCGACATCGGAGACATCCGCGTGGAAGGCGAGGCTCGCGGCGAAGTAGGCGGCGGCCGCGGCCGGGGTGGCCGGGGGGACCCGGAGTACCGGGTTGGCGGTGGCAGCGGCCTGGGCGGCGGTGTTCTGTGTCGTCGTCATGGCTCAGAATCTACGAGCCACTGATCATCTCCGGAAGTGCCTTTCCCCGGCCTTCCTCTTGTTCGGCCGGGGATTCCCCTGCTACATCTGCACCATGACCGATTATTCCCCTGACGCCACCGACTGGCGCATCCTGACGGCCCTCCAGGAGGACGGCCGGGCCAGCTTCGCCGAACTCGCGCGCGCCGTCTCCATGTCCGCGAGCGCGGTCACCGAGCGGGTGCGCCGCCTGGAGGAGGCGGGCGTGATCACCGGGTACACCGCCGTGGTGGATCCGGAGAAACTGGGCAAGTCCATCCTGGCGCTGGTCCGGCTGCGCTATCCGCACGGCAACTACAAGCCGTTCCACGACCTGCTGGAGGCCACCCCGGAGATCCTGGAGGCCCATCACGTCACGGGCGACGACTGCTTCGTGCTCAAGGTCGCCGCCCGCTCGATGAAGCACCTGGAGGAGGTCGCCGGCCGGATAGCCGGCCTCGGCGCCGTCACCACCAGCATCGTGTACTCCTCGCCGCTGTCCCGCCGCCCGCTCAGTCCCTGAGGGCAGCGGTGCGGTGGCGCACCACCGAGCCGCCGCGCTGCTTGACGATCTCCAACTGGGCCTGGACGCGGGTCCGCAGGTCGGCGACGTGGCTCACGATGCCGACGCTGCGGTCCCGTTCGCGCAGCGAGTCCAGTACGTCGAGCACCTCGTCGAGCGCCTGGTCGTCGAGGCTGCCGAAGCCCTCGTCGATGAACAGGGTGTCGAGGCGCATGCCGCCCGCCTCGTCGGTGACCACGTCGGCCAGGCCGAGGGCCAGGGCGAGCGAGGCGAAGAAGGTCTCGCCGCCCGACAGGGTGGCCGTGTCCCGCTCGCTGCCGGTCCATGCGTCCACCACGTGCAGCCCGAGGCCGGAACGCCCGCGTCCACCGGCCCTGGCGTCGGAGTGCACGAGCGTGTAGCGGCCGCCCGACATCCGCAGCAGCCGAACCGTCGCGGCAGCTGCGACCTGCTCCAGGCGGGCGGCCAGGACGTACGCCTCCAGCCGCATCTTGCGCTCGTTGTCCGCGGAGGTGCCCGCGGTGAGCCCGGCCAGCCGGGCCACCCGGTCGTACGCCTCGCGCAGCGGGCCCAGCGCCCGCAGCTCCTGCTCCGCCTGCCGGGACAGCCGGTCCAGCTCCGCGCAGCGCACCCGGGCGGCGTCGAAGGCCGATCCCGCCGTGCGCAGCCGGGCCGCGGCCCGCTCGGCGCCGGCTTCGGCGGTGTCCGGGGCGGCAGGGGGCAGGGCCGCCGCGGCGGCGGTGTCGCGTTCGCCGCGCCGGTCGGCGAGCATGGCCTCCTCGGCCTGCCAGGCGTCCAGCCGGTGCTGGAGCGCGCTGCGCTCGTAGTCCGGGAGGACCGCGTCGGCGGCGGCCTCGGTGGTGTCGAAGCCGGCCTTGAAGGCGGCGTCGGCGAGCTGGTCGTCGGCCTCCTTGAGCCGGGCGGCGGTGACCTCGGCCCGGCGCAGCGCCGCGGCGGCGCCGGTGACCATCCGGACCCGGTCCTCCAGGATCCGGGCGCGGGCCGCGACCGTGGGCGCGTCGCCCCGTACGAGGGCCAGCTCGGCCTCCAGAGAGGCCTGCTCCTGGTCCAGGGCCTCGCGCCGGGAGGCCCTGCCCGCGGCCCGGCGCTCCGCGTCGAGCCGGTCGGAGCTGCGTACGGCGTGCTCCCGTTCGGCGCGGGCGAGGTGCTCCCGGGCCGCGTGCAGCCCGGCGGCCGCGGCGTGGGCGGCGGCGTGCCGGGAGCTCAGGTCCGAGGTCAACGCGAGGAGTTCCGCGGTGGTGGCCTCCCCGGCGGCGGCCGCGGCCTCGGCCCGGGCCTCCTGGACGGCGGCGCGTTTGCGCTCGACGGCGGCCCTGCGCTCCTCGGCCTGCTCGTAGCGGGCGTGGGCGGCGTCCTCGGCGGCCCGGTCCACGTGCCCGGGCGCCGGGCGCGCCGGAGCAGGGTGCTCCGCCGATCCGCACACCGTGCACGCCTCCCCCGCCACCAGCGCCTCGGCGAGCTCGGCGGCGATCCCGCGCAGCCGGGCTTCCTTGAGCTCCAGCCAGCGCTCCCGGGCGGCGGTCGACTCCTCGCGTACGGAGAGCAGTTCGCCCTCGGCCCGCTGCGCGTCGGCATCCAGCGCATCCCGGCGGCGGGCCGCATTCAGGTGCAGGCGGGCCGGCTCCAGCCGCCCCGCGAGCTGTTCGGCCAGTGTCGCGGCCTGCTGGGCGGCGTCCACCCGCTCGGCCAGTGCGGTCCGGGTGGCCTCCCAGCGGGCGAGCCAGTCGGCGGACTCCCGCAGCTGCTCCTCGGCGTCGCGGGCCTCGCGCTCCAGGGTGGCCCGCTCGCGGCCGATCTCGGCGCTGCGCTGCTCGGACCGCTGGGCGGCGCCGAGCGCGCCGAGGTCCTCGCGCAGCCGCTGCTCCACGGCGGACAGCTGCTCGGTGCCCGCCTCGGCGAGGGCCGGCGGGAGCTGCGAGCGGGCGGCGGCCTCGGCGTGGGCTGCGGACAGGTGGGCTGCGGACGCGGCACCGCGCAGTTCCAGTGCGGGGGCCACCAGCGCGCCCCGGCGGGCCCCGTCGAGCAGGGCGCGGACCCGCTCCTGTTCGGGCTCCGCCTCGGCGAGCAGGGCGGCCCGCCGGAGCGTCTCGGCGTGCCGGCGCTGGAGGCGGTCGAGCTCGCGCGCCTCCTCGGCGGCCCGCCGGGCGGCTGCGTGCCGGCTCTCGACGGCCGCCAGCGCGTACTCGGCGACCGTCAGCTGCTCCCGGGCCGCACAGCGTGCGACGGCGGCCCAGGCCCGGATCGCCCCGGCCAGCCCGGGATCGCCCGGCTGGTGCCCGGGCAGCGGCCAGGCCCGCAGGTCGGCGCTGTCCCCGGCGGCCTGGGCGAGCCGCTGGGCCGTGCCGAGCACCTTCTCGTCGCCGGCCCGGACCTTGGCCTCGGCGGCGCGGCGGCGCTCGGCGAGGAGCGCTTCGACGGCGGCGAAGCGGCGGGTGTCGAAGAGCCGGCCCAGCAGCCGGCCCCGCGCTGCCTCGTCGGCCCGCAGGAACCGGGCGAACTCGCCCTGTGGCAGGAGCACGACCTGGCAGAACTGCTCGCGGCTCATGCCGAGCAGCTGCTCGATCTCCTCGCCGATCTCCTGATGGGAACGGCTGAGCGCGAGCCAGCGTTCCCCGTCGTACTCGCGCAGCCAGCTCTGCGCCTTGTCCTTGGTGGTGCCGGTGCCGCGCTTCTTCGGCCGGTCCTGCTCGGGGCGCCGGGTGATCTCCAGGCGCCGCCCGCCCGCGGTGAGTTCGAGGGTGACCTCGGTCGGGGTCCCGGCATCGGCGTGGTCGCTGCGCAGCGTGGTGCCCGGGGCCTGGCGGGAGCCGGGCACCGATCCGTACAGGGCGTAGCAGACGGCGTCGAGGACGGACGTCTTGCCCGCGCCGGTGGGGCCGTGGAGCAGGAAGATCCCGGCGCCGGACAGTGCGTCGAAGTCGATCTGCTGGGGTTCGGCGAAGGGCCCGAAGGCGGTGATCCTGAGCCGGTGCAGCCTCATCGGCGGGCCTCCTGCCGGCTGTCGTCCGCCCGTACGTCCTCGAAGGCGCCCCGAAGCACGGCTCGTTCGGCCTCGTCCGCGACGCCGCCGCGCACGTGCGCGACGAAGTCCTCGGCGATCTCCTGGTCGCTGCGCCCCTTGAGGCGCTGGGCGTACGACGCTCCGCCGTCCTCCTCGCGGCCCTCGGGGTCGAAGGCGAGGCTGAGGGTGTGCGGGAAGCGGGCGGTGAGCCGGGCCATTGGATCCTCGGGCCGGACCGGGTCGGTGAGGGTGGCCTCGATCCAGGAGTTCTCGTACACGGCGTACGAGGACTCCTCCAGCAGCGCTTCGAGGCGCCCCCGGAGCCGGGCGAGCGGACGCGGCACGGGGGTGTCGACGCGCTCGGCGGTGATCTCACCGGCCGCGCCGAGTTCGATCAGCCACATGCTCTTGCGGTGGTCGGCCTCGGAGAAGGAGTAGGCGAGCGGGGAACCGGAGTAGCGGACCCGTTCGTTGATCGTCTGACAGCCGTGGAGGTGGCCGAGGGCAGCGTAGTCCACCCCGTCGAAGACGGAGGCGGGCACGGCCTCGACCCCGCCGACGGCGATGTCGCGCTCGCTGTCGCTGGCCTGCCCGCCGGTGACGAAGGCGTGGGCGAGGACGACGGAGCGGGTGCCGGGGGCCCGGTCGGCGAGATCGGCCCGGACGAGGTCCATGGCCGCGCCCAGCACGGCCTCGTGGCTCGCCTTCTCCGCGCCGAACCGGTCCTTGACCAGGGCGGGCTCGAGGTACGGCAGTCCGTACAGGGCCACGTCGCCGTGTACGTCGGCCAGCACCACGGGGTCGGCGCAGCCCTCGGGGTCGGTCCGCAGGTGGATCCCGGCCCGGCCGATCAGCCCGGCGCCGACGCCGAGCCGGCGGGCGGAGTCGTGGTTCCCGGAGATCATCACGGTGGGGACGCCGAGGTCGGCGAGCCGGTGCAGGGCCCGGTCGTACAGTTCGACGGCGGGCAGCGGGGGCACGGCCCGGTCGTAGACGTCGCCTGCGACGAGGACGGCGTCGACCTCGTGCTCGCGGACGGTCTCGACCAGGTGGTCGACGAAGGCGGCCTGGGCCCCGAGCAGGTTCACGCGGTGGAAGGACCGGCCGAGATGCCAGTCGGAGGTGTGCAGGAGCCTCACTCGCCGGCCCCGCCGGACGTCTCTCCGCACATGTTCTTCCGTCCCCCTGGTGGTCTCCCGCTCGCTGAACCCCTCTACGCTAACGCGTCGCCGGGAGCCGCAGGTCTCGTCCTCAGGACGCGTAGGTCTCCCCGCCGAGGGTGAGGGTGGCACTGCCGGCCGTGCTGTCGGCGAGCCAGGCCTCGAAGGCGGGCAGGTCCGCCTCCGGCAGGGCGACCTCGATCTCGACGGCGGCCCCGTAGCGCAGGTCCACCACGGTCCGGCCGGTGGAGCGCAGGTCGTTCTGGGTCTTGCCGGCCCGCTGGTGGTCCACGGTGACGGTGGCCAGCCGGTAGCGGCGACGGGTGAGGGTGCCGAGCGCGTCGAGGGCCTCGCCGACGACACCGCCGTAGGCCCGGATCAGGCCGCCGGCACCGAGCTTCACGCCGCCGTAGTAGCGGGTGACGACCGCCACCGCGTACCGGATGTCGCGGCGCATCAGCATCTGGAGCATGGGCACCCCGGCGGTGCCGCCGGGCTCGCCGTCGTCGCTGGCCTTCTGGACGGAGGCGTCGGCCCCGATGACGTACGCGAAGCAGTTGTGCGTGGCGGTGGGGTGCTCCTTGCGGATGCGCGCGATGAACTCCTGCGCCTCCTGCTCGGTCGCGGCGGGCGCGAGCGAGCACAGGAAGCGCGAGCGGTTGATCTCGGACTCGTGCGCACCTTCGCGGGCCACCGTCACGTACTGGTCTGACTTCACCGCTCCACCCTACGGGGAATCGGACATGCGTCCTTTCGGTTGATCCCGGGTGGAAGGCAGCGAAGGCAACAGGAGGCGGCACCCGTGTACGGCGACCCGGCAACCATCCGCAAGATCCTCACCGAGCTCGGCGACACCTGGGCCGTGGTCGGCCTGTCCAACAACCGGGACCGCGCGGCCTACGGCGTGGCCCGCACGCTCCAGAGGTTCGGCAAGCGGGTGGTCCCCGTCCACCCGAAGGCGGAGACGGTGCACGGCGAGCAGGGGTACGCCTCGCTCGCGGAGATCCCGTTCAAGGTGGACGTGGTGGACGTCTTCGTGAACGAGACCCTCGCCGGGGCGGTCGCCGACGAGGCCGTGGCCGCGGGGGCGGACGCCGTCTGGTTCCAGCTGGATGTGATCGACGAGGCCGCCTTCGCCCGGACCCGCGAGGCGGGCCTGGAGATGGTGATGGACCGCTGCCCCGCCATCGAGATCCCGGCGCTGCGGTAGTCGGCGGCGCCGCGGGCCGCCGTCCCGGCGTCGGCCCGCGGCGCCGTCCGTCAGTGCTGTACCGGTGCCTCGCGCCCGGTCATCGGCGGGACCGACACCGCGAGGGTCATCTCCATCGGCACGGAGCCGTCGTTGCGGTAGGCGTGCGCGAGGTTCGCCTCGAAGGTGGCGGCGGCCCCGGCGGGCACCCGGAACTCCTCGGAACCCACGACCAGCGTCAGCTCACCCGCCGTGACGTGCAGCATCTCGATGGTGCCGGAGGGGTGCGGGGCGGACTCCGTGGCTTCTCCGGGCACGAGGTACCAGGTCCACAGTTCCATCGGGCCGCGTTCGTCCGTGCCGATCAGCAGCGTCGTGGAACTGCCGGCGTCGGTGGACCAGATCCGGGCGGATTCCGCCGGGAGCACGATCCTGACCTGCGAGCCGCGGTCGTAGTCGAGGAGCGTGGAGATGCTGACGCCGAGTGCGTCGGCCAGCCGCACGGTGGTGCCCACGCTGGGGTTGGTCCGGGCCTGCTCGATCTGGACGATCATGCCGCGGCTGACACCGGACCGTGCCGCCAGCCCGTCCAGTGTGAAACCGCGCTCACCGCGCCAGCGCTTGAGGTTCGCTGCCAGCGACTGTGTGAGCTTTTCCAGGTCCGCCACGGAGTCCGGCTCCCTTCGCTTCGACATTCAGTCCAATATTCTGACTGGCTTGGTTAAAGATATTGAACTAACGTACAGGATAGCCAACTACACTTCACCGTTCACTGCACTGTACTGCGAGGCCCCGTCATGACCGCCCTCTTCGCCCTGGCCACAGCCGCGCTATGGGGCCTCGCCGACTTCGGCGGCGGGCTGCTGACCCGCCGGCTGCCGGCACTCACGGTGGTCGTCGTCTCCCAGATCCTCGCCGTCGTCGCACTCGGTGCGGTCGTCCTGGGCACCGGGGCCTGGCGGGAGGCCGGACCGCAGCTGTGGTTCGCGGTCGCCGCCGGCCTGGTCGGGCCGGTCGCCATGCTCAGCTTCTACAAGGCACTGGCCCTCGGGCCGATGGGCGTGGTCTCGCCGCTGGGCTCGCTGGGGGTGGTCGTGCCCGTCGCGGCGGGGCTGGCACTGGGCGAACGGCCCGGACTCGGCCAGTTCGCGGGGATCGCGGTGGCCGTCGTGGGCATCGTCCTCGCGGGCGGCCCGGAGCTGCGCGGTGCGCCCGTACAGCGGCGGGCCGTGATGCTCACCCTGACCGCCGCCTTCGGGTTCGGCGCGGTGATGGCCCTGATCGCGCACGCCTCCGACAGCATCACCGGGCTCTTCCTCGCCCTGTTCGTCCAGCGGGTCACCAACGTGGCCGCGGGCGGCGCGGCCCTGTGGGCCGGGACCCGGCGCGGCACCCCCGCGCTGCCGGCGGGGACGAGCCCCCGGATCCTGTGGGGGCTCCTGCCCGCGCTGGCCTTCGTCGGCCTGGCCGACGTCGCGGCGAACGGCACGTACTCCATCGCCGCCCAGAACGGTCCTGTGACCGTGGCCGCCGTGCTGTCCTCGCTCTACCCGGTCATCACCGCGCTCGCCGCCTTCGTCGTGCTCAAGGAGCGGCTGCGGACCGTCCAGGCGGCCGGCGCCGGCCTGGCCCTCGCGGGTACGGTCCTGCTCGCGGCGGGCTAGCCGGTCCGGCAGTCCGGGCGGGTCAAGCGGTCCGGGCGGGCTACGCCCGCTCTACGGCCGAGACCGTCCCGGCCGCCCCGGGAGTACGCCGCTCCGCCTCCGCCTCGGCTTCGGCCAGCTGTGCCACCGCGCGCAGCTGCTCCGGCGTCACCCCCTCCGGGATCGGCACCGGCGCCGGGGTCCGCAGCGGCGGCTGCCAGCCCGTCTCCGGCTGCCAGCGCCGGACGATCCGCGCGGGAGCCCCGGCGACCACGGCGTGGTCCGGTACCTCGCCCCGTACGACGGCCCCCGCCGCCACCACCACGTTGCGGCCCAGCCGGGCCCCCGGCAGGATCACCGAGCCCGTGCCGAGCCAGCAGCCCGGGCCTATCTCCACCGGGGCGCTGCGCGGCCACTGCCTGCCGACCGGCTCGTGCGGATCGTCGTAGCTGTGGTTCGTGGAGGTGATGTACACCCCGGGCCCGCAGAAGGTGTCGTTCCCGATGGTGATCCGGGTGTCGGCTATGACATGGGTGTCCCGGCCGAGCACGACGCCGTTGCCGAGGATCAGCACCGGCTCGGTCCCGAGGTCGAGGCCGGGCATCATCCCGGCGGTCAGCGTGACCTGCTCGGCGATGATGCAGTGGTCGCCGAGGCGTATCCACGGCTCGCCGAAGACCGTGCCCTGGGGGAAGGCGAGGCGGGTGCCGTGCCCGATCGCGCCGAAGCGCAGCCGCCCGGGGGTCTGCGCGGTGAGCGCACCCGCCTGCTGCATCCAGCGCCAGCCGGCGTGCACCGCGCGGTTGGCGAGCCTGCGGCGCAGGGCCGTCAGGGATGAGAACGTGTTCTGGTTCTTCGGCACCGGGCCACCGTAACGCGCCGGGCGCCCCGAGCGCGCCGTGATCTTCACCCCATCGCCGGTCGCAGGGGGTGCGTGCCCTACCGTGCCGGTAGCGCGGCACGACACGACATGGCACGGCACGGCAGACACAGGACTGAGGAACAGAACATGACGTATCACGCGGCCCAGGGCCAGGCACTCGTCGCGGGCGTGGGCGGCAAGAGCCCGCAGATCGACCCCACGGCCTTCACCGCGCCGACCTCGGTCGTGGTCGGCGACGTCACGATGGCCCCGGGCGCGAGCATCTGGTACTCGGCGGTGCTGCGCGCCGACTGCGGCCCGATCTCGCTCGGCGCGGACAGCAACGTGCAGGACAACTGCACGCTGCACGTCGACCCCGGGTTCCCGGTCTCCATCGGCGAGCGCGTCTCCATCGGCCACAACGCGGTGGTGCACGGCTGCACGGTCGAGGACGACTGCCTGATCGGGATGGGCGCCACCGTCCTCAACGGCGCAGTGATCGGTGCCGGCTCGCTGGTCGCCGCGCAAGCGCTGGTCCCGCAGGGCATGGTGGTCCCGCCCGGTTCGCTGGTCGCGGGCGTGCCGGCCAAGGTGCGGCGCGAGCTGACCGACGAAGAGCGCGAGGGCATCAAGGTGAACGCCCTCATGTACGCGGACCTGGCCCAGCAGCACCGCGCCGCCGTCCAGCCCCCGCAGTAGCCGTACGGCCCGCGGCCGGAGGGGATCCGGCCGCGCGGCGGCCGGCTACTCGGCCGCGGCCGCGGCTGCGGCCGCCTTCTTCATGCGGCTGCGCAGGACCATCGTCACCGTGAGGCCGATCAGCAGGGCCACCACGAGGGCGACCCAGGAGAATCCCTTCAGCCACGGCTCCGCGACGATGCCGATGGAGTAGATGACGGCCGTGGTGCCGCCGGCCCAGACGATTCCGCCGAGGACGTTCGCGATCAGGAACCGCCAGTACGGCATGTGCAGCACGCCCGCCAGGGGACCGGCGAAGATCCGCAGCAGGGCCACGAACCGCCCGAAGAAGACGGCCCACATGCCCCACTTCTCGAAGGAGCGTTCCGCCTGGGCGACGTGCTCCGGCCCGAAGTGCCGGGGGAAGCGCCGGCCCAGCCGCTCCAGCAGCGGCTTGCCGCCCCTGCGTCCGATCGCGTAGCCGATCGAATCGCCGACGATCGCCCCGGTGGACGCGCAGATCCCCAGGACCACGGGGTCGATCTCGCCGTGCTGCGAGGCCAGCAGCGCCGCGCTGACCAGGATGATCTCTCCCGGCAGTGGGATGCCGAGGCTCTCCAGCCCGATGACCAGACCCACCAGGAGATAGATGCTGACCGCCGGAATCGTCTCCAGCCATTCCTGGATGTGCACCGGTACGTCCTCCCGAATCACGGCGGCGCGTCCCCTGTGACACGCCGAACGGGCAGCCTATCTGCTCTTCACCACAGCCTTTGCCCTCAGGTGGAGTTCACGGGAGGAACGGCCCGCGAACACTTCACGACGGCCTGAACCCAGCACCCAGGCGTGCCGTTCCACGCCCCCGATGGGGATGCCGGCGGTGGCCGCCGCGCCCTCCTGGCCCGGGCAGTACACCTGGAGGACCGCTCCGGTACGGGAGAGCCACGGCATGGTCGTACCGGAGGAGGTGTCGGGCACGACCGGCAGGAGCGGCCCGCGCCGGACCGCTCCCGCACCCACTGTGCGCCGCCGGCCGGACGGGCCCGCTCGGACGCGCCACCGCTGCACGGAGGTTCAGCCCTGCGGCGGCGGCTCCAGGGCGTCGGCGTCGCGGCGGGGCCCGTACTGCGCCTGCACGCGCGCCTCGGTGCGGTGCCCGCGCGCGATGTAGTCCCGTACGACGGCCTCCACCGCGTCCTGGGGCGAACCGATCCCGGCGAGGACCATCACTTCCACCACGAGCTCGGCGTCGAGACTGATGTCGACCTTGGCCACAGCCACCTCCTGTCCGTCGCCCGGGGACTCTAGCCGTCCGCCGCACCCGGCGGCACCGGTATGCAACTCCCCATGCCCCGGCGCGCATCGCCGCGGCACGCCCGGCGCGGCCCGGCACCCGTCTGCATCCGCGTCCGGCGCCGGCAGAAAACACGGAACCCGCCCGGGACGGCGGTTTCCCTCGTCCTCGGGCGGGTTCTCGGCCTGCGGCGGCCAGCTACGCGTTGGGGCGCAGCGTCCACACAACGGTCATCTCGCCCGTCACGGCCTCGTCCTCGCGCTGGATGGCGATGGTGACGGGGAACTCGGGGCGGCCGCCCGCGTCGAGTTCGGCGACGACCTCGGCGGCCGGGCGGCCGAGGGTGGCGGTGGCCGTCACGACGCCCTTGGCGAGCTTCTTGTAACCGATCTCGGCCTTGACGGCGAGGGGCACCGCGCGCGAGAGCTGGTCGCCGAAGGCGGCCAGGACGATCGCGCCGCTCGCGGACTCGGCGAGGGTGAACATGGCGCCGGCGTGCGGGCCGCCCACGTGGTTGTGGTAGTCGGGCTGGTCCGGCAGCCGTACGACCGCGCGCTCGGGGGTGGTCTCCAGGAACTGGAGATTCAGGGTCCGGGCCATCGGCACCGTCGCGGCGAGCAGTTCGCCCACGTTCATCTGATCTGCGCTCATGAAACGCGATGTTACCCGTGAGTAGATGCGCTTGGCCAGACCTCGCACGGGGGCGGCCGTGGCCCCTTGCAACCGCTCCCACTATCGTTACCGGCCATGTGGCCAGGACAGCAGCAGCCGCCCGGGGGAGAACAGAACCCTCAGGACGCGCATCAGAACCCCTACCAGCAGCAGCCGGGACAGCCGGGGCAGCCGAACCCGTACCAGCAGCAGCCCGGCTACGGATACCCGCAGGCGGGCTACCAGACGCCCCCGCCCGTCCAGCCGTGGGGCCAGCCCCAGCAGGCCGTACAGCCGCAGCCGCAGGGCGGCGGCGGGAGCCCGTACGCGACGAAGACCGTGGCCATCGTCGCGGCGGCCGCGGTCGTCGTGGTCGCCGCCGCCGCCGGCGCGTTCGTACTGACCCGGGACGACAAGAAGAAGGACGAGGCCGACAACAAGCCGGCCGCCTCCTCTTCGGCGCCCTCCTCCGCCGCGCCGGCCGCGCCCGCCTCGCCCGGCGCCAACCCGCGCGCCGGCGGCGACCTCAAGCCGGTGATCCCGGGCTGGAAGGTCGTCGTCAACCCGAAGTACGGCACCGCCTTCGACGTCCCGCCGGAGTGGAACGTCGCGGGTGCCGGCACCATCGCCGGGTTCTCGGACCACTCCAAGAACGACGGCATGCCCATGATCAGTTTCACCGCGCCGGCCTTCCTCAAGGAGGACTGGTGCAAGGTGGACAGCAACAAGGACGGCCGCGAGGAGTCGACCGAGCTCGCCGGCACCGGCACCAAGGGCGGCCAGGGAGCCAAGGACACCGCCGAGGCCGTCAAGAACGAGGCCGGCAACTGGGCGTTCGCCGCGTACGCGCAGACGGCGCCGAAGGGGACCGTCAAGGTCTCCGACCCCAAGGAGTACACCACCTCCTCAGGGCTCAAGGGGCACATGGCGACCGCCACCGCGATCGGCGTGCCCAAGGAGAACAAGTGCTCCACCGACGGCAAGTCCATCGCGTTCAGCTTCAAGACCGCCAACGGTGACTTCTCCACCTGGGTCCTCTACAGCGTCGCGGGCGTGCCCGGCGAGGTCCCGCAGGAGACCATGGACAAGGTCCTCAGCTCGGTGCGCCTCAACGGCACCGGCAGCAGCAGCTGACCCAGCGGTCCGCCCTGTTCGCACCGATCCGTCCGGCTCCGCGCCCCGGTCCGTAATCCGTTTGGATTCTCGGCCCGGGGCGTGGATAGTCCGGGGGTGAGCTCTCCCCCCGCCGCCCCGTCCGGTACCACCGTGCACCGCCGCAGGCCCGCCTGGGCCGGCCGCAACTACACCCTGCTGACGGGTGCCGCGGTCGTGACGAACCTCGGCAGCCACGGAGCGCTCATCGCGTCGGCCTTCGCCGTCCTGGAGGCGGGCGGGTCCGGCGGCGACGTCGGCCTGGTGGCCGCAGCCCGCACCCTCCCGCTCGTCCTCTTCCTGCTCATCGGCGGCGCCCTCGCCGACCGGCTGCCGCGGCACCGTGTGATGGTCGCGGCCAACGCCCTCAACTGCGTCTCGCAGGCAGCCTTCGCCGCCCTTGTCCTCACCGGGCACCCGCAGCTGTGGCAGATGATGCTGCTCACCGCGCTCTGCGGGACCGGCACTGCCTTCTTCAACCCGGCCGCCGAGGGCATGCTGCTCTCCACCGTCTCCGGCGAGCACGCCAACCGCGCCTTCGCCCTCTTCCGGATGGCCATGAACGGCGCCGGCATCGGTGGTGCGGCCCTCGGCGGAGCCATGATCGCCGCGATCGGCCCGGGCTGGGTCCTGGCCGTGGACGCCGCCGCGTTCGCACTCGCCGGCGTCCTGCGCGCCTTCCTGGACGTCGGCCACGTCGCCGACCGGGCTCCCGGCGGCGGGCTGCTGGCGGACCTGCGCGAGGGCTGGGTGGAGTTCCGGACCAGGCCCTGGCTGTGGAGCATCGTGCTCCAGTTCTCCGTGGTCGTCGCCGTCGTCGGTGCGGCCGAGGCGGTCTACGGTCCGCTCGTCGCCCGCGACCAGCTGGGCGGGCCCGCCCCCTGGGGCCTGGCGCTGGCCTTCTTCGGGATCGGCACCATCGCCGGGGCGGTCCTGATGATGGTGTGGAATCCGCGCCGACTGCTGCTGGTCGGCACCCTGTGCGTGTTCCCGCTGGCGTTGCCCTCGGCGGGTCTGGCAGTCCCGCTGCCGGTGTGGGGCCTGTGCGCGGTGATGTTCGTCAGCGGCACGGCCATCGAGGTGTTCGGCGTGAACTGGATGACGACCATGCACCAGGAGATCCCGGAGGAGAAGTTCTCCCGGGTCTCCGCGTACGACTGGTTCGGCTCGGTGTCGATGCTCCCGCTGGCCACCGCCGTGGCCGGCTCGGTCGAGTCGGCCTTCGGCCGCACCTCGGCCCTGTGGGGCTGCGCCGCGCTGGTCGTGCTGGGCACCGGGGCGGTCCTCCTCGTCCCGGACGTCCGCCGGCTGACCCGCAGGCCCGCTCCCCCGAAGGCCTCTTCGATCCCGGCGGCCACGCCCGCCCCGGCCACCGCTCCCGACCCGACCGTGGCCGCCGGGGTCAGCCCAGGCTGAACGCACCCTCCGGCGGCTCCGGCGAGGCCACGGCATCCGTGTCCCCTACCGGCACGGCTCCCCTCATGAACCGGGCCAGGGCCGCCCCCTCCTCGACCCGCGCCGGAAACGCGTCCGCCGCGCACCGCCGCGACAGCGCGGCCACCGGCAGCTCGGCGTCCGAGGCGAGCAGCACCGCGTTCCCGAACCGCCGCCCGCGCAGCACACCCGGCTCCGCGACGAGCGCGAGTTCCCCGAACACCGCACCGAAATTGGCGAGCTGGGCCCGCAGGAAGCCGAACGGCGCCCCGTCGGCCAGGTTCGCCGCGTACACGCCTCCCGGCCGCAGCACCCGCGCCGCCTCCCGCGCATACTCGACGGAGGTGAGCTGCGCCGGCACCCGCGAGCCGCCGAACACGTCGGCGACCAGGACGTCCGCGCTGTCGGCGGCGGCGCACTCCAGCCAGGCCCGCGCATCTGCGGCGTGCACCGTGACGTCCGCACCGGCCGGCAGCGGCAGGTGCTCCGCCACCAGCTCCACCAGAGCGGCGTCGAACTCCACCACCGCCTGCCGGGAGCCCGGCCGGGTCGCCGCCGCGTAGCGGGGCAGCGTCAGCGCGCCGCCGCCGAGGTGCAGCAGGTCCAGGGCGGTCCCGGGCTGCGCCACGCAGTCCAGGACGTGTGCGAGCCGGCGTACGTACTCGAACTCCAGGTGCCCGGGATCGTCGAGGTCGACGTACGACTGCGGGGCGCCGTCGACGGTCAGCAGCCACGCCCGCTCCCTGTCCACGTCCGGCATCAGCTTGGCGGTGCCCTGGCCCACGTCCCGGACGACCGGGATCTGTTCGTCGCTCACCGCACCATTGTCCGGCAGCCGGGCACCCCGGCCGTCAGGCCGCCCAGACGGCGGCCGTCTCGGCCGCGTGCTCCGCGGCCTGCGCGAGCCCGGCACGCGCCGCCGGGTCCCGCCGGGCCGGGTCCAGGACGTTGCGCCCGAAGGCCTTGCGGGCCTGCGCGGACGGCGTGATCAGCAGGACCCGCGCCCCCGCCTCCCGCAGCCGCGCCGCCTGGGCGGCCGGCGAGGGGACGAGCCCGGATCCGAGCGCCATCGGCGCGAGGATCACCACCCGCTCGCAGCCGGAGGCCAGGTCGGCGTTGGCCACGGACCGGATCCCGCCGTCGATGAACCGGCGCCCGCCCACGGTGACCGGCGGCCACACCCCGGGCACCGCGCAGCTCGCCGCGACCGCGTCGACCAGTCCGGCCCCGCTCTCCCGGTCGAAGGCGGCCAGCTCGCCCGTGAGCGCGTCGACGGCGGTGACGACGAGCCTGCGATCGGGCCACGCGTGCGAGACCAGCCGGGCCTCCAGCACCTTGCGCCGCTCCGCCTCCCTGCCGGTGTCGGCGGCGAGCGCGAGGGCGCCGACCCGCCTGCGGTAGCTCTCCGGGGCCCGTGAGCGCATCATCGCCGCGGCGTACCGGGCGACGAGCCCGGCGCCGAACCGGGCCGCCGCCTCCCCCGCGGGGTCGCCGAGCTGGCGCTCGTAGAGCTCCTGCGGGGTGAGCAGCCCGGAGGTGAGCTGGGCGCCCACCACCGAGCCGGCCGAGGTGCCGACGACGAGGTCGGCGGCGGCCAGGTCCACGCCCGCCTGCGCGAGCCCGTACAGGATCCCGGACTCCCAGCCGATGCCCGTCAGTCCCCCGCCGCCCAGCACCAGCGCCGTACCGCTGCTCATCCCGGCCCACCCCGTTTCTCACGCCCTTGGTGACGGCAGTCTGGCGCAGCCGGACCGCCGCCACCACGGCGGGGTGGCGCCCCCGCCGACGGGGTTCAGCCGAGCACGGCCGTGACCGTCCCCGCGCCGACGGTCCGCCCGCCCTCGCGGATCGCGAAGCCGAGCCCCGCCTCCAGCGGAACGTCCCGCCCGAGCTCGACGGTCATCGCGACCGTCTCCCCCGGCCGGGCCACCCCGGCCCCGCCCAGGTCCACGTCCCCGACCACGTCGGCGGTGCGGATGTAGAACTGAGGCCGGTACCCGGACGCCAGCGTGGTCGTACGCCCGCCCTCCCGCGCGGAGAGCACGTACACCTGCGCGGTGAAGCGGCGTCGCGGCACGACGCTCCCGGGCGCGGCGACCACCTGCCCGCGGCGTACGCCGTCGCGCGGCACGCCGCGCAGCAGCAGCGCGACGTTGTCCCCGGCCTCCGCGGACTCCATCGGCTTGCCGAAGGTCTCCAGGCCGGTCACCACCGTCTCGACGGGCTCGCCGTCCCCGCCGAGCACGCTGACGCGGTCGCCCGTGCGGACGCTCCCGCGCTCGACGGCGCCGGTCACGACCGTGCCGCGCCCGGTGATGGTCAGCACGTTCTCCACCGGCAGCAGGAACGGCGCGTCCGTGTACCGCACCGGCATCGGCACGTACGTGTCCACGGCGTCGAGCAGTGCCTCGATCGCCCCGGTCCAGCGCGGGTCGCCCTCCAGCGCCCCGAGTCCCGAGACCCGTACGACCGGCGCCTCGTCCCCGCCGTATCCGTTGGCGGTGAGCAGCTCGCGGACCTCCAGCTCGACCAGGTCGGTGAGCTCGGGGTCCCCGGCGTCGGCCTTGTTGAGCGCGACGACGATGTGGTCCACGCCGACCTGCCGGGCGAGGAGCACGTGCTCGGCGGTCTGCGGCATGACCCCGTCGAGCGCGGAGACGACGAGGATCGCCCCGTCGAGCTGGGCGGCGCCGGTGACCATGTTCTTGACGTAGTCGGCGTGTCCGGGCATGTCCACGTGGGCGTAGTGCCGGGTGTCGGTCTCGTACTCGACGTGCGTGAGGTTGATGGTGATGCCGCGCCGGGCCTCCTCCGGAGCCCGGTCGATGCGGTCGAACGGCACGAAGGAGGCGCCGCCGCGCTCGGCGAGGACCTTGGTGATGGCGGCGGTGAGGGTGGTCTTGCCGTGGTCGACGTGACCCATGGTGCCGATGTTGAGGTGCGGCTTGGTGCGCACGAAGGCCGTCTTGGCCATGATGTCTTTTCCCGTTGATTCGATGATCCGAAGCTGCGACGGGACCCCTGGGACCGAGCCGACCCTCCCCCTGCGGGGTCCGCCGGACTGTCCGGGAAGGGTCAGCTTCGTGCGCCGTCGAATGCGGCGGAGGCGAATGCCTCGAACGCCGCGAATGCCTCGGAGAGGAGAACGGCAGCCTTCGGCGCGTCCGCGACTGCGGACGGCGCTGCGGGGAAGGCGTACCGGGACATGCCCCTGATCCTGCCGGACGGCCCGCGGCGCGTCGAATGAATTTCCTTGCGGTCAGAGGTTCTTGAGCGCCTCGCGCACGGACAGCGGGGACAGGGCGTCCCCTTCCGCGGCGACGAACGCCCGGACCGCCTCCGGGTCCGTCTTGGCGTATTCGCGCAGCGCCCACCCGATGGCCTTGCGCACGAAGAAGTCCGGGTGGCCGCCCTGACGGCGGCAGTAGGCGAAGAGGCGCCCGGCGTCCGTCGCGGACTTGTAGCGCAGCTGGTGGAGGAGGGCGGTGCGGGCGAGCCAGAGGTCCTCGTCCCCGATCCACTCGTCCGTCACGGCGGTGAGCGCCGGGTCGGCGGCCACGAGCGGGCCGACCGCGTGGGCCGCGAGATGGTCGACGGTGTCCCACCAGGGGACGGTCACGATCAGGTGCCGGACCACCGGCAGGAAGCCGGAGGAACAGGCCCGGACGTGGCCGCGCAGGTAGTCCACCGCGAAGTAGTGGTACTCGCGCTCCGGGAGCTCCCAGCACCGCAGCACGAGGGCCGCCAGGTCCGCCTCCGCGGGCTTCGGGGTACGCGCGGTCACGGCTTTCGTCAGCTCGCGCCGCAGCGGGGTGCGGATGCCGAGGAAGGGCGCGACGTCCTTCATGTACGCGGCCATGGACCGGGCCTGCACCGGGTCGGCGGCCGCTCCGTACGCCGTCGTGAGGCGCTCCAGGAGGGTGTCCGCGAGGGCGCTGCGCGGGGTCTTCACAGGACGCCGGTCGTTCGGCCGCATGAGGCCCAGATTACGGCGCGACGCCGTATTCGTCGGCTAGTCTCCCCGGATGTCCCTCCTCCTCGCGCCGTGGACCCGGCTGTCGCTGCTCGTCGTGCTGCTGGTCGCGGCCGGCGTGTGCGTCGTGCTGTACGAGCCCCAGCGCATCCTGTCGGAGGGCCGGCCCCCGGGTCTCCCGGTGGGCTCGGCGGCCCTGCTGTTCGCCGCCGCGTACGGGGTGGGCACGGCGGCCCTGGTCCCGCGCCCGCTGCTCAACCTGGCGGCGGGGGCCGTCTTCGGCATCCCCTTGGGCTTGGCCGCGGCGGTCGGCGGCTCGGTCATCGGGGCCGGGATCTCCTTCGGGCTGGGCCGGATGATGGGCCGCGACGCCGTACGGCCGCTGCTGCGCGGACGCTGGCTCCAGGCGGCCGACGACCAGCTGGCCCGGCACGGTTTCCGTTCGATGCTCGCGGTCCGGATCTTCCCGGGCCTGCCCTTCGCGGTCGCCAACTACTGTGCCTCGGTGTCCCGCTGCGGATGGGGCCCTTTCCTCCTCGCGACGGCCGTCGGGGTCGTCCCGAACACCGCTGCGTACGTGGTCGCGGGCGCGAGCGCCTCCTCTCCGGACTCTCCCGCCTTCCTCGTCTCCTTCGCCTTCATCGCCCTCTCCGCGGTGGCGGCCGCAATCGTCGGGTGGCGCAAGCGGCACCGGCTGATGTCCGTACCGGCGTGCGAAACGCACGATCCTGCGCCCGGGCACCCCCCTGTGGTCGGCGCCGCTTCCCACGGGCCCTAGCATCGGACCCGAACTGCCCGACGATCACAAGGACGAGCGCACCCCGACATGAGCTGGTTCGAATCCCTAATCCTCGGTCTCGTCCAGGGGCTTACGGAGTTCCTCCCGATCTCCTCCAGCGCCCACCTCCGGCTGACCGCGGCATTCGCCGGCTGGCAGGACCCGGGCGCGGCCTTCACCGCGATCACGCAGATCGGCACCGAGGCCGCCGTGCTGATCTACTTCCGCAAGGACATCGCGCGGATCATCTCGACCTGGTTCCGCTCACTGTTCGCCAAGGCGCTGCGCTCGGAGCAGGACGCCAAAATGGGCTGGCTGGTGATCGTCGGGTCGATCCCGATCGGTGTCCTCGGCATCGCGTTCAAGGACCAGATCACGGGCCCGGCCCGTGATCTTCGCCTGACCGCCACCACCCTGATCGTGATGGGCGTCATTCTCGGCATCGCGGACCGGCTGGCCGCCCGTGACGAGGAGGGGGGCCGGCACCGCGCCATCCGCGAGCGCAAGACGCTCAAGGAACTGGGCGTCAAGGACGGCCTGATCTTCGGTCTCTGCCAGGCGATGGCCCTGATCCCGGGCGTCTCCCGCTCCGGTGCCACGATCTCCGGCGGTCTGCTGCTGGGCTTCACGCGTGAGGCCGCCGCCCGTTACTCGTTCCTCCTCGCCATCCCGGCCGTACTGGCCTCGGGTGCGTTCGAGATCAAGGACGTGGTCGAGAGCCCGGGCCACATCTCCTGGGGCCCGACGATCTTCGCCACGGTCATCGCCTTCATCGTGGGCTACGTCGTCATTGCGTGGTTCATGAAATTCATCTCCAGCAAGAGCTTCATGCCCTTCGTGGTCTACCGGATCGCCCTGGGCATCGCGCTGTTCGTGCTGATCGGCATGGGTGCGCTCAGCCCCTACGCCGCCCAGTCGGCCGGCTGACACCGCTGCCGCTCACCGCTTCGCGTGAACCGGAGGCCGCTCGGGAACGTTCCCGGGCGGCCTCTGCGTCGTTGTGCCTGAAGAGACCGGAAGGCAAGCAGCAGGGGGTGTCCGATGGGTCGAGTAGTGCTGGAGCGGTTTCCGGCCGGAAGTCCGAGGGGAAGCTGGCCCGCCGAGGAGTACGCCGCCGAGCGGATGCGCGAGGGCGTGCCGGCCGAGGTGGTGATGGACCTGGCCACCGACGCGTTCCTCGTCGTGGTCAGGCAGCGGGAGGCGCATTCCGGTCATTGATCCACCGTGCGGGGATCCCCGTGCGCGCACGCCCCTTGGCCTCGCCACCCCGCGCCCCCCACACTGACCCGATGACGCAGCGTGTGGACCTCGCCACGGTCATGGACCGGCTGGCGATCGACGAGGTGGTCACGGGGTACGCGGTGGCCGTGGACGACGGCGACTGGGCGGCGTACCGCGCGCTGTTCACGCCGGGCGGGCGGGCCGACTACAGCTCGGCGGGCGGGATCGAGGGCCCGGCCGCCGAGGTCGCGGACTGGCTCGCGGAGACCATGGGGCTGTTCCCGGTCCGCCAGCACCTCATCGTCAACCGGCTGATCCGGCTGGAGGACCGGGGCGGCTGGCCCGGCGACCGGGCCGAGGTGCTGGCGGACTTCCTCAATCCGATGCGGCTCGCCGGGCCGGGGTCCGACGGGGCGGTGACCGCGCCGAACTTCGTCGCCGCCGGCCGCTACACCTTCGCCGTCGCCCGTACCGCCCGCGACGGCTGGCGGCTCACCCGCGTCACCGTTCACGAGAAATGGCGGCACGTGTCCGCCTAGACCCCACGCCGGACCTTGCCCGGACGGCCGTCCGGACGGCCCTGTTCCACACTGGAAGCGGAGGGCGCGTCATGGTCTCGAAGCGGACCCGGTACATGCGTGCGGCGGCCGCGGCCGCCGCCGGAGCGCTGCCGTGCCTCGCGTTCCCCGCACCCGCGCTCTGGTGGTTCGCGTACGTCGCCCTCGTGCCCTGGATGCTGCTGCTGAGGTCGGCGCCGACGGGACGGCGCGCGGCCCTGGAGGGCTGGCTCGGCGGCGCCGGTTTCATCGTCGCCGTCCACCACTGGCTGCTGCCCAGCCTGCACGTGTTCCTGCTGCCGCTGGCAGCCCTGCTGGGGCTGCTCTGGATCCCCTGGGCCCTGCTCGTGCGGGAATTCCTCGGCGGAGCCCCCGATCCGGGCCGGGCGGCGGCCGCGATGCTCCTCGTACCGGCGGGCTGGCTGCTGTCCGAACTGGTCCGGTCGTGGCAGGGGCTGGGCGGGCCGTGGGGGCTGCTGGGGGCGAGCCAGTGGCAGGTGCCGCCCGCGCTGCGGCTGGCCTCGGTGGGCGGGGTGTGGCTGGTGAGTCTGCTGGTGGTGGCGGTGAACTGCGCGGTGGTGCTGCTGATCGCGGTCCCGGGGGCCCGGGTTCCGGCAGTGGCCGGGGTGACGGGGTGCGCGCTGCTGATCGGCGTGGTGTGGCTGTGGGTGCCGCGGCCCGCGGTGTCGGGCGCGCTGCGCGTCGCCGTCGTACAGCCGGGCCTGGTGGCGGACGGCCCGGACAGCACGGACGTCCGGTTCGCCGCCGGGGAGCGGCTGACCCGGACGCTGGCCGGGCAGCGGGTGGACCTCGTGGTGTGGGGCGAGAGCAGCGTCGGCGCTGATCTGGCCGCGCGCCCCGACCTGGCCGGGCGCCTGGCTTCGCTGTCCGCCGAGGTCGGGGCTCCGCTGCTGGTCAACGTCGACGCCCGGCGGCCGGCGGGCCCGGCTGCGGCGACTGCCGCCGCGCCCGCCGCCGTACCGGGCGCCACGCCCGGGGGCGGCATCTACAAGAGCTCCGTCCTCGTCGGCCCCCGCGGGCCGACCGGCGACCGGTACGACAAGATGCGCCTGGTCCCGTTCGGCGAGTACGTACCGGCCCGGTCCCTGCTCGGCTGGGCCTCCTCGGTCGGCAAGGCCGCGGGCGAGGACCGCCGGCGCGGCGTGAACCCGGTGCTGATGAGCCTGCCGGGGCGGCCCGGTGTCCGGATCGGCCCGCTGGTCTGCTTCGAGTCGGCCTTCCCCGACATGAGCCGCCGCCTGACCCGCGACGGGGCCGCCCTGCTGATCGCCCAGTCGGCCACCTCCAGCTTCCAGCACAGCTGGGCCCCGGCGCAGCACGCCTCGCTCGGCGCCCTGCGTGCCGCGGAGGACGGCCGCCCCATGGTGCACGCCACCCTCACCGGGATCAGCACGGTGTACGGCCCGTCGGGCGAGCGGATCGGCCCGGCCCTGCCCACCTCCGCGCGTACGGCGCAGGTGTACGAGGTCCCGCTCGCCCGCGGCACGACCTTCTACGTCCGCTTCGGGAGCTGGCCCGTCGGGGCCTGCCTCGCGCTGCTGGCGGTGTACTGCACCGTCGAGGGGGCCCGGTCGCTCGGCCTCAGGAAGCCTGTTCCAGAGCCGACGACACCACCCGCTCGCACAGCTCGTGGGTGAGCAGCGCGTCGCGGGCGCTGACGGTCCTGCCGGCCGCGACGGACTCCAGGAAGGCGTCCACGACCTGCTCGATGCCGCGCTGACGGGCGACCGGCACCCAGTCCCCGCGGCGGCGTACCGTCGGCTGGCCGCGGTGGTCGATGATCTCGGCGAGGTTGACGACCTGCCGCTTGGAGTCCTGCCCGGACACCTCCAGGATCTCCTCGGTGGAACCGGACAGCCGGTTCATGATGCCGAGCGCGGTGAATCCGGCGCCCGACATCTGGAGCACGACCTGGTGCATCAGCCCGTCGCGCACCCGGGCCCGTACGTCGATGTGGTCGGCCTCGCCGGGCAGCAGGAAGCGCAGGGTGTCCACGACGTGGATGAAGTCGTCGAGGACCAGGGTCCGCGGGTCCTCGGGGAGCCCGACCCGGTTCTTCTGCATGACGATCAGGTCGCGCGGGTGCTCGGCGCACTGCGTGTAGCCGGGCGCGTGGCGGCGGTTGAAGCCGACGGCGAGCGAGACCCCGCGCTCCTCGGCCAGTTCCACCAGCCGCCGGGAATCGTCGAGCGCGTAGGCGAGCGGCTTGTCCACGTACGTCGGCACGCCCGCTTCGAGCAGCCGGGTCACGATCTCGGGGTGAACTGCCGTCGGGGCGTGGACGAATGCCGCGTCGAGGCCCTGGGCCAGCAGCCCGTCGAGGCCGGTGTGCCGGCGCGCGGCAGGGATGTGGTGGATCTCCCCGATCCGCTCCAGCGTGGCAGAGGTACGGGTCTGCAGGTGCAGCTCCACGCCCGGGCGGGCGGTGAGGACGGGCAGGTACGCCTTCTGGGCGATGTCGCCGAGTCCGATGACGCCGACCTTCACCGGGAACCTCCAGGTTGATCCTTGCGGGACGTGCGCAGCTTAATCCCTGGTGGCGGGGGCCGTTTTCGCCGAGGATGGCGGCCATGACCACCACCTCCGGATCCCACCGCGCCGAGCCCTCCACCACCGCGAACGAGCGGGAGATGCTGGACGGCTGGCTCGACTACCACCGCGCCACCCTCGTCTGGAAGTGCGAGGGGCTCGGGGAGGAGGAGCTGGGCCGCGCCGTGCTCGCCCCGTCCGAACTGAGCCTGCTGGGGCTCGTACGGCACATGGCGGAGGTGGAGCGCTACTGGTTCCGGGAGGTCATGCTGGGCGAGGAGCTGCCCGAGCTGTACTGCACGCGGGAGGACCCGGACGGGGACTTCCACTTCGGCGCCGGGGACACCTGGGCCGAGGCCGAGCGGACCTGGCGGACCGAGGTCGGGCTGGCGCGGCAGGCCGCGGCGGGCCGTTCGCTGGATCTGCTGTCGGACCCGGCGAGCCACCACCGGGGCGAGACGTTCAGCCTGCGGTGGGTCTACACGCACATGATCGAGGAGTACGCGCGCCACAACGGGCACGCGGACCTGCTGCGCGAGCAGATCGACGGCGCCACGGGCGACTGACGCCGGCCGCTGCGAGCGGGTGTCCGGGCGGTGTCTGGCGGATGCCCGTCACCCGTGCGGGGTCAATATCGGCTCCGGGTTTTCACAACGGGGTGCTCGCACAGCAGAGTTGCGCGAGTGCATCCCACCCGAACCACGACGAAGCTGCTGCTCGGAGTCGCCTGCGCCGTCTCGGCCGTCTCCGGCTGCGTGAATGTGACCCCCGCCCCGATGCAGTCGGCGGCAGGCACCGGCACCACGGCGCCGCCGCCGCAGCACGGGCCGCGCGGCGGACCGGGGGCCGCGCCCGTACAGGTCCGGGCGCCCGCCCTGGAGGCGCTGAAGACGGTACCGGGGCAGTCAGCGCATCCGGCGGCCTCCGCCGGGGACCGGTCGCCCGCACGGCGCGGTGCGGCGGCTCCGGCGGGCGCGGCGGCCGGAGGGCCCTCACAGGCCGTTCCGCCGGTGCCGGACATCCCGGAGCCGCGCCGGCCCGCCGCCCGCGCCTCAGCGGGCAGGGGCGGCCGGACGGACCCGCCGGGGCCGGACGCGAAGCTGCCGCGCGAAGTGATGAACGAACTGCCGGTCCGGCCCGCCGACGTGTGCGCGCTGGGCCGCCGGCACGGCCGCTGGCCCCCGGACAGTCCGGAGGCCCGCATCTGCGCGGGCTTCCACGGCGACTGAGCCGCCTACGCGTGCTGCTCCGGGAACGGCCGGGACCCGCTGCCCGGTTCTGCGGCCAGCCGCCGCTCCAGCCGGGCGATGGCGGCCCGTACGCCGTTCCCGTACCCGTCGTCGGACAGGGCCCCGGTGGCGGCCCGGGCCCGGGCCAGGTGCACCCGCGCCGCCTCGGGCCGCCGGAGCTTCACGTAGTCGGCGGCCAGGTTGAGGTGCAGGGACGGGTAGAACACGCGCACGGCCGGGTGCGGCTCGTGCCGCGCGGGCCGCCCTTCCCTCTGCCCCCTCCCCGGCCCGTCCGCGGCGGTCAGGGCGCGCAGGTCCCAGGCCAGTTCGTCGGCGGGATCGTCCTGGGCGTCGGCCATGTAGTGCGCGAGCGTGCACCGGTGGAGGGAGTCGCCGTCCTCGCCGATCTCGGTCCAGATCTCGCCGAGGCGGTTGCGGGCCTCCTCCCGGTCACCGGCGTGCAGCAGGATGACGGCCTGGCCGATCCTCGTCATGACGGCGTCCTCCGACGCCTCCTGCTGCTCCGTCACTGCGGCCTCCGGCTTGCTCTGCCAGACCTGCTCCGGTCTGCTCGTCACGACGCTAACCGCAGGCACGGGCAATGGCGCCGAGGCGCGGTGGGACGTCAGCCCAGGTCCGGGATCCGCCAGTCGATCGGCTCATGGCCCTGCGCCGCGACGGCCTCGTTGATCTGGGTGAAGGGCCGGGAGCCGAAGAACTTCTTGGCCGACAGCGGGGAGGGGTGGGCGCCCTTGACGACCACGTGCCGCTCCTCGTCGATCAGCGGGAGCTTCTTCTGGGCGTAGGCGCCCCACAGCACGAAGACGGCAGGGTCGGGGCGCTCGGCCACCGCGCGGATCACCGCGTCGGTGAACTTCTCCCAGCCCTTGCCCTTGTGCGAGTTGGGCTCGGCCTCGCGGACGGTGAGGACCGCGTTGAGCAGCAGGACGCCCTGCTCGGCCCACGGCATCAGGTATCCGTTGTCCGGGATCGGCGTGCCCAGCTCCGCGTGCATCTCCTTGTAGATGTTGCGCAGCGAGGGCGGGGTCTTGACCCCGGGCCGCACGGAGAAGCACAGGCCGTGGCCCTGGCCGGCGCCGTGGTAGGGGTCCTGGCCGAGGACCAGGACCTTCACCTTGTCGAACGGCGTGGCCTCCAGGGCCGCGAAGACCTGCTCGCGGGGCGGGTAGACCGGCCCGTTCGCCCGCTCCTTCTCGACGAACTCGGTGAGCTCTTTGAAGTAGGGCTGGTCCAGCTCGTCGCCGAGGACGGGGAGCCAGGACTCGGGCAGCATCTGGGTCACGTCTACAACCTCCGGTACAAGTTCGTGCAACTGCTTGGTGCAACAGCTCCAGAACCTACCGGGGGCCACTGACAACGCCTCACCGCGGGCGCCCGTGGGCGCCCGCGGCAGGGGCTACCAGCTGGTCTTGCGGTACAGCTCCCACATCTGGAAGACGGTCTGCGGGTCGAGCGCCCGCTCGGAGCCGGCGATGTCCTCGCGGGCGGCGACGTACAGCTTGCCCTGCCACAGCGGCAGCAGCCGGACGTCGTCGGCGAAGATCTGCTGGGCCTCCTCGAACTCGCGGACGCCGGCCGACCGGTCGCTCTCCCGGCGGGACTTGGGCAGCAGGTCGGTGAGGATCTCGGCGGGCTCGTACGGGGTGCCGACCGCGTTCTCCTTGCCGACGAACGGCGCGATGAAGTTGTCCGGGTCCGGGAAGTCGGGGAACCAGCCGCGGCCGAAGACCGGGTACTCGCCGTTCTTGTAGCCGACCTGGAACACCTTCCAGGGCTGGCCGCGCAGGGTGATCTTGAAGAGCTGGCTCTCGTCCAGCTGGCGCTTGAGCTCGGTGAACTCGTCGGCGGTGGAGGCGCCGTAGCGGTCGGTGGTGTACCAGAAGGTCAGCTCGACCGGCTGGGTGATCCCGGCGTCCTTGAGGATCTTCTTGGCCTTCTCGACGTTGGCCTGGCCGTACTTGTCGTAGAAGGGCGTCTTGTGGCCCACCACGCCCTTGGGGACCATCGAGTACAGCGGTTCGGCGGTGCCCTGGTAGACCTTGGAGACGATCGCGCCGCGGTCGACGATCTGGGCGATGGCCTGGCGCACCGCGGGCTTGGCGACCTGGGGGTCCTTGGGGTTGAAGACCAGGTAGCGGATCTCGGCGCCGACGTTCTCGACGACCTGGACGCCCGCCGCGTGCGCCGCGGGGGTCTGCAGGTCCTTGATTTCGGGAGCCGACAGACCGCGGTAGGTGGCGTCGATCTCCTTGCCCTTGAGCGCGGCGATCATCTTGGTGGAGTCCGCGAAGTAGCGGATGGTCACCCCGTCGTTACGCCGGTTCGCGAAGCCGTTGTAGGTCCCGTTCTTGTTGAGGACCGCCTCGCTGCCCTCCTTGTAGGAGTCGAGCACGAACGGGCCGGAGCCGGTGACCTTGCCGTCCTCCCGCACCTTGTCGGCCGGGTAGTCCTTGGGCGCGACCAGCGAGGCGGCCGGCGAGCCGAGGACGAAGGGGAACGTGGCGTCCGGGGTCTTCAGGTGGAAGACGACCGTCAGCGCGTCCGGGGTCTCGATCTTGTCCAGGCTGCCGAAGAGGCCCTGCGGACCGGTCTGGGAGTTGATCGTCCGGATCCGGTCGAGCGAGTGCTTGACGGCCTTGGAGTCGAGCGGCTCCCCGTTGGAGAACTTCAGGCCCTTCTTCAGGGTGCACCGGTAGGACTCGTTCGCCGAGTCGGTGAACTCGCAGTTCTGGGCCGCGTCGGGCTGGGGCTTGGTGGAGCCCGTCGGGAACGCCAGGAGGGTCTGGTAGACGTTCCTGTACAGCTCCCAGGAGCCGTCCCAGGCCGCGGCGGGATCGAGGGTGCTCGGGGCGCTCGTCGTGCCGACGACGATTCTCTTCGCGGCGTCGCTGCTGTCGTCCGAAAGCAGACCGCATCCGGCGAGCAGGGATATGGACGCAAGGGCCGCAGTGAACTGCAGGCATCTGGTCCGGATGAACACGTGCACGCTCCTCGATCAGCCAGGGGTGCGGCAGACCCTACCGCAGTGCCTCACAAATCCAATGGGCAGGTTTCATGTGAGGCTTGACCGATTTCGTGCAGATTAGGTACGCATTTGCCTCCCCTCGGGAGGCAAATGCGTCCGGTTATCGATCAGTGCACTCCGGCATTCAGGAACATTCCTCCGTCAACGACAAGAGTTTGACCCGTGATCCATTCCGCTTGTGCAGATGTAAGAAAAGCCGCCGCCCCGCCGATGTCCTCCGGGAGCCCGAGGCGCCCGAGCGGATAGGCGGCCGCGGCCTCCTGCTCCCGGCCCTCGTAGAGCGCCTGGGCGAACTTCGTCTTGACCACCGCGGGGGCGATCGCGTTCACCCGGACCCCCGGCGCCATCTCGTGGGCGAGCTGCAGGGTGAGGTTGACCATGGCGGCCTTGCTCATCCCGTAGGCCCCGATGAAGGGCGAGGCGGAGACGCCGGCGATGGACGCGATGTTCACGATCGCACCGCCGTTGTCCTTCTGCCACGCGTGCCAGGTCCGCTGGGCGAACCCGAGCGCCGAGATCACGTTCGTCTCGAAGACCTTGCGCGCGACACCGAGGTCCAGGTCCGCGATCGGACCGAAGACCGGGTTGGTGCCCGCATTGTTGATCAGGAAGTCGACCCGCCCGAAGGCCTCCATCGTCCGCTCGACGGCGACGGCCTGGTGGGCCTCGTCGTGCGCCTTGCCGGCGACCCCGATCACCCGGTCCGCCCCGAGCGCCTCGACGGCCTCCTTGAGGGCGTCCTCGTTGCGCCCGGTGATGCACACCCGGTCGCCGCGGGCGACGAGCGCCTCGGCGATGCCGTAGCCGATGCCCCGGCTCGCTCCGGTGATCAGCGCGACCCTGCCGCTGTCCGTGCCGTTCCTGCTGCTGTTCGCCATGACGTGCGCCTGCCTCTCGTCAGTTGAGCGGGCCGCCGGCCACGTACATGACCTGGCCGGAGACGAAGCCGGCGGCCTCGCCCGTGAAGAAGGCGATCGCGTTGGCGATGTCGTCCGGGCGGCCTACGCGCTGGACGGGGATCTGGGTGGCCGCGGCGGCCTGGAAGTCCTCGAAGCCCATCCCCACGCGTGCGGCCGTCTGGGCGGTCATCTCCGTGACGATGAAGCCGGGGGCGACGGCGTTGGCGGTGACGCCGAACTTGCCGAGCTCGATGGCCAGGGTCTTGGTGAAGCCCTGCAAGCCGGCCTTGGCCGCGGAGTAGTTGACCTGGCCGCGGTTGCCCAGCGCCGAGCTGCTGGAGAGGTTGACGATACGGCCGAACTTGGCCTCCACCATGTACTTCTGACAGGCCTTCGACATCAGGAACGCACCGCGCAGGTGGACGTTCATGACGGTGTCCCAGTCGTTCTCGCTCATCTTGAAGAGCAGGTTGTCGCGCAGCACGCCCGCGTTGTTGACCAGGATGGTGGGGGCGCCCAGGGTGCTCGCGACGCGCTCGACGGCCGCCTCCACCTGCGCCGCGTCGGAGACGTCGCAGCCGACCGCCAGGGCCTTCCCGCCGGCCGCCGTGATCGCCTCGACGGTGTCCTTGCAGGCCGCCTCGTCGAGATCGAGTACGGCGACGGCCCGGCCCTCGGCGGCCAGGCGCACGGCGGTGGCCGCGCCGATGCCCCGGGCCGCCCCGGTCACGATCGCGACGCGCTGCTCGGTGGTGGACATGGTGGATCTCCTCGCCCTCGGAATCCTCGACAGCGGCTCCTCATTGGTGAGCAACCGCTTAGTAGCTTCAGCTGAGGAGACGCTAGGAGCCCTGGCACCCGGTGTCAACGGCACTGGGTGCCAGGGCTTCTCACGTCGTGGCGACCGCCGTGCGGATCGTCGTACGGATCAGCGGACCAGCAGGTCGAGCAGCCGTTCCACCTCGGCCTCGGGGTCGGCCGTCAGGCCGGTGTGCACAGGCCCGGGCTGCACGACCGTGCTGCGCGGGGCGATCAGCCAGCGGAACCGGCGGCCCGCGTCGTCGCCCGCCGCCTGGCCGGCCCGTTCGCCGCCGGTGCACACGCCCTCGACCCCGTGCAGGGCGGCGCGTACGCCGGCCACGTCGGCCCCGGGGTCCAGGGCGAGGAGCTTGGCCTCGTCCAGGTGGGTGCGCGCGGCCACGTACGCACGCGCCCGGCAGTAGACGATCACGCCGGCGTTGAAGCACTCGCCGCGCTCCATCCGGGGCACCACGCGCACCAGCGCGTACTCGAACACGTCCCGCTTGGTCACTCGCCGTCGCTCTTCTTCTTGGTCTTGTGGGGCCATTCGGTCAGGTGGTCGGTCAGCCACCCGGGCGGCTTCGAGGGAGCCTTCACCTCGGGCGCCATCGAGATCCTGTCGTGGATCGTGGCCGCGCGCGGCAGTAGCGCCTCCACATAGGCGCGACGCACCCCGTCGGCCGAGTCGAAGCCGGGCTCGTCGACGAGCCACTCGTCGGGCACGTCGGCGACGACGTCTTCGAGCAGCTCCCGTGTCACCAGGGGCGCGAGCGCGGCGGCGGCGGCCGCGATGTCCGGGCCGACCGGGGCCAGGACATGGTCGGAGGCGTTGTACGGCTTGGCCGCGGCGCTCTCGGCGGTGGGCCAGTTGTGGTGCCAGATCATGGTGGCGCCGTGGTCGATGAGCCAGAGGTCCCCGTGCCAGACCAGCATGTTCGGGTTGCGCCACGACCGGTCGACGTTGTTGATCAGTGCGTCGAACCAGACCACGCGCCCCGCCTCGGCGGGGTCCACCTGGTACGCGAGCGGGTCGAAGCCGATCGACCCGGGCAGGTAGTCCATCCCGAGGTTGAGTCCGCCGCTGGCCTTCAGCAGCTCCTGGACCTCCTGGTCGGGCTCGCCGAGCCCGATCACGGGATCGAGCTGCATCTGCACCAGCCGGGGGACCCGCAGGCCCAGCCGCTGCGCCAGGCGTCCGCAGACGACCTCGGCGACAAGGGTCTTGCGACCCTGGCCGGCTCCGGTGAATTTCATGACGTAGGTCCCGAGGTCGTCGGCCTCGACGATCCCGGGGAGTGAACCGCCCTCACGCAAGGGCGTCACATAGCGGGTCGCGATCACTTCTGTGAGCATTTTCCCAGGGTATCCATTCACCAAGCCTTGCAATCAAAGGGACACTCTCCTCCTGCATGTCCCTCCGGCCTGACAGCCTGGGGCCCTGGGGAGAATCTGGGGAGTCAGCCGGCGCCCCGCTCCCCGACGGGTGTCGAGGAGCTCCCCCGCCAGGGTAGGCGTCGTGATCGTCACGCCCTACCGGGATTCCGGAGGCGCGACGTGCCAGGTCCGGGAGGGGGACAAACCAGAGACGGGACAGGTTGACCAGCCGGCGGATCCACTGACTGCAGGCAGGCCCGTATACGGCTTTCCCGGAGGGCGGCGAACAGGGCTAGACTTGCAGAGTTATGCAATTTACTAGTTCTGGATATGGGCGGGGGTTGTGGTGTGGCCGGGTTCGCGGAGGCGGCGTTGGAACGGGTCCGGGTGGCGCGGGCTCGCCTGGCGGCTGCGCATGAGGCCGGCGACGCCTTCGAGGAGGCGCAGGCCGCCGAGGAACTGGAGGACGCTCTCCGCGTGGCCCACGATCACGGCGTGGACACCGACGTCCCGACGGAAGGACCGTGACCCGTATGACGACCCCCTGCCGGCCGGGCGTGAGGTAGTGGACCGGCATCCCAGCGGGCAGCCGCGAACCCGCCCGGCACTGCAGGAACGTCGGCACACCTGGACGGTGCCGCTGGTGCCGGGCTCGGTGCGGGCCGCGCGCGAGCGTACGGAACGGTCGCTCGCGCTGTTCGGCCTCACGGCCGGCTCCTCGCTGTCCGGGGCCGTCCTTCTGGTGGTCAGCGAGCTGGTCGCCAATGCCGTACGCCACGCCCACGAATCCCCGGACGCGGAGGTCACCCTCACGATGACCGATCACCTGCTGGTGGTCGGCGTCGGCGACCTGGACCCCCGCCCGGTGACGCTCCCGCACCGCTGCGCGGGCGAGGGCCTGCGGACGGTCGCCGAGCTCGCGCGGGTCTTCGGCGGCGATGTGCGGGTGGAGCCCGCGGCCGGCGGGCGGGGCAAGACGGTCGTGGTCCGTTTCATCCTTCCGGAGGGAACGCCGTGACCCGCAGCGACCAAGAGGAGGACCGGATGTACGAAATCACCTACCTGGACGCCAGCCGCGAGCCCGTCACCCATGTGGCAGGTGCCGGCGAGGTCGGCGACGTGGTGGCCTGGGCGGGCAGCCACGGGGTGAAGATCCGCGTCCGCCCGTACACCCGCCCCAAGGGCGAACCGGCATCCGGGAGTGCCGGGAAGGGAGACGAACAAAGGTGACGGACGAGCCTGAGGACACCGCTGCGGCGGCGAAGCACGAGAAGTGGCTGGAGAAGGGCGTCGCGCTGCGCGCCTTCTTCTACATCTTCGGCACTCACCTGGTCGCCGGGTTCGTGTGGCTCCTGTTCTACCTGGGGCAGCACGCCCAAAAGTAGAGGCCGCATGCGCACACCGTCAGGTGGGAGGCGCGGCGCTTGCCGCGGCTCTGAGCACGCCGCTGGTCCTCTGGGCCGGATCCCGGCGACCCCGGAGAAGAACGCGCGCTCGGGGCTCAGTTCCTGATCGACAGGATCCGTCTTTCGAGGCGGGCGCGATGTCGGCCGCCCGCAGGAAGGAAGACGGCCGTCTCCCGTTGTCAGAAGCGCAAGTGAACCCGCGCTACGGGAGACGGCCGCCGCTCAAGGGGCGCCCCGGCCTACTTGGGGCCGGTGGCGCGCAGGTCGGCCAGGAGTTCGGCCTGGCCTTGCAGGACGCCGGAGAGGATGCTGCGCGCGACGCGCAGGAGTTCGGCGACCTCGGGGCTGGTGAGCCGGTAGTACACGTTCGAGCCCTCCCGGCGGGTGAGGACGAGGTTGGCCTTGCGCAGGACCGCGAGCTGCTGGGAGAGGCTGGCCGCTTCGATGTCGACCTCGGCGAGCATCTCGGCGACCGCGTGCTCGCGCTCGCTCAGGAGCTCAAGGACGCGGATGCGGACCGGGTGGCCGAGGGTTTTGAAGAACTCCGCCTTGAGCTGGTAGAGCGGCGCCTGACCACCGCCGGCGTCGCCCGCTTTGCCCGTCGCGCGTGTACTGCGCACCTGATCCACCCAACGCTCATCATCCCGGGGACAGCTCCTTGCGTCCCCGCACACAGTGTGTGACCTCCACAATTGCAGATTCCTGCAATTCCCGAACCCCTGCAGGCCCACGTCTGGACGTTTTGGCCCGATATGGGGTACTGCGGCCGTACTGCTGCGGTGCGGGTCAGGCCTTCTGACCACGACATCACACAGGGATCAGGGCGGGTGCGGCCGGGTTCGGGGTGTCGGGCCAGTCGTCACTGCGCCACTCCCGGGGCGCTCCCCGTCCCCGGCTGGGGGCGGGGAGTTCTCCGCCGCGGTGGTGGGCGGCGAGGGCGGCCGGGAGGTCGCAGTGGACGGGGACGGCCGGACCGTGGGCGTCGGGGACGAGGGAGCCGTCGGCGGGGATCGCGGCCAGTTCCAGGTGGCGTCCGCTCGCGGCGAGCCTTCGGGCGGCCTGGGCGACGGCGAGCTGTCCGCCGGCCGACCAGCCCAGCAGTTCTGTCAGGTCCAGGATCACCGGGCCGGTGCCGCGGGCCTCGGCCCAGCCGACTGCGCCGGTGAAGCGGGCAGTCGCGTCCGCGCCGAGGTATCCGGCCAGGGACAGCACGCCCAGGTTGTCGTGGGTGGTGTAGCGCCATTCGATCGTCATCGTCGGTTCCTCGGCTTCACAGGGGCAGGGTGATCCAGATGCTTTTGCCGCGCCCGTCCGCGTCTGCGCGGATGACGGCGGTGCCGCCGAGCTCCATGGTCATCTCGACGACCGTGGCCAGTCCGCTGCCGGGCGCCGTGGCCATGGCGCCGAACAGCGGTGGCTGGTAGGGGTGGCGGTCATGGACGGCGAAGGCGAGTACGCCGGGCCCGTGTGCGTAGGTGACCGTGATCACCGGGGACACGGCGGCGGCGTGGCGGACCGCATTGGTGACCAGCTCCGCCAGGATCAGCAGCGCCGGCCCGGTGCTCGGGTGGCGCAGGCCGACCCCGCACTCGACCAGGACGAGCTCCGTGGTCTCGCGGGCGATCCGGACGGCCGATCCCGTGGCGGGCACCGTGAGGACGTGCCGGTACGGCAACGTCGCCAGCTGTGTCGTCGTCACCGGGCCGCCCCGTGGACGGGGCGGGCGAGACGGAACCCGGACACCGACTGGGGGTGCACGCGCAGCAGGGTGTCGTGGGGGCCGTGTGACCAGCCGGGCAGGGTGCGCCGGTAGTGGGCGGCCTCGTCCGGGTCGGCAACAACGTCGGCCGGGCCGTGCGCGCTGACCGTCCAGCCGGTCCCGGCCGGGGTGCGAATCTCATCGACCTGGTAGGTCAGTAGCGCCCGGCCGGGGATGGCGGCGGCCTGGACGGGGGCTCGGACGACGAGGCGTCCGTGCTCCATGACGTGTGCGGCGGGGCGGACGACGGCGAGGTCTCGCTGGATGTATATGAGCCGGCCCTGGGCGGAGCCTTCGAGGAGCCACAGGGCTTCGGTGCCGGAGACCTCGATGAGGCGGCGGTCGGCGGGGACGGTCATCGTGCTGCCTTCCGGATGCGGTGCGGTCGGTGATGCGTTCGGGGCAGCAGGCCCGCCTGCTCCAGGTACTTGCGGGCCCCGGCGATCGCCTCCGGCGTAGTGGCGTACTCGCGGCCCTCCAGGCGCAGCAGCTCCAGGGCGCCGACGGCCTCCAGAGCCTGGCGCTGGCCGGCCCGGATGCCGGAGGTCATCACCGCGATGCCGCGCCGGTTCAGCTTCTCCACGGCGTCTTTCAGGACGAGGGCGCCGGTGGCGTCCAGGGTGCTCACCCTCGCCATGCGCAGGATGACCACCTTGACGTCGGAGACCTCGGAGAGTTCGAGGAGGAAGCGGTGGGCGCCGGCGAAGAACAGCGGACCGTCGATCCGGTACGCGACGATGTGCTCGGCGAGGAGGGCGTGCTCCTCGTCGCTGTGCTCGCCGGGCAGGTCCGGCCGGAAGTCGACTTGTTCCATCCGGGCCTGACTCGCCACGGCCTTCAGGGCGAGGGCTCCGGCGACGACCAGGCCGATGATCACCGCGTACACGAGGTCGAGGACCAGGGTGGCGGTGGCGGTCAGGACGAGGACGACGGCGTCGGAGCGGGTGGCCTTCGCCATCGCGAGCAGCGAGCCGACCTCCACCATGCGGATCGCCGTCGCCAGCAGCACGCCGGCAAGGGCGGCGAGGGGGATTTCCGAGACCAGGGGGGCGGCGGCGAACACGATCACCGCGAGTACCGCGGCGTGGGTGAGCGCGGCCAGCCGGGAAGAGGCGCCGGTGCGGACGTTGACCGCCGTACGGGCGATCGCGGCGGTGGCGGGAACGCCGCCGAACAGCGGGGCGGCCAGGTTGGCGATGCCCTGCCCGAACAGTTCCTTGTCCGGGTCGTGCCGCTGCCCCACCGTCATCCCGTCGGCCACGGTCGCCGACAGCAAGGACTCCAGCGCGGCGAGCGCCGCGACCGCGACCGCCGGGGCCAGCAGCGAGCCGAACGCGGAAGCATCGAGGAAGGCGAGGGAGGGCGCGGGGAGCCCGGAAGGCAGGTCACCGATCGGGGCCGCCGCGTCAAGACGGAAGAGCTGCGCGATCACGGTCGCGGCGATCACTGCGACGATCGAGAACGGGACCGTTGGCTTCCACCGTGCCCCGGCCAGCATCACCGCCGCTGCACCGGCCGAGAGGCCGATCGCCGTCCAGTTCGGGAAGGCCACGAACTCGACGAGGGCCCGCCACGCCACCAGCAGGACCTTCTCGCCCTCCGGCTTCTCGACTCCGAGCGCGTTGGGTATCTGCTGGAGGCCGATCACGCACGCGATCCCGAGGGTGAACCCCTCCACCACCGGCGCCGGCACGTACCGCATGTACTGGCCGGCCCGCAGCAGGGCGAGACCGATCAGGAACGCTCCGGCCATCAGCCCAACGGTGAGGACACCGCCGGGCCCGTACCGGGCGACGATCGGCACCAGGACCACCGTCATCGCACCGGTCGGGCCGGACACCTGGAGGTTCGATCCACCGAACAGTGCGGCCAGCGCGCCCGCGACCACCGCGGTGGCCAGCCCCGCCTCCGCGCCCAGACCGGAAGAGACCCCGAATCCGAGCGCGAGGGGAAGGGCGACGATCGCCACGGTGAGGCCGGCCAGGAGGTCGCGCCGGGGGCTGCGAGCCATGACCGCGTAGTCGGCCCGGGCGGGCAAGACGGAGCCGATCCGCCCGAGCACGGCTGTCAGCGCAGTGTTCGCGGTCACGACGCCGGGACCTCGGACTCGCGCAGTTCCTCAAGCAGCTCGCTCTGCCCGGTCAGGACCTCGGTCAGGATCCGCCTCGCCGCCAGCATCAGCTGCGCGACGTCCCCGCCCGCCAGCTCGTAGACGACCGTCGCGCCGTTACGGGTGGAGGTGACGATCCCCGAGCGGCGCAGGACCGCGAGCTGCTGGGACAGGGCGGAGGGCTCGACCTCGATCGCGGCCAGCAGCTCCCGCACCGGCATCGGCCCGTCCTGCAGCAGCTCCAGAACCCGTATCCGCACCGGGTGCCCGAGCATCCGGAAGAACTCGGCCTTGGCCTGGTACAGCGGAACCGGCACGGTCTCGCACCCTTCTCACCACCCCGAACGGGGCAAACGCCTGGTGCTGTGCCCGCGGCTACCTACGGGCACAGCAATCACAGCATCTATGAAATTGCAGACTTCTGCAATTCGCAGATATTGCGATCCGGGCCCGGCTGCGGCGGCAGCGTGACCCGCGGCACGATCGGCCGGCGCGCGCCACGGCATTCACCACGCCCTGGCGCACACCGAAGGTGTGCTGCGTCGCTGACCTGTCGGCAGGGACGACCGAGCCTCCGGCCGCGTCGGGCCGGGGGCTCGTCCGCCGTCGTCGGGAGCGAAGGCTCAGTACACGCTGACGCCGTAGGCGTTGAGCGCCTCCACGACGGGCTGGTAGTACGTCACGCCGCCCGTGGTGCAGTTTCCGCTTCCGCCGGAGGTGAGGCCGAGGGCCGTGCTGCCGGAGTAGAGGGAACCGCCGGAGTCGCCGGGTTCGGCGCAGATGTTGGTGCGGATCATGCCGTAGACGATGTTGCCGCCGCCGTAGTTCACGGTGGCGTTGAGGCCTGTGACGCTGCCGCATCGGATGCCGGTGGTGGAGCCGCGGCGACAGGCCGACTGGCCGACCAACGGGTCGGCGGCGGAGGTGATGTCCTGGCTGCCGACGGTACCCGGATTCACGACCAGCAGGTTGGAGTAGCGGACGAGGCCGTAGTCGTTCACCGGGAAGCTGGAGCCGGCCGTGGGGCCGAGCACCGCAGTGTGTTGCGCATTGGAGTACCAGGTGCCCGCGCCGTTGGTGCAGTGTCCGGCGGTCAGGAAGTAGAAGGTGGCGCCGCTGCGGACGTTGAAGCCGAGCGAACAGCGCCAGTTGTTCGCGTAGATGGCGTCGCCGCCGGAGATGAGCGTCGTGAGCTTTCCGGGGGTGTGCTCGATCTGCAAGGCGCCGGCGTCGGTCCCCGCGGCCTCCCAGATCCGGGAGAACTCCGCAGCCGAGACGGTGCTGTCGACAGTGAGGACGAGCCGGTTGGCCTCCCGGTCGATGTGCCAGGCGGTTCCGGCCACGTCGGCTGCCAGGACGGTATCGCCCAAGCGGGTGAGCACGGAGTCGTCGTACCGGGTGGGGGAGGGTTGGGCGTTCGCCTGGGGGACAGCGAGTCCGACGGCGGCCAGGAGTCCGGACGCCATGGCGAGGAGCCAGGCACGTCTCGCGAGACCGCTGCCGGTCGTGCGCTTGATCCTCACTTCTTTTCCTTCCGAAGGGAATTCGTGGCCCGTCATGACGTGGGGGAGCCTGTGAGGCGTGGCGAGGAGCAGGACCCGTCCAAGTCGGCGGCCTGCTGCCCGCCGGTACCGGGGCATTCCGGCAGCCCGCCCGTAAGACGCATGAGGCGTCGTCCGGCCAGGTCGTACGGAATGCGGAGACGGGGCACTCACATTAGCGGCCGGTGTGCCGTTCACCCCGTCATGACGCTCCGTTCGCCTGCCGCTGTGCAGGTGGCCGCCGTGTTGCCGGCCCGGGCGGTGGGAACGGGCAGATGAAACGATCGGTTACAAGACAAATGTGACTGTATGAGTTATTTCTTTTGTATTCCACCATCTAGGTGATTTGGTAGACACTTAACAGGAAATACTGGACTCCGAACAGGAGGTTCGTCATGTCCGTCCCACCACCCGTTGATGCGCGTAAGGCGCTGGATTTCCTGAGGACCAGTGGTCTGGTCGATCTCACCCTCCCTCTGGAGCGCGTCGTCGGCCAGGTCAGTCAACTCGACGATGTCGCAGGCTACGTGCTGGCCTGGGAACGGTACGTCCTGGTCGTCGCCAACGAGGTAGCGGACGATTGCCCGCCCGCGGGCCACTGATCCACACATCAAGGTGACTGCCGGGAGGACCACGGTGAAAACAGAGCACCCCGGCGTCCGGTCATCTCGAAGGCGCGCAGTAGAGGACCAGGCAGTCGCCTGGCTCGCTGCGCGCCGGGCCATGCTGGACCCGCGCAACGCCCGGCCGGACACGGTGCTTTTCGCCCGTAAAGCATTGATCGAAACAGCGTTCTTGGTAGGGCTTCGAGCCCGCCTCGACGAGGCCCCCCTTGCCGGCGATTATGCGACCATTCTCGAGCTGGTTGAGGACATCGCCCGGCAGCCCTCGTACCGGGAACTCATCGCACGGGACGAATCCGCCCTTCTGCTGTACGCAGGAACGTATGCAGCGCTGCGTCTCTGTGGCCGCGACGACCCCGAATTCCGGCGCATCATCCAGCAAGCCGCTGCCGGCGGGTACGCAGCGGCATTCGAGCGGGTCCCCTACCGGCAGCTGGACCTGCTCCACACACTGCATCTGTGTGGGATCGAGCATGGCATGCCCGCCATGGATGACGTCCTGCCCTTCACGGTCCTCTGCAGTCACCCGAACGTACTCAAACTGCCCGACCGCGATATCTACGCCATCACCCACACCGTCTTCTACGTCACGGACTTCGGCCAGCGCGATCCGGTATGGCCCCGCGGCTACGACCTCGGCGAAGCCGTCGAACTCCTCGAAGCACTCCTCGTCCTCGCCGAGGCCCGTGCGAACGCCGACCTGGTCGGGGAACTGCTGTGCTGCCTTCTCTGCCTCGGTATCACCGACTCCGAAGCAGCGGACCAGGGATGGAGGTTCCTGGAATCCGTTCAGGAGGACAACGGCCGAGTGAACGGACCCGATGGCGTTGTTCATCCCGGACTCAAGAGTGAGGACGACGAGTTCCGGCACTGGGCAGAGGGATACCACACCACCATCGTCGTCGCCCTGACCGGTCTGCTGGACCGGAGCCCCCGACGAGTCGCGAGACCACGCCCGGATATGCCGGTAACGGACGTCGCGCTGGTGGAACCGCTTCGACGCGCCGTCCTGTGGCTGTGCGACAGGAGCATGATGCAAGATCCAGGTGCCGGCCTGCCCGGAGTCACGGCCGCCGCCATCGGGGCTGCGGCAATCGGGGAACACCGACTCGTCCGACCGGCTCTCGAGCACTATGCCGAGCGCCTCTCTGATGCGGACCCGTACGTCTGGCAGGAGCAGGGCATGGAAATCGCAGGAGAGTTCGCCATGGCTCTCCGTACGGCTGGCGTCGGCTGTCCCTCCCTGGAAGAGTTCCTCAAAGCCACAGCTGCTGTCGTCAACTCACTCGACAGCGTCCCCGCCGACGTCATGGGCAACGTGCAACGGCTCATCAGCCTCGGCCTCACGCCCTCGCCGGCCATAGCCCTTCCTCAGCAGCCCACGCCACGCGGCCACCGTGCATACCCCCTTCATGCCGCCACCTCCCTCTGTGAAGCCAGGGAGAGCTACCAGCTCGGCCAGTTGGCCGCCACCGTACGTGATCTCGTCCAGGACGGATGGCGCGGGCACCGCATCACCCGAGACGCCATCTCGTTCCTCATCGGACAGCAGAACGGTGAAGGCGCATTTGGGTATCCCGCTTCCGACGACCAGGCGAAGCGTGATCAGGCCCATTTCTCCTGGACCCGGAGCGTGGTAACAGCCCTGGCCTCCGCGACCGGGAGCTGTGAGTGACGTTCCCCCGTATCCCGCAGGAGGCCCGGGCCGTGAGGGAGACGGTCCACGGCCCGGGCCCGGGCCTGCGCCGTCCGCGGGGAGCGCAGAGCGAACCGGACCCTCAGCGGGTGAGTTCCTCCAAGGACGTGCGCAGGGTCTCGCGCAGGCGGGCCATCTGCTCAGCGCCGTAGGTCCAGCTGTCGTACTCGTTCTGAATCAGCAGGCGCCCGCCGAAGCTGGCGGCGGCGATCTTCGGGGGCATGCCCGCCGCGTTCGCGGTGCCGCCGAAGCGCAGCAGTCGCACGCCTTCCGGAACCGGGTGGCCCGGGATCCGTCCCACGTTGGAGATGCCGTAGCTGACGACCGGGACCGGGAGCGCCACTCCGCGGGACCCGGCGCGGAGCGCGGCGAGGAGGAAGCGCTCGGGCTCGCGCCGGGCCAGGGCGGCGGCGACCAGGTCGTCGGCCTCGGCTCCGATGACGTCGGGGTGGTCGCCGTGCGAGACCTTCAGCGTGGTCTGCATTCCGGTGATGCAGTTCAGCACGGTGTCCAGCGACAGTTCCGGGGTCAGCCGGGTGCGCAGGTCGACTCCGTGGCCGCACACCATCGCGAGCGGTCCCGTCGCAGGGCTGAGCTGGGCGCGTACCGCGCTGAGCAGCAGGCCGGTGACCACGCTGTTGACGGTGACGCCACGATCGCGGGCGGCCGCGACGAAGGCCTCGGTGGCCTCCCGTTCGAACTCCAGCCGGTCGACGACGAACCGGCGCGAGGCCGCGGGGCGGTCGGGGTGGTCCAGGCCCTCGGGGACGAGGGTTTCGGGCGGGAGGACCTTCTCGTCGGCGGCCCGGGCCAGGGCGTCGGCCAGGGCGTCGATCTCTCGGTCCGGGAAGGCACCCGCCAGCCGGACGTCGATGGCCTCGGGCAGCCCGTCGCGCCGCTCGACCGCCAGGGCCGCGCCGGCCGCGAGCGCGGTGTAGTACCGCCAGAACTCGGCCAGCAGCGCGAAGGCGGAGCGGCCGTCGGCGACGCCGTGGTGCACGCCGAGTACGACCCGGTGGTGTTCGCCGTCGCTGATCAGCCAGGCGTGCAGCATGCTCTCGGTCCAGTCGGGCCGGGTATTGATCAGTTCCGCGAAGGAGTCGTCGCCGCCGTCGACCACCGCGAGCGGCGGCTGGACCCGGTCGCGGACGCTGAACAGGAGCCCTGCGTCGCCGGCGACGACCTCGGACCGCAGGATCGGATGACGGTCCGTCAGCATCCCGAGCGCCCGGGACATCAGGGCCGGGTCCATCGGGCCGCGGACCTCGGATTCGACGTAGGCGGGCATGTCGTACAGCGGAAGGCCGGCGGCCCCCAGGTCGAGGAAGTAGATGCTCTCGAAAGGCGATATGAGGCGCTGGCTCGTCATGTTGTGTGGGTCTCCCGTGTGCATGGTGAGCGGGCCGGCGGCCCGCGCGTCGCGGCGACACCAGCTTCCCCGGCGCTCACCGAGATGCGCTCAAGATGCCCTGGAAGGCGGCTTCAACGGGCTCGGCTCGGACCGCGGACCAGAGGTAGAAAGTGGCGTTGCCGACGCCGCTCGAACACGAGGGATGCCCATGTCCACACCGCTCATCGAAGATCTGTCAGCACTCGGCCAGGACTTCGTCGACAACCCGCATCCGGTCTACGCGCAGCTGCGCGCCAGGGGGCCGGTCCACCGGGCACGCAGCGCCGCCTCGGGCGAGTTCTGGCTCGTCGTCGGTTACGAGGAGGCGCGCGCCGCACTCACCGACACCCGGCTGTCGAACGACATCCGGCATTCGTCCGGCTGGAAGGACGACGGCGGCAATTCCATCGGTCTCAACATGGTCCAGACCGACCCGCCGCAGCACACCCGGCTGCGCAAGCTGGTCGCCAAGGACTTCACCGCCCGGCGCATCGAGGCGCTGCGTCCGCGCGTGCAGCAGATCACGGACGAACTCCTGGACGCCATGATCCCGTCGGGCCGCGCGGACCTGGTCGACGCGTTCGCGCTCCCGCTGCCACTGGCCGTCATCTGTGAGCTGCTCGGCGTCCCGGCCACCGACCGCAAGACCTTCCACGACTGGTACCTGGCGAGCACCGACTTCTCCGAGCCCGCCGCGGCCATGGCCGCGGCGCAGGCCATGACCGGCTACCTCGCGCAGCTCCTCGATGCCAAGCGGCGCGAGCCCGGCGACGACCTGCTGAGCGCCCTCGCCGGGTCCGTGAACGATGCGGACGAGGAAACCGACCGGCTCTCCACCGAGGAGATGCTGGGCATGGCCTTCCTGCTCCTGGTGGCCGGGTATGAGACCGCTGCCAACCTGTTGTCCAGCGGCACCCTCGCGCTCCTGCGCCACCCCGAGCAGCTGGCGGCCCTGCGCGCCGACTGGTCGCTTCTGGACAACGCGGTGGAGGAGATGCTGCGGTACGAGGGTCCGGTGGAGACCACGGCGTTCCGCTACACCAAGGAGCCGGTGGAGATCGGCGGCATGACCATCCCTCAGGGCGAGTCGGTGGCCGTCGTGCTCGCAGCCGCCTCGCGCGACCCTCAGCGCTTCGCCGAACCCGACCGCTTCGACATCCACCGCGACGCCCGCGGCCACATGGCGTTCGGCCACGGCATCCACCACTGCCTCGGCGCGCCGCTGGCCCGCATGCAGGCCGTCATCGCCTTCCGGACGCTGCTCGAACGCTGCCCCGGCCTGGCCCTGGACACCGATCCGGCCGTTCTCACCTGGCGCCCCAGCATGATGCTGCGCGGACTGCACCAGCTCCCCGTCACCTGGTGACGGCGGGTGTCCCCCGGCCGGCCCGCCCGGGGACACCGTCCGCCGTCAGCGCTGTTCGGGCACCATCGGCAGCGGTCCCGCGGTCAGGCTCATCTGCGCCCGGGGCCGGACGGCGGCACCCGGGACGGACCGCAGCCGCCAGCGGGAGGCGATCGCGGCGAGGGCCAGGGTCGCCTCCGTCATCCCGAAGACGTCGCCGATGCACTTGCGGCTGCCCGCGCCGAACGGCAGGTACGAACCGCGGGTGACGTCCTTGGCCCGCTCCGGCAGCCACCGGTCCGGGTCGAAGGTCTCCGGGTCTGCGAACAGGTCCGGGCTGCGGTGGATGACGTACGGGCTGATCAGCACGTCGGTGCCGGCGGGCAGCGGGTGTCCGCCCAGCTCGGTGTCCTGGGTGGTCATCCTGGTGTACATCCAGGCCGGCGGATAAAGCCTCAGTGTCTCGGTGAAGATCCGCTGGGTGTGGACCAGCTTCGGGACGTCGGCGTACGTCGGGGTCCGGCCGCCCAGTACCTCGTCGACCTCTGCGTGCAGCCGCCGCTCCACCTCGGGCGAGCCGGCCAGCAGGTGCCAGGCCCAGGTCAGCGCGCTGGCCGTGGTCTCCACCCCGGCCAGCAGCAGGGTCATGACCTGGTCGTGGACCTCCTGGTCCGTCATCTGCCCGCCGTCCTCGTCGTCGCGGGCGGCGAGCAGCGCCGACAGCAGGTCTCCGCGGTCCTCGCCGGCCCTGCGGTAGTCGCCGATGATGCCGTCGATGAGCGCGTGCAGCCGGCCGAGGGCCTCCTCGAACTCGCGGTTGGCCGCCAGCGGCAGCTTGGCCAGCAGCCCGGTCGGGTCCAGCGCCCGCCGGTAGGCGCCCTCCACCATGAGGGGCAGGCAGCGCTGGATCTCGGAGACGGAGTGCGGGGCCATCTCGGTGGAGAACAGCGCGCGGGCCGTCACCCGGGCGGTCAGCCCCTGCATCGCGTCGCTGATGTCGACCGGCTTCCCGGTCTCCCAGGAGGCCGCGTGCACCGCGCACTCCTCCTGCATGACCTCGGCGTACGCGGCGACGCGCGCGGTGTGGAACGCCGGCTGCACCATGCGCCGCTGGCGGCGGTGGTCGGCCCAGTCGGAGGTGATGAGGCCGTTGCCCAGGATGGCGCGCGCCTTCTCCTTCACCGGACCCCCGGTGTCGTAGACCCGTGCGTTCAGCAGCACCTGCTGAACCAGCTCGGGGTGGCAGGGCAGGTACGCCGGCTTGGTGCCGATCCGTACTTCGACGAGGTCGCCCAGCGCCGGCAGGGAACTCAGGAACGCCAGCGGGTCGCGGCCCATGAGCAGGGCGTGGCCCACGAGCGGGAGCCGGCGGGGTGCCGCGGTCACCCGCCAGGTGCGCTTGGCCGTCTCGCGGGTGGTCTTCATGGGTGGGGTGTCCTTCGGTGGTGGGTGACGGGTGACGGGTGATGGCGACGTGACGGGCCGTGCCGGCGTGCCCGGGCGTACGGGGCGCGGGGATGCACGCGGTCCACGGGGGAGCGGTCAGCGCCGCTCGCAGACCATCGGGAGCGGACCCGCTTCCAAGGTGGCCTTCGGCACGGGCCGCAGCCGCGTCCCCGGTACCGGGCGCAGCCGCCAGCGTGCCGCGATGGTCGCGACGATGAGGGCCGTCTCGGTCAGGGCCAGGACATCGCCGATGCACTTGTGGCTGCCCGCGCCGAAGGGCAGCAGCGCACCGCGTGGCACCTCCCCGATCCGGTCGCCGTCCCAGCGTCCGGGGTCGAAGGTCTCCGGGTCGGGAAAGAGTTCGGGGTTGTGGTGCAGGGCGTAGGCGCTGTAGAGGATCATCGTCCCGGCGGGGACGGTCAGGCCGCCGAGTGCGACGTCCTCGGCAGCCACCCGCATCGACATCCAGGACGGCGGGTACAGGCGCAGTGCCTCGGTGATGACGTTGCGGGTGTACGGCAGGGAGGGCAGGTCCTCGTAGACCGGGGTCCGGCCGCCTAGCGCCGCGTCGACCTCCGCGTGCACCCGCTGTTCGACCTCCGGCAGGGTGCCCATCAGGTGGAAGACGAACGCGAGGGTGGAGGCGGTCGTCTCGCTGCCGGCGACCAGGAAGGTCACGACCTGGTCGAGGACCTGCCGGTCGCTGAGCCTCTCCCCCGTCTCGGGGTGCTCGGCGCACAGCAGCGTGGACAGCAGGTCTCCCTCGCCTGCCTCGGACTGCCGCCGCCGGGCGATCAGTTCCTCCACGATCTGCCGGAGGCGGGCGTTGGCACGGTCGTATGCCCGGTTGCCGGGGGTCGGCAGCTTCTCCATGATCCCGAGGGGGGCCACGGTCCGCTTGTAGATGCCCTGCGAGACGGTCCGCAGGCACTGCCGGGCCTCCTCGATGGTCTCCTCGTCGAGATCGGTGGAGAACAGGGTCCGCGCGGCGACGCGCATCAGCAGCGCGTGCATCGCGTCGCCGATGTCCCGGGTCTCTCCCGGCTGCCAGGACTCGGTGGCCGTTCGGGTGTCGTCGGCGACGGCGTTGGTGTAGGCGGCGATCCGGGTCGAGTGGAAGGCCGGCTGGATGAGGCGGCGCTGGGAGCGGTGCTCCTCGCCGCGCGAGACCGACAGACTGTTGCCGAGCAGCTGGCGCGCCTTGTCGAAGACCCCGCCCTTGTCGAAGACGCGCGGGTTGAGCAGGACGTGCCGCACCAGCTCGGGGTGGGCGGCGAGGTAGGCGCGGCTGGGGCCGAGCCGGACCTCGACGAGGTCGCCGTACGCGGGCAGCGAGGCGAGGAAGTCCAGCGGGCGGCGCCACAGGGAGAGCACGTGGCCCAGCAGGGGCAGGGCGCCGGGGGCGGTACCGGTCCGCCAGGACCGGTCCGCCGGGGAGACCTTGGCGGGAGTCGTCCTCGCGCCGTTCGTCTTCTCCTCGACCGTGTTCGCGACGGCCGTCTTCACGGATGACATGTGATCATCGCCCTCTACTGGATGCGCGAGTTGACGTCGTTGACGGCCGCGCGGTAGCGCCGGTCGCGCGTGGTCCAGACGAAGTTGCCGTGGATCAGGTCCAGCAGCACGTCCCGGGTGATGTCGTCGAAGGCCGAGATGCACTCCATGTCCTCGGTCATGTCGTCGAGGCGGGCCTGGAAGAAGCGCCGGAAGTCGGCCTGGTCCGTCATGTCGCACAGCCCGAAGCAGTTGGTTATCTGGCCGAGCTCGTACTCCCGGTCGTAGGAGTAGAAGTCGTTGACGATGGCCAGCCCGCGTGCGGTCATCCGCGCGGCCAGGCCCGTCTTGGAGTGCTCGGTGAGCTCGGGGTGGCGGTAGATCGGGTAGGACATCTTCATCCAGAAGTCCACGCCCACGTCGGTCACCCGGAACCGGAAGTACTGCTCGGGCGACGTGGTGCAGAGGACCTGCTTGATCGGCGAGTCGCGGAACATGTGGTCGCTCGTGACGAAGGCCCGGGCGCCCTCGTAGGCGAACGCCGCGTCCTCGGCGTCGTAGTAGCGGTCGCACACCGCGCGCAGCTGGGGCAGGAAGAGGTCGAAGTCGTGGAGCGCGGGATCCATGTCGTCCCACACGAAGGTCACGCAGTTCAGGATGCAGACGGCCTTGAAGGCTTCCATGTCCTTGATGTGCCGGGCGCTCTGGGCCCAGCGGACGACGTCCATGTACGAGATCCAGCGCTTGTCGGACACCTTCTTGCCCAGCGGCGCGACCGCGCGGTTGCAGGCGTCGATGACCTCGCGCAGTTCGGCGTCCGTCATCGGGACCTTCTGCGGCTCGTAGCCGGCCCCGAGCTGCCGGGCGAACATTCCGGCGAAGCTGTCGGTGCACTCCTGCCAGTAGCGTGCAGTGCCTGCCGGGGCGGCCGGGGTGACGGCAGCGGGCCGGGCGAGTGTGATCAGGTCAGCGGTCACGAGTTCCTCCTCGTCGCCTTGCGGGCGAGGTACTTCAGAGTGGTGGTCGCCTCCGCGGTGAACGGGGCGGTGTCCAGGGCGCGCAGCGCCTCCCAGTAGCGGTCGTCGATCATCCGCTCCACGGCCTCGCGGGCACCGGTGGCCTCGAAGACGGCGCGTACCTCCTCGGCTCCCGACTCGTCCAGGAAGGGGTCGCCGATCAGCGTGTGCAGCAGGGCGGACTGCGCACCGTCGCTCGCGCGCAGGGCGAGTGCGACGAGGGTGGTGTTCTTGCCCTCGCGCAGGTCGTCCAGGCGCGACTTGCCCGTGTCCTGCTCGTTCCCGTACACGCCGAGCAGGTCGTCGCGCAGCTGGAACGCCTCGCCGAGCGGAAGGGCGTACGCGGTGCAGGCGGCCATGACGTCGTCGCCGGCCCCCGCGAGGGCCGCGCCGATGTGCAGGGGGCGCTCGATCGTGTACTTCGCGGTCTTGTAGCGGATGACGTCCAAGGTTGCGTCGACGTCGTCGTGGAGTTCACCGGTCGCCCGCAGGTCGAGGTACTGTCCGCGCATCACCTCGGTGCGCATCTCGGTCACCAGGGGGAGCACCGTGCCCAACTGCGCGGGGGTGAGTCCTGCGGTGAAGAGGATTTCGTCCGACCACGTCAGGGCGAGATCCCCGAGGAGGATCGCCCCGCTGCGCCCGAACCTCTCCGCGCGGGAATCGCGCTGATGGTTCGCGAGCGTGCGGTGAATGGTGGGGTGGCCGCGCCGCGTGTCGCTGTCGTCCATGACGTCGTCGTGGATCAGGGCGAACGAGTGGAACATCTCCAGGGAGGCCGCCACTCGTACGACGGACTCGTCGGCCGGCAGCCCGGAGGCCGCCTGCCAGCCGGTCACGGCCAACAGCGGACGGATCCGCTTGCCGCCCGCGCCGAATTCCGCGAGCAGGCCCACCAGATGGGCCATGTGGGAATCCGCGGCCTGCGCCTTCTGCGCCAGGAATTCCTCGATGACTCCGTCGACGGCCTGCTGCAGGGCGCCGGCGTCGAATCGGGCCGGAGAGATCGTGTGCGTGCTCATGTTCCTTCCTCATCCCCCTCGTGAGACCCGCCGTGGAGAGCCCGTACGCGCACGCCGGGGGATCCCCCGGAGCGGGTCGCGCCGGAGTACCGGCGCGCCGCGGGGGCGGCGTTCGTACGGGTCCCGTGAACGGGTCGGATGCTGACGCTCAGTTCGGGAACGGCGGATGGCACCGCCGTGTGATGCGCGGATCCGACGGGCCGGCGCCGGGCGGGCAGCCTGGCGCGGCGGACGCGGGAGCGTCAGGACACGAGGTCCACGCGCAGCTCGCTGAGACCGCGGATGTTGACCTGCGGACGCCACACGACGTCCTCGTCGGTCAGCCTGATGTCGCGGTAGCGGCCGGCCAGCTCGGTGAAGACGAGGCGGGCCTCGGCCTTCGCCAGCATGGCGCCGATGCAGTAGTGCGGGCCGCCGCCGAAGGACAGCGGGTGGACGTCGCGGCGCGACAGGTCCAGTCGGTCCGGGTCGGGATAGCGCCGCGGATCGCGGTTGGCGGCTCCGAGCAGGATCATCACCTTCGAACCGGCCGGGATGGTGGTGTCGCCGACCTCGACGTCGCCGGTGGTGATGCGCGCCACGAGCTGGATCGGCGCGTCGTACCGCGCCAGTTCGTCGATCCCGTTCTGGATGAGACCGGGGTCCTCGCGCAGGGCCCGCAGCTGGTCCGGGTGGCGCAGGAGGCCCAGCATGCCGTTGCCGATGAGGTTCACGGTCGTCTCGTGGCCGCCCATGAAGAACATCAGCACGTTGGCGATGATCTCGTCGTCCGTGAGCTTCTCGCCGTCGAACTCCGCCAGCAGCAGTCGGGAGAGGAGGTCGTCACGCGGTGCGGCGCGGCGCACGGCGAGGTGCTCGGCCACGTAGTCGCCGAACTCCTGTGCGGCGTCGTTCATCAGCCGGCGGGTGGCCTCGTCGATGGACGGGTCGATGACGTGGCCCAGTGCGTCGGTCCACTTGCGGCACAGATCGGCGTCCTCGACGGGAAGACCGCCGAGCCCGCAGAAGACCGTGACGGGCACCCGGGCGGCGAGGGAGCCGATGAGGTCGACGTCCCGTCCGCTGCCCATCTCGTCCATGATCTCGTGAACGATGCCCTCGATCCGCGGGGCCAGCTCCTGGATGGCCCTGGTGGTGAACAGCGGGTTGGCGAGGCCGCGCAGTCTGCGGTGTCCGCCGCCGTCCCTCATGAGCATCCAGCGGCGGGTGGACTCCACGATCGGGCTGTCCCAGCCGCCGCGCTGCTCGGCCCACCGGGGGTCCTGCGGGTACTCGCTGCTCAACCGTGGGCTGCGGATGAGCGAGGCAACCTCGCTGTGCCCCGAGACGATCCAGAGCCCGTAGGGCGTGCGGTGGACGGGCTCCGCGTCACGCAGCTTCTGGTAGAGCGGATAGGGGTCGTCACGAAGACGCGGATCGCGTGCATCGAACAGAGCCTCCTTCTCCTTGAGTCGCATTGCTCTCTCCCCGTTGTGATGGCGCTCCCGCAGGGTCTTGCGCGACCCCACCGCCTTAAGCACTTGAAGCGCTGAGAGAAGAAAAACAACAGCCACTGGAGACTCAGTGGTATCAGGGCAGAGACCATGCCCAGACCTCGGATCAGCTGGACGGGGACCTTGTAGCGTGCCCGGGTACCGCCTCGGCCGACCGTACGGATCCGGTGGGCCGGGGAGAACTCAGGTCAGTGCCACAGATGTCACAGCCATAGGGGGCCACAGTGCGGCGAGCTGTTTTCCATGACGACCACGAAGTGTTCCGCGCGCGGATGCGGGACTTCATCGCGGCGGAGGTGACGCCCCACTACGGCGAGTGGGAAGCCGCCGGCCGTGTTCCGCGCGACTTCTACGGGCAGCTGGGGAAGCTGGGCATCTTCGGTTTCGGCATTCCTCGGGAATACGGCGGATCGGGCCCGACCTCCTTCACGTTCAACGCCGTCATCGCCGAGGAATGCGCCCGCGCCGGAGTCACCTTCGGTGGCGCCAGCGCCCATCTGGCGCTCCCGGCGACCTTCGTCAAGTACACGACGCGGGAGCAGAAGGAGCGCTGGCTGCCCGGCTTCGTCACGGGCGAGCTGATGACGGCGATCGCGATCACCGAGCCGGGTGCCGGTTCGGACGTCGCCGGACTGCAGACGGCCGCCGAACTGTCCGAGGACGCCACCCACTACGTGGTCAACGGTGTCAAGGCGTTCGTCTCGGGAGGCGCCCAGGCCGACCTGGTCCTCGTCGTCTGCCGCACCCCCGGAGCGGATCCGTCCGACCGGCGCGGCGGGATGTCCCTGCTCGCCGTCGACACCCGGGCGCAGGGCGTGGTCGTCAGCGCCGAGCCTCCCACGCTCGGCCTGCGCTCCTCCGACATCGTCGAGATGACGTTCACGGACGTACGGGTCCCGGTGGGCGACGTGGTGGGCGGACTGGGCAACGCCTTTTCCTGCCTGGCGGACATCTTCGCGCAGGAGCGCCTGGGCATCGCCGTCGGCGCGTACGCCCACGCCGCCGGGGCGGTGCACTTCGCCACCGAGTACGTGAAGGAACGCACGGCGTTCGGCAAGCCGGTCGCCGCCTTCCAGAACACCAAGTTCGTGCTGGCCGACTGCAAGGCCGAGGTCGACGCTCTGCAAGCGGTCGTCGACCGGGCGCTGGGCGCGTTCGACGCCGGGGAGCTGACCGCCGACGAGGCCGCTTCCGTCAAGCTCTTCTGCACGGACGCCGCGGCCAGGGTCATCGACAAGTGCGTCCAGCTGCACGGCGGTTACGGGTTCGTCATGGACCACGCCATCGCCAGGCTGTACGCGGACAACCGGGCCAGCCGGATCTTCGGCGGCACCAGCGAGATCATGCGCACCATCGTCGCCAAGTCGATGGGACTCTGACGCACGCACCGGGCGGCCGGGCGTTCGGGCCGCCCGGCACCTTCGGACCGCCGGGCCGGTTGCGCGGGTCAGTGCGCGGGAGCCCACTGCGCGAGGAGGGCTTCGGCGGTGGTGACGGTCGCGACGAGGGCCAGGCAGTTGCGGATCACCTCGGCGGTGTACGCGGCGGGCACCCCCGCGATGGCGTCGGAGGGGACCACAACCCGGTAGCCGAGGTTCACGGCGTCGAAAACGGTGTTCGGGATGGCGATGTTGGAGGAGACCCCGGCGACGACGAGGGTGCGGATGCCCAGGTTGCGCAGGAGGGCGTCCACGTCGGTCCCGGCGATCGGCGAGAGCCCGTGCAGCCGGCGGACCACCAGGTCGTTCTCGGCCACCTCGATCGGGGCCGCCACCTCCACCGCCCGGGTCCCGGACAGCTGCCGGACGGGCAGCTTCCCGGCGGCCCGGAACAGCCGCGCGTTGGCATTGGCCGCCAGCCCGTCCGGCCGCCGCTCGGCGACCGCGTGCAGTACCTGTACGCCGGCCCCGTGTGCGGCGTCGACCAGCGCGGCCACCCGCTCCAGCATCCCGGAGGCCCGGGCCTCCTTGGCCAGCTCGGGCAGGGCGCTCTCCTCGCCGACCACGCCGTTCTGGCATTCGACGGTGAGCAGCGCGGTGGTGGCGGCATCGAGTTCCGGCATGACTCCCCCTGGCGTGACGGCCGTCGATCCCGCATGATTCCTGACACATAGTCAGATGTGAAGGGGCGCGGGCGGATGGACGGAACGCAGCGGCGGGGCCGGCGCATCATGATGACCGACGCGGAAGTGGACGCCTTCCTGCGCGAGCAGCGCACCTGCCGGGTGGCGACCGTCTCCCCCGACGGCCGCCCGCACGTGGGCGCCCTGTGGTTCGCCTGGGACGGGAGCTCGCTGTGGCTGTACTCGATCACGCGCAGCCGCCGCTGGTCGGACCTGCGGGCGGACCCCCGGATCTCGGTGGTCGTGGACGCGGGCGGGGCGTACGAGGATCTGCGCGGGGTCGAACTCTCCGGCACCGCCGTCTTCGTGGGCGAGGCCCCGCGCACGGGCGAGCCCTGCCCGGAGCTGGCCGAGGCGGAACGGCTCTTCCCGGTCAAGAACTTCGGCCTTGAGGAGATGCCGCACGACGGCCGCCACGCCTGGATCCGCCTCACCCCGGAGTCGGTCGTCTCCTGGGACTTCCGCAAGCTCTAGGCGGTCTGGACGACCGCCGCGGCGGCCTGCTCCAGCGCCTCGACGGCGGCCCGGATCGAGGGCCGCCGGTCGGCGTCCGCCCGCCAGACGACGTACACGTGGCGGCGGACGGCGTCGCTCACGGGCAGCAGCCGGACCCCGGGCGGCACCGGGCCGCGCCCGAGCCGGGGCGCCACGCACACCCCGAGCCCTGCCTCGACGAAGGCGAGCTGGGTGTGGTGCTCCTCCGCGATGTGCGCGATGCGCGGCTCGACGCCGGTGCCGCGCAGGGTGTACACGAGCCATTCGTGGCAGAACTGGCCCTCGTTCCAGGAGATCCAGTCGTCGTCGGCGAACTCGGCGAGCGAGATCCGGTCGCGGTCGGCCAGCCGGTGGCCGGCCGGCACGGCGATGTCGCAGGAGTCGTCGAGCAGGTGCGCCCGCGTGAGCTCGGCGGGCACCGGCATCCGCTTGTTGTGCCAGTCGATGGCCAGCGCCAGGTCGAGGTCCCCGCGCACGACCGCCGCCATGGCGTCCTCGGGCTCCTGCTCCCGTACCAGGGGCCGCAGTTCGGGGTGCGCGGCGCGCAGGGCGGTAAGCGCCTGGGGCAGCAGCCCCCGCATGGCGGTCGGGAAGGCGCCGATCCGCAGCTCGCCGACGGCGCAGCCCCGCCGGGCCTCCACGTCGGCCTGGGCAAGCTCCACCTGCGAGATGATCCGGGCCGCATGATCGGCGAGCAGCCGTCCGGCGTCCGTGAGCCGGACCCCGCGCCCGTTCTTGGCGAGCAGCGGCTGGCCGACCTCCCGCTCCAGCTTGGCCATCTGCTGGGAGACGGCGGAGGTGGTGACGTGGAGCCCGTCGGCCGCGCCGCTGACCGAGCCGTGGCGGGCGAGGGCATCGAGGGTGCGCAGGCGCTCCAGGTTCAACATGTAAGCAATGCTACGCCGTCACCTTGAATAAATCTCGCTTGTCCTACGCAGTTGGCCGGAGCAGAGTACTCCCCATGAGCGCACCCGTCACCCCTCGCCCCACCCTCTCCCCGCCGGTCGCCACCACCCGCACCGCCCGTGTGGACTGGCGGCTCCGCTTCGCGATCCTCTCGGTGGTCTGGGGCTTCAGCTTCCTGCTGATCAAGGTGGGCACTCAGGCCTACGCACCCTTCCAGGTCGCCCTCGGCCGGGTGCTGTTCGGTGCGCTGGCGCTGCTCGCGGTGCTCCTGGTCCGCCGCGAGCCGCTCCCCCGGGGCCGCCGCACCTGGCTCCACCTGTCCGTGGCGGCGCTCCTGCTCAACACCGCCCCCTTCTCGCTCTTCTCGTACGCCGAGCTGAGCATCCCGTCGAGCCTGGCCGGGATCTGCAACGCCACGTCGCCGCTGTGGGGCATGGCCCTGTCGATGGTGGCGCTCTCCGAGGACCGCCCGACGCGCCGCCGGTTCGCAGGCCTGGGCCTGGGCTTCCTCGGCGTCCTGACGGTCCTCGGCGCCTGGCAGGGCTTCTCCGGCATCGACGCCAAGGGCACCGCGCTCGCCCTGCTCGCCTCGCTCTGCTACCCGATCGGCTGGATCTACGTCCGGCGCACCCTGGCCTCGGTCCCCGGCTCGCCGGTGGCGCTGACCGGCGCGCAGCTGATGCTCTCCACCGTCCAACTGCTGCTGGTCAGTGCCGCGTTCACCTCGGCCCCCGCCTCGTTCCCGCTGTGGCCGACCCTGTCGGTGATCGCGCTGGGCGCCCTGGGCACCGGGATGGCCCTCCAGATGCAGTACGGCCTGGTCGCGGAGATCGGCCCGACGACCGCCCAGATGGTCACGTACTTCATCCCGGTCATCGCCACCACCGCGGGCGTCCTGCTCCTCGGGGAACAACTGCACTGGAACACGCCGGTCGGCGCCGCGATCGTCCTGGCGGGCGCGGCCCTGACCCAGTCCCGCCGACGCTGATGCCGCGGCCGCGCGGCGCGGGCGGCTCACGCCCGTCGCCGAGGCTGATCCCCGACGGTGGTGCCGGGAACCGCACCGGCCCGCCCGGCTCCTGCCGCGGGCGTCCGTCAGTCGAAGCGGCCGCCCGTGGCCGGGCGGACCGAGGCGGCCACCGCGGCCGCGAGGCCCGGCACCTCACCCGGCTGCAGGCTCGACACCGTGATCCGCACGCCCGGCTCCGACTCCACCCTGAACCGGCTGCCCGGGGCCACCGCCCAGCCCGCGGCCAGCAGCCGCGTCACCGCCCCCGTCTCGTCGGCGACCGGCACCCACACGTTCATCCCGCTCCGCCCGTGGGCATGCACGCCCCGCTCCCGCAGCGCCGCGACCAGCCCGTCCCGCCGCTCCCCGTACGAGCGCGCGACCGCCGCCCGGTCCACCGCGCCGGAGGCCCACAGTTCGACCACCGTGTACTGGAGCAGCCGGCTCACCCACCCGGGCCCGAGCCGCTGCCGCCCCCGCACCCGGTCCAGGGTCACGGCGTCGCCGGTCAGCACCGCCAGCCGCAGATCCGGCCCGTACGCCTTCGCCGTGGAGCGCACCAGCGCCCAGTGCCGGGTCACCCCGCCGAGCGAGTGCAGCGGCAGGTCCACCATGGCGTGCCCGTGGTCGTCGTCCACGACCAGCACCTCCGGATACCGCGCCAGCACGGCGCGCAGCTCCTCCGCCCGGCCGGCGCTCACCGCCGCCCCGGTCGGGTTCTGCGCGCGGGCCGTCACCAGCAGCGCCCGCACACCCTCCGCGAGCGCCCGCTCCACCGACGGGACGACCGGTCCGTCGTCGTCCACGGCCACCGGCACCACCCGCAGACCCAGCGCCGCGGCCAGGTCGAGCGCACTCCCCCACCCCGGGTCCTCGACCGCCACCGCGTCCCCCGGGCGCAGGTGCGCGGCCAGTACCCGCTCGATCCCGTCCAGCGCGCCCGAGGTCACGCCCACCGGCCCGGCGGGAACGGCGTCCGCGTCGAGGTCGGCCCGGGCCAGCCGCTCCAGCTCCGGCACCACCGGGTCGTCCCCGTACAGCGTCGGCGCCTGTGCGTAGCGCCGTGCGGCCTCGGCCAGGGCCACGTCCAGCGCGGGCAGCAGCCGCACGTCCGGATTCCCCGACGCGACGTCGCGCACGCCGGGCGGCACCGCCATCCGCAGTTCGTCGCGCGGCGCGCTCGCCGGACGGCCCCGCACCCGGCTGCCGCGCCGGCCGTCGGTCTCGATGACTCCGCGCTCGCGCAGCGTCCGGTACGCGGCGGCCACGGTGTTCGGGTTCACCCCCAGCACACCGGCGAGCTCCCGCATCGGCGGCAGCAGCGCTCCCGGCGCGAGGGCTCCCGACCCGATGCCCGCTTCGACGCTCGCCGCGATATCCGATGCGCGGCGCCCTGTGATCCGATACTCTCCTAGCACAAAGCAAAGTATGCACTAGTACAACGGAGCGCGCATCATGACCGCCACGACCGACACGCCCGAGATGGACGAGACGAACGAGACGACCGGTGGCTACGAGCCCACCGACCGCACCGTCCCGAGCCGCTCCCGCGAGCGGGCGCGCTACGACCGCGAGACGGTCCACTCGATACTCGACCAGGCCTACGTCTGCCACCTCGGCTTCGTCCGCGACGGCGCCCCGGTGGTCCTGCCGACCCTGTACGGCCGGGTCGGCGAGACCCTCTACATCCACGGCTCGACGGGCTCGCGCCCGCTGCTCGCCGCAGGCAAGGCCGACCCGGGACTGCCCGTCTGCCTGACCGTGACGCACGTGGACGGCCTGGTGCTGGCCCGGTCGGCCTTCCACCACTCGATCAACTACCGCTCGGTGATCGTGCACGGCACCGCCTACCAGGTGACCGACGAGGACGAGCGCCGTACGGCCCTCGACGCCCTCGTCGACCACGTGGTCCCGGGCCGCTCCGCCGACTCGCGGCCGGCCAACGCCAAGGAGCTCGCCGCCACCGCGGTGATCCGCCTGGACCTGAACGAGGTGTCGGCGAAGCTCCGTACCGGCGGCCCCAACGACGAGCCCGAGGACATGGGCCTGCCCCACTGGTCGGGCGTGGTCCCGGTCGCCCAGGTGCACGGGACGCCGATCCCGGCGGACGACCTCGCCCCCGGGATCGCCACCCCGGACTACCTCGCCGCGCTCTGAGCCTCCCGGGCGGGCCGGACCACCGGCCCGCCCGCGGGCCTGCCCGCCTCGGCCGCGATCAGCGCGCCCACCGCGGCCAGCAGAAGTACGGTCCCCAGCACCACGGCGCCGGTCAGCCGCTCACCGAGCACCAGCACGGCGATCACCGCCGCGCTGACCGGCTCGATCAGCATGATCACGGACACCGTCGCGGCCCGCACCGCGGCGGCCCCGGTGAAGTACAGCGCGTACGCCAGGGCCGTCGGCACGGTGGCCACGTACACCAGCAGCCAGAGCACCCGCCCCGGTTCGGCGGTGTGCGGCACCAGCCCCTCCGCCGCGGCGAGCGGCAGCAGGCACACCGTGCCCACCGCGACCGACCAGGCGGTGGTCACCAGCGGGTCCCCGCCCGCCCCGCGCCGCCCCAGCCAGCGGGCCCGCAGGGTCATCCCCGCGTACCCGGCGGCCGACAGCAGGGCCCAGCCGACGCCCAGCGGCCGCACCTCGCCGCCCCCGCCGCCCAGGACGAGGACGGCGAGCCCGGCGAGCGCCCCGGCGACGGCGGCCACGCCGCCCCGGCCGAGCCGCTCGCCCATCCAGTACCGCGCCCCGACGGCGATCAGCACCGGTCCGGCGCCGAGGGTGACCACCGTGCCGACCGCGAGGCCGGTCTCGCGTACGGCGCCGAAATAGGCGGCCTGGAAGAGCGTGAACATCAGGCCGGTCCCGATCAGCGATGCCACCGACGGCCGCACCGCCGCGCCCCGGCGCCGGCGTACGGCGAGCACCCCCAGCAGCACCACCAGCCCGCCGGCGCACCGCCAGAACGACAGGGCGAGCGGACCGAGGTCACTGGCCAGGAAGAGGAGGGAGGCGGCCGCCCCGGCGGTGCCCCAGGCGGCCCCGGCGACGACGAGGTACAGCAGACTGCGCCCGGGGGTACTCCCGGCGGTGGTCGGGGAAGAGACGGGCGAAGGATTCGACACGAGTGTGCTCCGCGCATGCGTGAAGGATGAAAGAGGAAGGTCATCGCTTCGCGGGCAGCGCGGACCCGCCCGGGAACTCCCCGGGCCGGGTCCTCGTCACGAGGGGCGGCTGCCCGCGGCTACGCGGCGGGAGGCGGAAGCACGGTCGAATGCATGGTCGCCACCCTAGGCCGTCGTCGCCTCGCGGTCCAAAACGCCCGATTCCGGATCCGGCGCCCCCGGCGGGGTCGGCCGCGCCGACTGCGCGATGAAGGCACCGCCCAGCACCAGGGCGCCGCCGACGATCTGCGGGGCCGAGAGGTGCTCGCCCAGGAGGATCCAGGCGAACACGGTGGCCACGACCGCCTCCAGGCAGGCCACCACGCCGGCCACCTGCGGCGAGAGCTTGCGCACCGAGACCACGCCGGTCAGGTACGCGAAGACGGTCGCGATCAGCACCACCCAGCCGAGCAGGACCCAGGCGGGCACCGTCAGGTCCCCCATCGCGGCCGACCCGCCCAGCAACTGCCAGTCGATCTCCCACGGCCGGGCGATCACCGTCATCACGAGAGCGCCGACGAGCATGCCGTACGCGATCACCCCGAGCGGGTCGGGCACGTCGTCACCGGCGGCCCCGTCGGCGCCGTGGTCCGCGAACACGAAGTAGAAGGCCTGGCAGCAAGCGGCGGCGAGGCCGAGCAGCACACCGAGGGGGTCCAGGCTCAGCCCGGACCAGACCTCGACCACGCAGGCCAGCCCCACGACGGCCACGGCGGCTCCGGCCGCGGCGGCCCGGGTCACCGGCTTGCGCTGCACGAAGCGGATCCAGCCGAGCAGCAACGCCGGGCCGAGGTACTCCAGCAGCAGGGCCACGCCGACCGGGATCCGCGACAGGGAGGCGAAATAGAAGGCCTGCACACCCGCGACGGCAACGATCCCGAAGCCGGCGAGCAGGAGGGGTTTGCGGGCCAGGAGACCGCGGTGCCGCCAGGCCAGCGGGGACAGCACGAGCGCCGCCCCGGCCACCCTGAGCCAGACCATGTGCAGCGGGTCCAGACCCGCCTCGATCAGCGGCTTCGCCGCCACACCTGAACCACCGAACGCGAACGCCGAGACGAGCGCGAGGCCCAGTCCGGCGTTTCTCCCTGTCACTTGCATCCGGCCATCATGGCAGGGCCGGTCAGTACCGTCACGAGCATGACACCTGTTGAGATGCATCCGACACCCACCGTGACCGGGCCGGTATTTTCTGACAGGTCGTCAGTATTGAATGTTCCGCCCACCGGGGCTACGTTCCGCCGCACGTACCCGACGAGAAGGGGTGGTCGCCATGGCCGAAGTCACCGCGGAATCACGCATCGAGGCGTCCGCCGCGAAGCTCTGGGCCCAGCTGACGGACTGGGCGGCGTACGGCGAGTGGAGCATGACGCACACCGATTTCCCCAAGGGCGGCCCCGGGACCCTCGCGGTCGGGGCGACCTTCGAGGAGAACATGAAGATGATGGGTTTCCCGGCCGAGGTCGCCTGGACCGTCTCGGAGCTGGAGACCGAGCGCGTCTTCGCCATCACGGGCAAGGGCCCCATGGGCGTCGCCATCCTCACCCGGTACACCCTGGTCCCGGACGGCGAGGCCACCACAGTCCGCATCGACGGGGAGTTCAACGGGGCCGCCGTCTCCCTGATGGCGGGCAAGCTCAAGGACTCGGCCACCGCCGCCCTCAACGAATCACTGCGCAGGCTCGCAGGCCTGGTCACCACCTGACCTCCCCCTCCGCCCACGCCGCGGACACGGCGGCGCGCCCCGCGGGAGAACCCGCGGGGCGCGCCGTTTTCGCGTGCAGACCGGCTCAGTGCTCGTCGGCCAGGATCAGGTAGAGCTTCTTGCGGGCGTCGTTGATGACCGCGAGGGCCTTCTCGCGCTGCTCGGCCGACCCGGTCTTGAAGACCTGGCCGAAGGCCTCCATCAGGCCGACTCCGGCCGTCCGGACCTCGTGCATCGCCTCGAAGTCGAAGCCGCGCCCAGCATCGGCCCACGGGGCCTCCGGACCCGACTCGGCCTCGGTGCGGCCGGCCTCGGAGAGCGTGAACAGCTTCTTGCCGCCCTCGCTCTCGCTGGTGATGAGCCCCTCGTCCTCAAGCAGCTGCAGGGTCGGGTAGACGGACCCCGGGCTGGGCTTCCAAGCCCCGCCGCTACGCTCGCCGATCTCCTGGATCATCTCGTAGCCGTGCATCGGCCGGTCCTTGAGCAGCGCCAGGATCGAGGCGCGCACATCTCCCCGCCGGGCCCGGCCGCGCGGGCCGCCGCGCCCTCCACGCCCGCCGAAAGGGCCGCCGCCGAAGGGCGGTCCGAACGGACCGAAGGCGGCGCGCAGGCCCCTGAACTCCTCCCGACGATCCGGCCCGCAGTGGCCGTGCCCCCGTCCGCGCTCGTGTCCGTGGCCGCCGTGTCCGTGCTGTCCGTGTGAACGCATGACTGCGCTCCTTTCGTCTTTCGGTTCTTCGTCATCGCTCTTGCGATGCCTCAACTATCGCTGACCCATCGCGATACGTCAACGATATATCGGAAACTCTTAACGAACAGGTCGGTGACCAGGCCGGTCATCCCGAACCGGCCTTTGCGGACGATCAAGAACCGGGCCTACGGTCGGGACATGCGCCTCCGAATCGTCGACGCCTTCACCGACCGCCCCTTCCGCGGCAACCCCGCCGGGGTCCTGCTCCTCGACGGCGAGTTCCCCCCGGACGCCTGGCTCCGGCAGGTCGCCACCGAGGTCAACCTGTCCGAGACCGCATTCGCCCGCCCCCTGCCGCCCGGCGGGGACGCGGACTGGGCCCTGCGCTGGTTCACCCCGTCCGCCGAGGTCGACATGTGCGGCCACGCCACGCTCGCCACGGCGCACGTGATCGCGACGAGCGGCCTGGCCAAGGGGCTGATCCGGTTCTCCGCACGGTGCGGGATCCTCGCGGCCGAAACCGCCGCCGACGGCGCGATCACGCTGGACTTCCCGACGTCCTCGCTGACGCCGGTGGCGGCGGACCCCGCCGTGCACCGCGCCCTCGGCGCGGTGATCAGGTCCGTCCACGACACGTCCGAGCACGTCGGCGACCTGCTCGTCGAGCTGGCGGACGAGCGGGCCGTACGCGAGCTCACCCCCGACATCGGCGCCCTGCGCGGCTACGCCCGCCGCGGGGTGATCGTCACCGCGGCCGCCGAGGACCCCTCCCGCGGGTACGACTTCGTCTCCCGCGGCTTCTTCCCGGCCGTCGGGATCGACGAGGACCCGGTCACCGGCAGCGCCCACACCGCGCTCGCCCCGTTCTGGGCCGCCCGGCTGGGCCGCGCCTCGCTCGTCGGGCTCCAGGGCGGGGCGCGCACCGGACGCGTCGGGGTCCGGCTGGCGGGCGACCGTACGCTGCTGACCGGCAACGCCGTCACGGTCATCGACGGCGAACTGCTCGCCCGCCCCTGACCGGCGGGGCGCCTAGGCCCTGTCGTCAAAGTCCCTCCCCCAGCTACCGCTGGGAGGTGCCCCCAGCGTTGTCGGGGCACCCAAGTACGCCCAGTAATCGGGAGCCCCTCCGCCTTGCGATGCACGGCACCGGACGCCGCGGGCCTCACCGGCGCTACTTTGACGACAGGGCCTAGTGGGTCGGCAGCCAGCCCACCTTGCCCGCGAGCAGCGCGTACCCCCCGAAGGCCACGATGTCGAGCAGCGCGTGCGCGACGACGAGCGGACCCACCCGGCCCCAGCGGCGGTAGGCCATGACGAAGACGACGCCCATCACCATGTTGCCGACGAAGCCGCCGATGCCCTGGTAGAGGTGGTACGAGCCGCGCAGCACCGAACTGGCCAGCAGCGCGGCCACCGGCGACCAGCCCAGCTGATCGAGCCGACGCAGCAGATAGGCCAGCACGATGACCTCCTCCACCACGGCGTTCTGCACGGCGGAGAGGATCAGCACGGGGAACTTCCACCACACGTCCGGCAGCGCCTCCGGCACCACCGTGAGGTTGAACCCGCTCGCCCGCGCCGCCAGGTAGAAGGCCAGCCCGGCGCTCCCGATCCCGGCCGCGACCAGGGCTCCGCGCCGCAGGTCCCAGCCGGGGCGGGTCCGGTCGAAGCCCAGCACCCGCAGCCCCGGCGCGCCCTCCCGGGTGAGCAGGTGGGCGACCAGCAGTACGGGCACCAGGGCGGTGCCGATGCCGAAGAGCTGCCAGGCCAGGTCCAGCCACGGCCGGCCGGGGGCGTGCGAGCCGTTGAGCGTGGCGGCCTGGTCCTTGAGACCGCCCGGCTTGGTCAGCGAACCGATGAAGCTGATCAGCGAGGAGAAGGCACTCGCGCCCAGCGACAGCGCCAGCACGAGCAGCGTCTCGGTGCGCAGGAGCCCCCGCCCGTCCTCGTGCACCGCCTTGACCACCGGCTCCGGCTCCGCCCGCACGTCCGACTCCGTCCCGCCGTTCCGCTTCCGTCCACCCCATACTGCCTCTTCGGCGGGGGAACGGGATCACCGGGCCCGGAACGGCGGGCGGGCGGCCGGTTCAGCTCCGGACCGGCACCGCGGCGCCCGCCTCCTCGTCCGCCAGCCCGACCGGCCAGGTGTGCACGGGATCGCCCTTGTGCATCAGCTCGCTGTAACGCCGGGTGATCGCCGCCAGCGCCGCGTCCCGTTCCATCCCGGAAGCGAGCGCCCGGTGGTAGGTGTCCACCTGCCAGGTCGCCCCGTTGACCCGCCGCTGGCAGCGCTCCTCGATGATGCCGAGGTAGTGGTCGCGGTCGGCGGGCTCGATGCCCCAGGCGTCCAGCCCGGCCGCCGCCATCGGCAGCAGCTCGTCCAGGACCAGCCGTACCGCGGACACGCCGGCCAGCCCGCCGCCCCGGCCTCGGCGCGGCCAGCGCAACCGGGCGTCGATCCCGTACCGGCACGCGGCGTCGAAGTTGGCCTCCGCCTCGGCGAACGGCAGCCGGGTCCACACCGGCCGCTGCTCGTCGGCGAGCGTGCGGACGAGCCCGTAGTAGAAAGCCGCGTTCGCCACCACGTCCGCGACCGTCGGGCCGGCCGGGAGCACCCGGTTCTCCACCCGCAGGTGCGGCATCCCGTCGGCGACCCCGTACACCGGCCGGTTCCACCGGTAGACCGTGCCGTTGTGCAGGACCAGCTCCTGCAGGCTCGGCACCCCTCCCTCGGCGAGCACGCGCAGCGGCTCCTCCTCGTCGCAGATGGGCAGCAGGGAGGGGAAGTACCGGACGTTCTCGGCGAAGAGCTCGTACGCCGACTCCACCCAGCGCTCCCCGAACCAGGTCCGCGGCCTCACCCCCTGGGCCTGGAGCTCGGGCGGCCGGGTGTCGGTGGCCTGTGTGAAGAGCGGCGGCCGCGACTCCCGCCACAGCTCACGCCCGAACAGGAACGGCGAGTTGGCGCCGACGGCTATCTGTACGGCGGTCACCGCCTGCGCAGCGTTCCACACGTCGGCGAACCGGCCCGGCGTGACCTGGAGGTGCAGTTGTACGGAGGTGCAGGCGGCCTCGGGGACGATCGACCCGGTGCTCCAGGTCAGCCTCTCGACCCCGTCGATGTCGAGCATGAAGTCCTCGCCGCGCGTCATCAGGATCTGCTCGTTCAGCAGTGAGTAGCGGTCCACCGCGGAGAGGTTGGCGGTGACCAGGTCTGAGCGGGTGATCGTCGGCAGGATGCCGATCATCACCACCCCGGCGTCGATCTCCGCGGCCTGCCGGTGGGCATAGGCGAGCCCCGCACTGAGTTCCTCGGCGAGCTGGTCGAATACCCGGCCGCCGAGCCGGTGCGGAAGGACGTTCACCTCCAGGTTGAACATTCCGAGTTCGGTCTGGAAATCCTGGCTCGCAATCCGCTCAAGAACCTGGGCATTCACCATTCTCGGCAACCCGTCGGCACCCGCCAGATTCAGTTCGATCTCCAGCCCCATCATGTTCTTGGGGCGATCGAACCTCTTCTCCGCCAGAAGCCGCTCCAGTCCCTCCAGACACTCGTGAAGCTTCCTCCGATACCTCTGCCGATCGGACAGGTCGAATCCGCCCGCCACGACCTTCTCCCCCATCGAAGCGTCCCTCCTCGAGTGGGCCTGGCCTGTCGCACCCAGGCGCGCATGTACGGTCGATGATGCCCCGGAGGCGTGATCCATAACGCGAGGGGGCGTGCCTGGCGCGGAGCGCGCGCCGGTTTGGCCGAAGGGCGCTATGGCACATTCACTTGGCAAAACTCGACAAGCAAATTCCGCATAGGTTTTGCCGGTTCGGGATAATAGACGCTTTCCAGCCGAGCCCTTGTCCGGTAACCTCCGAGGTCAGCGCGACATGTTCGCGCGCAACCGGCATGAATGCCATGTCAGCGGGACCGGTAAGCGCCTTGTCGGCAATAGGCGGGACAGCTAGCCGAAACACTGCGTGAACACATGTCGTATAAACTCCGCAAACGAGGCAGAGAGTTGGCGCGCGGCCATTGCCCCTCAGCCCCCCTCTGGCCCCAGAATGCGACAGCGCCGTCCGCACCTGCCCCGTTCCACAGGTCTCCCAAGTGAGAGGCGACCCACCATGCCGCTGCATGTCCCTCCGGCTCCCGCGCCCGCCCTGCGCAGCGTCCTCGCGGCACTCGGTTCCCCCACCGCCGTCCACGAGGCGCACACTCCGGCCCTGCGCGCACTGCAGGGTCCGATGACCGCCGAACTGCCACTGCCGGTCCACGTCCTCGACCGGCTGAACATCTCCCAGCTGGCCGCGGGGGGCCGTCCGCCCCGCACCCGGCTGACCGCCTGGCGGTTCCTGATCCGCAGCGGCGACCGCTACGTCGCCGCCGCGGACACCCGGCTGACGCCGGACGGCTGGGTCTTCTCCCATTTCTTCGAGGGCCCCTATGTCGCGGCCACCGAACGCGCCCTGCGCCAGGCGGAAGGGCTCGGCAAGAGCTACCAGCCGCGGCTGCTCTCCGTTCCGGAGCTGTACATGATGACGCTCTGGCTGCACGGGGCGGTCGGCGCCGACGCCTCCGCCGGGCTGCCGGCCGCCGCGGACCTGCTGGTGCCACTGGCACCGGCGCCGCCCGGCATCGCCGCCTACCGGCCGCATCCGGTGTCCGAGCTGCTGCCCGTGATGACGCACCGGCTCACTCCACCGGTCCCGCCGGTCCCGCCGTCACTGGCCGCTCCGGCCGCCTGAGCGGTCTCCGATCGGGGTCGGGCGGGGTCCGAACAGGTGCGTTGCGGACCGATGACCCGTACGGCCCATTCGGCCTAGCCTACTCGGGCCACCCCCGAACCATCCGAAATGACAGGGGAGTTGACCTGAACCGCCCGCACGAGTGATGCGTCATCAATGTATGAGGACAGCTGCCGGGAAATCCCTGCGGATGCAACTCCGGAGGGCAACACTGGGACCCTGACCAAACCAAGACGTTGATACGGGGGGCGGCCATGAACAAGGCATCGAGCCGCAGCACACAGACCACACCGCAGCGAAAGAACGCATCCATGTGCCAGCACCAGCCAGCGTGCCCGTCAGCCGACTCCGCCGACCGGGAGGCCGCCAAGCCCGTGGCCAACCACCCGGAACAGGGCTGGAGCCTGCTGTGCAACGGCGTCCTGCTCTTCGAGGACACCGGTGAGCTGCTGCCGGACGGCCAGATCATCGCTCCGCACCGCCCGCTCGCGGCGGCGCAGGTGATGAAGGCGGCCTAGCCGACGACGGTACGGAACGGAACGGACAGCACGGAACGGAAGCACGGAACGGAACGAAGAGGGGCCGGCCCGGGAATCATTCTCCCGGACCGGCCCCTTCGTCATGCCGTCACGTCATACGGATGTGTCATGTCGCCGAACACCCGCGGTGTCGTACGGCTCAGTTGTCGTACTCGTCCAGCGGCGGGCAGGAGCAGACCAGGTTGCGGTCGCCGAAGGCGCCGTCGATGCGGCGCACCGGCGGCCAGTACTTCTCCGCAGCCGTGACCCCACCCGGGAAGACGGCCACGTCTCGGCTGTACGGGTGGTCCCACTCGCCGCCCAGCGCCGCCGCCGTGTGCGGGGAGTTGGCCAGCGGGTTGTCGTCCACCGGCCACTCGCCGCCCGCGACCCGCTCGATCTCGCCGCGGATGGCGATCATCGCGTCGCAGAAGCGGTCGATCTCGATCAGGTCCTCGGACTCCGTCGGCTCGATCATCAGCGTGCCGGCCACCGGGAAGGACATGGTCGGCGCGTGGAAGCCGTAGTCGATCAGGCGCTTGGCGATGTCGTCCACGCTGACGCCCGTCGCCTTCGACAGCGGGCGCAGGTCGATGATGCACTCGTGCGCGACCAGGTTGCCCGGGCCGGTGTAGAGGACCGGGTAGTGCGGCTCCAGGCGCTTGGCGATGTAGTTGGCACCGAGCACGGCCACCTGGGTGGCGCGCTTGAGGCCCTCGCCGCCCATGAGGCGCACGTACGACCAGGAGATCGGCAGGATGCCGGCCGAGCCCCACGGCGCCGCCGAGATCGGGCCGACGCCGGTCTCCGGACCCGCGGTGGGCTGGAGCGGGTGGTTCGGCAGGTACGGGGCCAGGTGCGCGCGGACACCGACCGGGCCGACGCCCGGGCCGCCGCCGCCGTGCGGGATGCAGAAGGTCTTGTGCAGGTTCAGGTGCGAGACGTCGCCGCCGAAGTGACCCGGCTTGGCCAGGCCGACCAGGGCGTTGAGGTTGGCGCCGTCCACGTAGACCTGGCCGCCGGCCTCGTGCACCTGGGCGCAGATGTCGGCGACGTGCTCCTCGAACACACCGTGCGTCGACGGGTAGGTGATCATCAGCACGGCGAGCTCGTCGCGGTACTGCTCGATCTTGGCGCGCAGGTCGGCCGTGTCCACCTCGCCGTCGTCGGCGGTCTTGACGACGACGACCTTCATGCCGGCCATCACGGCGCTCGCGGCGTTGGTGCCGTGCGCGGAGGACGGGATGAGACAGACGGTGCGCTGCTCGTCGCCGTTCGCGCGGTGGTAGGCGCGGACGGCCAGCAGGCCGGCGAGCTCACCCTGGGAGCCGGCGTTCGGCTGGATGGAGACCTTGTCGTAGCCGGTGACCTCGCAGAGACGTTCCTCCAGCTCGTTGACGAGCGTGAGGTACCCCTCGGCCTGCTCGACCGGGGCGAACGGGTGCAGCTGGCCGAATTCGGGCCAGGTGACCGGCTCCATCTCGGTGGTCGCGTTGAGCTTCATGGTGCAGGAGCCCAGCGGGATCATTCCGCGGTCCAGCGCGTAGTCCTTGTCCGCCAGCTTGCGCAGGTAGCGCAGCATCGCGGTCTCGCTGCGGTGCTGGTGGAACACCGGGTGCGCCAGGTAGTCGTCCGAGCGCAGCAGGCCCTCGGGCAGCGCGTCGGCGGTGGTCTCGTCGAGGGCCTCGATGTCGGCGGTCACGCCGAAGGCGGCCCAGACGGCCTCGATGCCGGCACGCAGGGTCGTCTCGTCGCAGGAGACGGAGACGTGGTCGGCGTCGACCCGGAACAGGTTGACCCCGCCCTCGCGGGCGGCAGCGACGACCTCGGCGGCCTTGCCGGGCACCCGCGCGGTGAGGGTGTCGAAGTACGAGCCGTGCACGAGCTCGACCCCGCCGGCCGTCAGACCGGCCGCGAGGAGGGCCGCGTAGCGGTGCGTACGCCGGGCGATCGTCCGCAGGCCGTCCGGACCGTGGTAGACGGCGTACATGCCGGCCATGACGGCGAGCAGCACCTGCGCGGTGCAGATGTTGCTGGTGGCCTTCTCGCGGCGGATGTGCTGCTCACGGGTCTGCAGCGCCAGGCGGTACGCCTTGTTGCCGTCCGCGTCCACGGAGACGCCGACGAGGCGGCCCGGCAGCGAGCGGGCGTGCTTGTCCTGGACGGCCATGTAGCCGGCGTGCGGGCCGCCGAAGCCCATCGGGACGCCGAAGCGCTGGGTGGTGCCGACGGCGATGTCCGCGCCGAGCGCACCCGGGGAGGTCAGCAGGGTCAGGGCCAGCAGGTCGGCGGCGACGGCGACGATCGCGCCGAGGCCGTGCGCCTGGTCGATGACCGGCTTGATGTCGCGTACGGCACCGGAGGCGCCCGGGTACTGGACGAGCACACCGTAGACGCCGCGCTCGGCGACCTCGGCCGGGATGCCCTCGGACAGGTCGGCGACGACGACCTCGATGCCGATCGGCTCGGCGCGGGTCTCGATCACGGCGATGGTCTGCGGCAGCGCGTCGGCGTCGACGAGGAAGACGTTCCCCTTGGACTTGCCCACGCGGCGGGCCAGCGTCATGGCCTCGGCGGCGGCGGTGCCCTCGTCGAGCAGGGAGGCGCCCGAGGTCGGCAGGCCGGTGAGGTCGGCGACGACCGTCTGGAAGTTCAGGAGCGCCTCAAGGCGGCCCTGCGAGATCTCGGGCTGGTACGGGGTGTAGGCCGTGTACCAGGCCGGGTTCTCCATGACGTTGCGCAGGATCACCGGCGGGGTGAAGGTCCCGTAGTAGCCGAGACCGATCATCGACGACAGGACCTGGTTGCGGTCTGCGAGCGAGCGCAGCTCGGCCAGCACCTCGGCCTCGGTCCGCGCGTCGGGCAGGTTCAGCGCCTCGGCGCTCTTGATCACATCCGGTACCGCGGCAGCGGTCAGTTCATCCAGCGAGCCGTAGCCCACGTGGGCGAGCATCTTCGCCTGCGCCTCGGCATCAGGGCCGATGTGGCGCTGCTCGAAGGGGATGCCTCGCTCCAGCTGGGAGAGCGGAATGCGGTTGGCGGTCATGTACGGAGGCCTCCTGGGTCGTACGACCTGCGAGGGGCACCACGGCGCGGGCACCCGGACGGCCTCCCCCTCTGTCATCTCAACCTGAGAGCTTCACCGGAGTCGCGGGGATGACCCGCGGGATCCGGCTTTCACCGTCGGTGAGGAGGGGAACCGGCACTGCGCCCGGTACCCGCCCCTGCTTTCCAGAGTGGCCTCGTTCCGTGCGGTACGTATGCCTGAGAGATTCCGGGGAGGATTTGCTCCTTCGGCGCCTCCGTCATGCTCACTCGGAGGACTCTCCCGCACAGGGTCAACAGCCGTCACCCAGCCTACCAGCGAGGTTCTGGGACCTCCTTCGAGTGGCCCCTACCCCGGAAATGCACTTTTGTAGTCATTACGGAGGAGTTGCGACCACATGGAGGGACCGTGCAGACCGACATCGATCCGCGCAGCCTGATCGGCCGCAAGGCGTTCGACCGCAACGGAACCAAGATCGGCACCGTCGACGAGGTCTATCTCGATGACGCCACGGGCGTGCCCGAATGGGCCGCCGTCCGGACGGGCCTCTTCAGCCGGGACGCGTTCGTTCCCCTGGAGCCGAGCGAGGTCGTCGACGACACCCTGCGGGTCCCCTTCGAACGCGCTCTCATCAAGGACGCCCCGGACTTCGGCGTCGGCCGCCACCTCTCCCCCGAACAGGAGCTCCAGCTCTACCACCACTACGGACTGGACGTCTCCCTCCCGTCGGACATCCAGCGCGACTTCGGCCGTCTGGCGAACGGCGACGACTCCTCCTAGCCGGCTTGCGGCGCCGGCTCCCCGACGAGGGGCAGCGGATCGGACGGCTCCAGCTCGGGGTCCTCCACCCTGAAGGTGCGCACCCGGCCCGGTGGCGATCCGGGCTGCTCGAACCGCACGGTCACCCTCCCGACCCCGCTGCCCTGCACCCACCCGGGCCCGTATACGGCGTGCAGTACATCGCTCCCGGCCGCCCAGCGCCGCTCCGGGGCGGGCTCGGGGCCCCCGGCCGGCTCCGCGCCCCCGGGGGCCTCTGCGGGCCCGCCAAGCCCTCCAGGACCGCCAGGACCGCCAGGACCGCCCGACTCTCCGGGCCCTCCCGTCCCCCCGGCCTCCGCCACCTCACCCGTGTCGGCGGCCACGTCCTCCGCGGCCATGGACTGCGCGAACAGGTCCTCCTGCGTGTAGTCCGCCAGCCCGGTCACGCCCACCCCCAGCAGCCGCACCCCACCCGTGGTGTCCACCGCCTCCAGCAGACGCGCCGCAGCTTCCCGCACCACCGCGGGGTCGTCGGTGGGCCCCCGCAGGGTCTCCGAGCGCGTCAGGGTCGAGAAGTCGTACCGCCGCACCTTCAGCACGATGGTGCGCCCCGAGTGCCCGGAGGCCCGCAGCCGCTGCACACACCGGTCGGCGAGCCGCTGCACCTCGATCCGGATGCGCACCCGGTCGTGCAGGTCCACGTCGAAGGTGTCCTCCACCGACACGGATTTCGCGTCGCGCTCGGCGACCACGGGCCGGTCGTCCAGCCCCAGCGCCATCCGGTACAGCCCGACCCCGTGCGAGCGCCCGAGCATCCGCACCAGCTCGTCCTCACCGGCCTCGGCCAGGTCCCCCACGGTGGCCATCCCGGCGCGCCGCAGGTGCTCCCCCGTGACGGGCCCCACCCCGGGCAGGGTCCGTACGGACATCGGTGCGAGCAGCTCCCGCTCGGTCCCCGGTTCGATCAGCAGCAGCCCGGCCGGCTTGGCCTCCTCGGAGGCCACCTTGGCCAGCATCTTGGACCCCGCCAGCCCCACGGACCCGCTCAGCCCCGTGGCGGCCCTGATGTCGGCCCGCAGCCGCTGTCCCGTCTCCAGCGCGGAATCCGCGTCGAAGGCCGTACCGCCCGCCTCCAGGTCCACGAAGGCCTCGTCCAGGCTGAGCGGCTCCACCAGCGGGGACAGCTCCCGCAGCAGCGCCATGACCACCTCGCTCACCGACTGGTACAGCCGGAAGCGGGGGATGAGGTACGCGCCGTTCGGACAGAGCCGCCGGGCCTGGGCCGTCGGCATCGCCGAGTGCACCCCGAAGCGCCGGGCCTCGTACGAGGCCGTGGCGACCACGCCGCGCGGTCCGAGGCCGCCGACGATCACGGCTTTGCCGCGCAGGCTCGGCTTCGACGCCTGCTCCACGGAGGCGTAGAAGGCGTCCATGTCCAGGTGCAGGATGGTCGGCGCGGCTCTCACAGACCCGATGCTGCCTCATGCCACCGACAATCGGCCGGGGCGGGCCCGGCGCCTCGGGGCCGGGCCGGGAGGTCTGCTCAGCCGGCCCGGTTGCGCCGCGCGGCCAGCTCGTCCGCCGGGTTGTGGCCGACCACCGTCTCCCCGGTGTCGACCCGCTCGCCGTGCAGCTGTGACAGCACGTTCTCGACGTCGCGCCAGACCACGCCCACGGCGATGCCGAAGATGCCCTGCCCGCCCTGGAGGAGGCTCACCACCTGGTCCGGCGAGGTGCACTCGTACACCGTGGCGCCGTCGCTCATCAGCGTCATGCGTTCCAGGTCCGAGAAGCCGTGGTCCCGCAGGTGCTGGACCGCGGTCCGGATGTTCTGGAGTGCCACGCCGGTGTCCAGGAACCGCTTGACGATCTTGAGGACGACGACGTCCCGGAAGCTGTAGAGGCGCTGCGTTCCGGAGCCGTAGGCGGGGCGCACGGTGGGCTCCACCAGCCCGGTCCGCGCCCAGTAGTCGAGCTGCCGGTACGTGATGCCCGCCGCGGCGCACGCGGTCGGCCCTCGGTAGCCGACCTGCTCGGGTGCCGGGGCCGCGCCCGCAGGTGCGACCGACGCCTTCTCCGGCTGACGGCGCGCGGAACCCGCCGCACTGCCGTGGAGCGGGTACGGCCCACCGTCACTCCGCACGGGGATGCCCCCGGTCGTACCGTCGCCCGTGACTCTCACGCCGACCCTCCGTCCTTGACCTGCCCCCTCGAAGGTAGGCAGTCACCAGGGGTGCGTCAACGATCGCCACACTCGGCACGCCGAGTGATAATCACCCTGAGAGTGGTTTCCCGTGTCCTCGAACGGGGCAAGGCTAGCCGAATGGGCTGACGCACCCGTGGACGGCGGGGCCGACGGCTCACTGCGGCCCGGTGCCGAAGTCCTCCGGAGAGATCTGGTCGAGGAACTCGCGGAACTTCTCCACCTCATCCTCCTGCTCGTCCGGAATGGCGATGCCGGCGTCGTCCAGCACGCCGTCACTGCCGTAGATCGGCGTCCCCGTCCGCAGGGCCAGCGCTATGGCGTCGGAAGGCCGCGCGCTCACCTCGACCCCGCTGGCGAAGACAAGCTCCGCGTAGAAGACGCCCTCCCGCAGATCCGTGATCCGGACCTCGGTGAGCTCCTCGCCGATCGCCTCCAGCACGTCCTTGAACAGGTCGTGCGTCAGCGGCCGGGCAGGGGCCATGCCCTGCTGCGCGAAGGCAATGGCGGTCGCCTCCCCTGGTCCGATCCAGATGGGGAGGTACCGGTCGCCTCCCACTTCACGCAGGAGCACGATCGGTTGGTTGGAGGGCATTTCCACCCGGACACCCACAACGTCGAGCTCGTTCACACAGCAACCCTAGGACCTGCTCGGCAGGTTTGGGTAGTCGGGGCCCCCGAGGGGGCCCGAGGTCAGTGCAGACGGACGCCGAGCGCGGTCTGTACCAAGGCCTCGTGAAGCCGTACGGAGAGCCCCGCGAGCTCCTTCAAGGTGGCTTCCGCATGCGTTCTGGTCTGCGGGTTGCGGTGGCGGCGCAGCGGTGCCACGACCTGCTCCACCAGGCCCGCCTCGCGGTCCGCGGCGGCCTTCATGGCCCGCAGGTGCCGCGGCTCCAGCCCGAACCGGCCCAGATCCGCCACCAGCCGGGCCACGGTGACCGCCCCTGCGTCGAATCCGCCGCCGGGGGCCTCGGCGATCAGCCCGTACGACTCCCACTCGACGAGTTGGACCTCGTCCACGTCGGCCGCGGCGATCAACTCGGCACGGCCCACCCGGGCCGCGGCCGGACGCTCCCGGCCCACCTCGCCGTAGACGGCGCAAGGGCCGGCGGGATCGACGGAGTCACCGTGCGCCGTGGGCGCCGGGATGCGGATCTGCTCCCCGCGTTCGAGCGCGTCCAACTGCTCGCGGATGACCCTCAACGGCAGGTAGTGATCCCGCTGCAGCCGCAGGATCCGCGCAAGCCGCTCGACGTCCTCGGTGCTGAACTTGCGATATCCGGAAGGTGTGCGCCGGGGCTCGACGAGCCCCTCCGCCTCCAGGAAGCGGATCTTCGAGATCGTGACGTCCGGGAACTCGTCGCGCAGCGTGGTGAGCACCGTGCCGATGCTCACCAGCCGCCCGGCCGAGCCGGTGCTGCCGGCGGCGCCCCCTTTCGGGGCACCGCCGGTCGGGGTACGCAGCATGGGACCTTCCCTTGAAGGGTCAGATGCCCCGCAGGCTCGCGTAGAAGACCAGCCGGTACTTGCCGATCTGCACCTCGTCGCCGTTGTGCAGGGCGACCGAGTCGATCGGCTCACGGTTCACGTACGTGCCGTTGAGGCTGCCCACATCGGCGACGGTGAAGCCGCCGTCCTGGCTCCTGCGGAACTCGACATGCAGCCGGGAGACCGTGACGTCGTCCAGGAAGATGTCGCTCTGCGGGTGCCGGCCCGCCGTGGTCAGCTCACCGTCCAGCAGGAAGCGGCTGCCGGAGTTGGGGCCGCGCCGCACGATCAGCAGGGCGGAACCCGGCGGCAGAGCTTCCACCGCGGCCTGGGCCTCGGGGGACAGCGAGGACGACACGTGCTGTTGTCCCGACACCTCGGCCTCGTAGGCCTCAAGGCCCGAGATCGAGATGGTGGACGTGGTCTCCGAGGCACGCTCCGGCGTCAGACCCGCCCGCAGCGGCGCACCGCAGTTGGAGCAGAACCGGCTGGCCGCATCGCTGCGGTGTCCGCACCTGCTGCAAACCTGCTCGGCCGACATGGACGGCTCCTCGCGCCGCGGCTGCCCCGCGGAGGCATTGGTGGCATACGGGTCGGGGGCAAACCCTCCACCCGAACCTGAGGTTGATGGTTCACCGAAACCTATGCGTCCGGAACCGGCAGGGTCAACAGACGACGCGCCGGGCGCGCCCGGAACATCGCCCGCGCCCGCGACCTCGTCACGGAAGAGCGGCCGACCGCCCTGCCCTTCCATCTCTCCCTGCCCAGCACGGTGCCTGGCCGCACCGTCTTCCTCGCGGCTCTTCTTGCCGAACAACTTCTCAAACAACTTCACGGGCGATTCCCCTTGAACGAAACAGACCCGCCCGTGGGGCAGGACGAACTCCGAATGCACACACCTGCCGACCCGGACATCCTCACAACGTCCGTAACCACCAGACAGTTTCCACCACGCAGCACGACTTCAGTGCGTCGACCCCCCGCAGGCATCAGCCCGCGTGAGCCCGTCCGCTCCCCGTCCCGCGTCACGACGATGACGACCGAGCGTAGTCAGGCTGCTTCGCAGCCCGCAAGGCATCCACAACGATCTTCGCCGACCGTGTGACGGCGACGGTGGCCTGTTCCTTCTCCAACGTCTGCACGACACCGCCGGGGATGTTCAGGGCAGGCTCCAGATCCTGCGGCTTGCCGATCACCTTGAACTCGTAGGGCTGTGTGATCTTCTTACCGTCGATGCCGATCCCGCCGCCCTCGTCCGAGAAGAACGAGCTCGCCCCGATCCGCACACCGTTGATCTGGATCGCCTCGGCCCCCGCCGCCCGCAGCTCCTGGAGGGTGTCCAGCAGCTGGTCCGACTGCACCTGGCCCTTGGGGTCGGTGATCTTCAGCGTGATGCCGGGCCCCTGCGCTGCCACCGTACCGGCCAGGATGCCGAGTTGGCGTTCCTTCTCGACCGTCTGCCGACGGGCCTCCTCGGCCTGGTTGGAGCTGCTCTCCAGCTCCTTGCGCTGGTCCTCCAGCCGCTGCTTCTCGTCCTCCAGGCGCTTGGTCCGCCCGTCGAGCTCGTCGAGGATCCGTACGAGGTCCTCCTGACGGGCCCCGCGCAGCGCGCTGGAGTCGCTGTTCGACCGCACCTGGATGGCCAGGCCCAGCCCGAGGACGAACAGGAGCAGCGCGACGATCAGTTGGGCCCGGCTCACCCGCGGCGGCCACAGCACCTCCGCCAGCCGCTGCCGGCCGGTCTGCGCAGGCTCGGCGGGCTCGGCGGGCTCGGCGGCCTCGGGCTCCCCGGCGGCCGCCCCGGCCGCCTCGGAATCCTTCGCCTCGGCGGGCTGCGCCGGCCGACCGGCCTGCGCCTCCCGCTCACCCTGCTCCTGCTCGTCCTGCGGCGGCAGCTCCGAGCCCGTCGGCTCCTCGGGCGGATTGTCGTTCACACTCATCGGCCTCACGCCCGGAACACGTGCCGGCGGATGGCCGCGGCGTTGGAGAAGATGCGGATGCCGAGGACAACGACCACACCGGTCGACAGTTGCGAGCCGACGCCCAGCTTGTCACCGAGGAAGACGATCAGCGCCGCCACGACCACGTTCGACAGGAACGACACCACGAAGACCTTGTCCACGAAGATGCCGTCCAGCATCGCGCGCAGACCGCCGAACACCGCGTCCAGCGCCGCCACCACGGCGATCGGCAGATAAGGCTCGACGACGGCCGGCACTTCGGGCCGGACCAGAAGTCCGACCACCACTCCGGCCACCAGGCCCAGTACCGCGATCACGATGCACCCTTCTTCGGCTCTTCTGCTGTAGCTGTACGCACGGTCAGGCTCGACGCGGCCGGCAGCCGCAGCTCGTCCGCCGGGGACAAGGTGTAGCGGATCCCGTAATTCTCCTGCAGCGCGTGCAGGTACTGGCCGTCCGCGGAATCCTGGAACGCGGTCCCGAGCCGCTTCTTGTCCCCCACCGCCAGCACCTCGTACGGCGGCACCAGCGGCCTGTTGTCGACCAGTATCGCGTCACCCGCGGCCCTGATCGCCGACAGCGACGTCAGCCGCTGCCCGTTGATCGAGACGGCCTCGGCCCCGGACTGCCAGAGCCCGTTGACGATCTTCTGCATGTCCCGGTCCCGCAGCCGGCCGGTGTCCGAGAAACCGGTGTTCTCGCGCGGCTTGCCGCCCTCGCCCGACGAGGAGCCCTTGGCGTCGTCCACGACCAGCTTGATCCCCGGCCCCCGTACCTCCGTCGCACCGGACAGCAGCGCCACGCGCTGCCCCTGATCGCCGCCGTGCTGCTTCAGCGCCTCCCGCCGGCGGCTCTCGACGTTCGCCCGCAGCCGCTCGATGTCCTGCTCCAGGCCGTCCGCGTGCTCGTCGGCCCGCTGTACCCGGTCGATCAGCTCCTGGCGCTCCTTGGCCAGCACCGGCGCGGCTATCCGCGCCTGGGCGGCACCCAGCGTGACGACCATGGCGGCGAGCACGAGCCCGGCGGCGAGCGCCAGCTTGGCCTTGAGGTTCCGCGGCAGGCCCGCCGTACCCTCCGCCTCGCGCCGGGCCGACGCTTCCGCATAGCCGTCGTCGAGACTGTGGTCCATCACGTGCGTCAGCAGCGACATGGAAGCGTCCGGGCGCGCGGGAGGCGCCGGCACCGAACTCCGGCTGTGGGGCGGCTGCGACATGCCGCTCATCGTCGCATGTCGCAGCGGCCCACACCGAATGCGCCCGTCCGGTGGACCGGAGCAGCCGCTCCGCACCCGGTCCCCCGGACTGCGCTGGTCCGGCAGGTGTCAGGCGCTCAGTGCCCCGCGCCGTCCACCACACCCGCCCACTCGTCCAGCAACGCCTGCGCGGACGCGTCGTCGGGACCCTCGGCCCACAGGTGAGTGACCGCCTCCGCCGGGTCCGGCAGCACGAGCGCCCACCGCCCGTCGGCCTCGACCACCCTCACTCCGTCGGTGGTGTCCACCTGCCGGTCCCCTGCCGCCTCCACAACCCGCCGCATCACGAGACCCTTCACCGCCCACGGGGTCGGTACGTCCCGCTTGAGTACATGGGCTCGCGGTATCCGCGCATCGATCTGGCTCAGCGTGAGCTGTGTCCGCGCCACCAGCCCGATCAGCTGGACGAAGGCCGCCGACCCGTCGAAGACGCTGCTGAACTCCGGGACGATGTACCCGCCCCGGCCGTCCCCGCCGAAGATCGTGTTCTCCGCGCGGCCCACCCGCGTCAGATCGTCGGGCGAGGTCGTCGTCCACTCCACCTGGGTCCCGTGGTACGCCGCCACCTGCTCGGCGATCCGGGTCGTGGTCACCGGCAGCGCCACCTTGCCGCTGCGCTTCTCCGCGGCCACGAGGTCGAGCAGCACCAGCAGCGCCCGGTCGTCCTCGATGATCCGCCCACGCTCGTCCACCAGGGAGATCCGCTCGCCCACCGGGTCGAACCGCACCCCGAACGCGGCCCGCGCCGAGGCCACGATCTCCCCGAGCCGCACCAGCCCGGCCCGGCGGGACTCGGCGGTCTCCGTCGGTCTGGACTCGTCGAGCCCCGGATTGATCGTCAGCGCGTCCACGCCGAGCCGGCCCAGCAGGCTGGGCAGAACCAGCCCGGCACTGCCGTTGGAGGCGTCCACGACCACCTTGAGCCCGGAATCCGCGATCCCGGTCGTGTCCACCCGCCGCAGCAGCGAGCCCGTGTAGGCGTCGAAGACGCTGCCCGGGAACTGGAGGTCACCGATCTCGCCCGGGAACGCCCGCCGGTACTCCTGCCGTGCGTACACCCGGTCCAGCTTGCGCTGCTGCTGGAGCGAGAGGTCCGCTCCCCGCTCGTCCAGGAACACGATGTCGACCGAGTCCGGTACCCCGGGCGAGGTCCGCAGCACGATCCCGCCGGCGCTGCCCCGGGCGGTCTGCTGCCGCGCCACGGGCAGCGGTACGTTCTCCAGGTCGCGCACGTTGATCGCGCTGGCCTGGAGCGCCGAGATCACGGCCCGCTTGAGTGCTCTCGCGCCTCGGGAGTGGTCACGGGCCGTGGTGACCGTCGCCCCCTTCTTGAGGGTCGTCGCATACGCGCCGGCGAGCCGGACCACCAGCTCGGGCGTGATCTCCACGTTCAGGATGCCGGTGACTCCGCGGGCCCCGAACAGATGCGCCTGACCGCGGGACTCCCAGATCACCGACGTGTTGACGAAGGCGCCCGCCTCGATCGTCTTGAAGGGGTAGACCCGCACGTTCCCCTGGATGATCGATTCCTCACCGACGAGACACTCGTCGCCGATGACAGCCCCGTCCTCGATCCGGGCGGCCCGCATGATGTCGGTGTTCTTGCCGATGACGCAGCCGCGCAGATTGCTGTGGGGCCCGATGTAGACGTTGTCGTGGATGACGGCCTTGTGCAGAAAGGCCCCGCTCTTGACGACGACGTTGGAACCGACGACCGTGTGCTCGCGGATCTCCACGCCGGCCTCGACCTTGGCGTAGTCCCCGATGTACAGCGGGCCGCGCAGCACGGCGTCGGGGCTCACTTCGGCGCCTTCGGCGATCCACACTCCGGGCGAGATCTCGAAGCCGTCCATCTCGACCTGGACCTTGCCTTCGAGTACGTCGGCCTGTGCCTTGACGTAGCTCTCGTGCGTGCCGACGTCTTCCCAGTAGCCCTCGGCCACGTAGCCGTAGATCGGCCGGCCTTCCTTCATCAGCTGCGGGAAGACATCGCCTGACCAGTCGACCGGAACATCCGGGTCCACGTAATTGAAGACCTCGGGCTCCATGACGTAGATACCGGTGTTGACGGTGTCCGAGAACACCTGCCCCCACGTCGGTTTCTCCAGGAAGCGCTCGACCTTGCCTTCCTCGTCCACGATGGTGATGCCGAATTCCAGCGGGTTCGGCACCCGGGTCAGGCACACCGTGACGAGTGCGCCCTTCTGCTTGTGGAAGCGGATGAGGTCGGTGAGGTCGAAGTCGGTGAGCGCATCACCGGAAATGACGAGGAAAGCGTCGTCCTTCAAGGCCTCCTCGGCATTCTTCACACTGCCGGCTGTGCCGAGTGGCTTCTCCTCGTTGGCATAGGTGAGCTCCATTCCGAGCTCCTCGCCGTCACCGAAGTAGTTCTTGACGAGTGACGCCAGGAATTGAACGGTGACAACGGTCTCACTGAGCCCATGCCGCTTGAGCAGCCTGAGCACGTGCTCCATGATCGGCCGGTTGGCCACCGGCAGGAGCGGCTTGGGCATGCTCGAGGTCATGGGGCGAAGACGAGTGCCTTCGCCACCGGCCATAACGACGGCCTTCATGTCGGAAGAGTCCTCCTTGAGAGACGACGTTCTCGCCGACCTCACCCGTCCCGGACGGTGACTCCGCAACTCTTCCGCGTCAGCCGGGCGCCGAGCGAGCTCAATCGGCCGCGGCGTCCGCCTTCACGATCCGACGGACTTGCACCACGTAAAGGATTCCTGCCCACCAGTAGAGGGTTGTACCCCATCCGGCGAACGCCCATCCGAAAACTGCCCCCATCCAGGCCAACCAACCCGTACCGTCGCTGAGCAGCAGCAGGGGGAAGGCGTACATCAGGTTGAAGGTTGCGGCCTTGCCCAGGAAGTTGACCTGCGGCGGCGGATAGCCGTGGCGGCGCAGGATCCAGACCATGACCAGCAGCATCAGCTCACGGGCCAGCAGCGCCCCGGTGAGCCACAGCGGCAGAATGTCTCGATAGGTCAGGCCGAAGAGCGTGGAGAGGATGTAAAGCCTGTCCGCGGCGGGATCCAGCAGCCGGCCGAGGCTGCTGATCTGATTCCAGCGCCGTGCCAACTTGCCGTCGAGGTAGTCGCTGACCCCGCTGAGCATGAGCACGGCCAGCGCCCACCCGTCGTGCTCTTCCAGAATCAGCCAGAGGAACAGGGGCACGCCGGCGAGGCGAGCCATGCTCAGGATGTTCGGAATGGTGAAAATTCGGTCCGTCTGAACCCGAGTCTCCTGGACCTCCACCCGGGGGCCTCCACCTGTTGAACGTACGAACGATGCCTCCTGACCCTACAGGAACACGCACCGGCCCTGAACGCAGAAAAGCCCCGCACCATAAGGTGCGGGGCTTTCCCACAATGATTGTTCGGCGGCGTCCTACTCTCCCACAGGGTCCCCCCTGCAGTACCATCGGCGCTGAAAGGCTTAGCTTCCGGGTTCGGAATGTAACCGGGCGTTTCCCTAACGCTATGACCACCGAAACACTATGAAATTTGAACGCTGGCATGAACACAGCTGTTCGTTATTTCAGAACTAACACAGTGGACGCGAGCAACTGAGGACAAGCCCTCGGCCTATTAGTACCAGTCAGCTCCACCCGTTACCGGGCTTCCACATCTGG